>NZ_CAMFHL010000114.1 GCF_945952095.1 uncultured Arsenicibacter sp. | reverse complement strand
ACGATAAGGGGCACGAAGTTTTTTCTTTTTCACTTTGTGCTGCTTAGGTGCTTCATGCCTTTGTGGTTTAAAAACGCGAAATACGGCCCGTTAACGCAGGGAATTTACCGGAACAATCATAGCAGACTATGACCGTGCCCGGTATTTTTCTGCCCGTCCGGGTCAGCTCCAGGAACGTCTTTTTTGTGTCCTATTCTATGCCGTGATAAGCCGCCAGAACCTCGTAAACCGGAAAGGCTCCGTCGGCATCCATCAGTCCGCGCGGGCCGTGTGTTTCAAAATACGTCACCGAACCGGCACCGGCCTCTTCGAGCGTTTGCAGGCTTTGGGCCAGCCAACCGGCAGCGAAGTCTGTCGGCTGCCGGTGGTCGGCAGGCGGCGCAACCGGTGCTGACGACAGGGCCGCGTCCGGATTAAAACGCCCCTTCAGCGTCACCGCCGACACGTGCACCGGTTTACCACCCGACAGCACCCGCGCCGAGCGGACCGTGTCGGCCTGAGCGCCGATGTTTTCCATAACCGTCAGGTCATCGGTGGCGTGCGATTGCGGGTTGATTGAGTACGTCACGAAATCAATCTGTGCGTAGTCGAACGGGTTGCGGTTGACATCTACGAAGTTAGCGTCTGTCCCGCCGCCAATCCAGATACCGGGAAGGGCCTCCCGTAAGGCAGGTGCAACCTCCGTCAGTAGTGTATCATCGGTCAGCCGGTTCTTTTCCCAAAACACCGCCACAGTATACAGCACAACTTGTTGCGCCGCTACTTTGGCCAGCCAACCGGCAAGTTCCGTCGCCGGATCGTCACCGAAAAACAGCATAACTTCCAGCGGCAGAGCAAGCGCTACGGCATCAGCAACCGCCCGGTCAAATGCCGGTTTCCACGCCGGATTTGTCAGAAACACATCGGTCCGCAGGTGTGAAAAGCCCACGGCCCGAAGCCGGTCAATTTCTTTGGCGGTCAGCGGCCCGTCGTACGGGTTATGCCCTAAGCCAATCCGCAGTGGTTTGGCAGGTGGTTCAACGGCGTATTCAAATGAGGCGGCTGTGATACCTTCGCCTGCGGCAATCGGCCGGAAAACGATTTGCTGAAACAGTTCCGTCCCCGCCTCAACCTGTGCCGGTTTAGGGCGGTCCTGCGGGGTGCAGTAGGTTTTGTAGGATGTATCCGACCAGTTGCGCTGGTCTTCGGTCTCAAAGACATCGCCCGTAAACGACAGCTGCAGTTCATGGCCGGCAGTTGTCTGCCAGCGCATGCCCTGTACGTTCAGAAACGGCTGATCAGGCTTAATCAGCCTTGGGAAGTCCCCGACCGATTCATGCCCTTCCGGATGCTGAATGTGGCAGGGCTGCCCGGCCACGCCGTCAATCGGGTGCAGTACGCAGAAGCCGACACGGTTTCGCCAGAACGTATTCAGCGCTTTGCCATACCAGCTCATGGTGACAGTCCCGTCGGTTGCGCCTTCGATCGTGACGTGACCGGTCATCTGCATGCCCAGATCATCGGCCGCCCAGTTATAATCGACGCGGAACGATTCCGGATTTTTGGTAATGGATTCGTCACTGAAAGTCAGGCGGGCGGTATCCCAGTCCTGATTGCGCAGGGCAAAGTAGATACGGCGCAGTACTTCATCGTCACCCAGCTTAAAATAGCGGGGGAATCCATTGTCGTATAGCAAGGTAATCGGGCCGGCAGTTAAGTGCATATCAGATATATTTTATTGATGGTCTGTCTATTGTATGATCTCCCTCTCCCGTACGGGCGCCCCCATGTGGTCGCCCTTTTGCACCCATGTGGTCGCCCTTTTAAAAGCCCCGCCCCATGTGGCAAATAGAAAGGGCGACCACGTGGGGTCGCCCGTACAAACCGCTTATAAATTCCGCGACAGGTAATCGGTGTATTGCGTGTAGAGCAGCAGCGATGTGGTGCCGCTGTAGGCAACACCGTGGGCACCCGGCGGATAAATCCGTAGATCGGCGTCTTTACCGGCATCTTCCAGGGCATTCATCAGCTGGAACGTATTGCGTACGTGCACGTTTTCGTCCATGGTCGAGTGGGCAATGAACATCTTACCGGCCAGATTTTTGGCGTAAGTCGTGGAGGCACTCGCTTTGTATTTTTCCTCATTTTCAGGCATCAGGCCCATGTAGCGCTCGGTGTAGATGCTGTCGTAAAGCCGCCAGTCGGTCACCGGTGCGCCGACCAGCGACACCTTAAACACACCCGGATGCGTCAGCATGGTGTAGCTGCTCATGTAGCCGCCATAGCTGTGTCCGCGGATCCCGATGCGGGTACCGTCGATCCACGGTAACGTGGCCAGATATTTTGCGGTTTCGGCAAAATCAAGGCTTTCATATTTACCAAGCTGCTCATAGACAATCTTCTCAAAATCACGCCCGTAGCCCCCGCTGCCCCGGTTGTTGACACTTACAATCACATACCCCTGCTGGGCCAGCCACTGATGCCAGCCGCCGGTATTGAACTCATTGTAAACCGACTGCGCACCGGGACCACCATAAATATCCACCAGAACCGGATACTTTTTCGACGCATCAAAGTCAACCGGCTTCACAATCGAAATGTCAATTTTCTGGCCATCCGATGTGGTGAAGCTTGCCAGCTCCTTCGGTGCGTACGTGTGCGTACCCAGATACTCGGTCACGCGGCTGTTGGTTTCCAGCGCCTTGATTTTAGTGCCTTTTGTATCCCAAAGCTCCACCTGCGTCGGAGTTGACACGTTGGAGTACCGGTCGATGTAATACTGCCCGTTCGGTGAGAAATTGACCGCATGTTTGCCGGCCGTATTGGTCAGGCGGCGGCGGTTTTTACCGTCGGCATCAACGACATACAACTGACGTTCCAGCGGTGACACCTCCGTTGAGGTATAGTACACTTTCTTTGCTTTCGGATCAATGTGATGCACGTACGTCACCTCCCAATTGCCCTTTGTCACCTGATTCAGCAGTTTGCCGGTGTAGTCGTAACGGTACAGGTGGGCATAGCCATCCCGTTCCGAGACCCAGTAAAACTCCTGCACACCCGCCGGGAAGTAGAAGTAGTGCAGAATGCCGGCAAAGAAATCAAACACATCGACCCACGCTTTCGAGGTTTCCTCCATAATCTGCCGGGCCTCGCCTGTGCGGCCGTTGGCCATGAACAGTTTCAGGTGATTCTGCTTGCGGTTCAGGTGAACGAGCGCGAGCTGCCCCTCCTGCGAGGTCCAGTAAATGCGGGGGATATAGCCATCGCCGAGATCAACCTTCATCCACTGCTTCGTGCCGTTGGCAATTTCGATAACGCCAATGCGTACCAGCGGATTCTGATCGCCCACGCGCGGATAAGGCAGCGAGTCATATTTTTCGTCAAAGCCTTTGTAGTCGGTCATGCGGTACATCGGTACCTGCCGCTCATCAGATTGCCAGAAAGCAATAAACTTGCTGTCGGGCGACCATTCCCAGGCCTGGGCCAGACCAAATTCTTCCTCGTAGGCCCAGCCAAACCGGCCGTTGTAAAACGCAGGCTTGGCATCGGTAGTCAGGCGCGTTTCTTTCTGCGTCGCAAAATCGAATACGAACAGATCGCCGCCCCGCTCGTAGCCAACTTTGGTGCCATCCGGCGATAATTCGGCCGTTTGGGCATCTTTGGCAACCAGTTTCAGGCTCTTGTCGGCCACCGAATACACGTAGTAATCCGAAATGCCCGACCGCCGCCAGACCGGCCGGAAGTTACTCTGGAAGACCAGATTCTTTGAATCTTTCGACCACTCAAACGACACGTAGCGGAAGCGCTCGGTAGTGCCGGGGAACGTCAGCTGGCTCCCGTCGAACACGACATTTTCCTGCTGGTCTTTCGGCGAAAACGACTTGATCACATTCTGACCTTCAATGTAGGAAAAGCGGTTACCGCCATCAATCCAGTTTACACTGCGCGGACCGCTGGCACCGGACAGCTGACCGCCCGACGTCAGGGCCTGCTGTAGTGAGGTATACCGTTGTTTTGTCTGGGCAAAGGAAGCGACAGGGATCAGCACCAGTAAAGCGATCCATATCAATCGGGTGTTGTGTTGCATGAAGGTATTTAGTCTAAGCAATCGTCAAATTTAGTAAAAAGAAACGCCCGCTGTGTCAGACCACACAGCGGGCGCCGGAGAAAAGCAATGACTTAATAGGGCACCTCAGTCCCGCAACCAGATTTTCTGCGCGAATGTCTGTTGTTTATCCGGGCGTGTAACCGATAAAATCAGAAAGGAATCGGCCGGACTTCCCAGGGCAATTGCTTTTCCGGCCAGCGCATCGGCGCGCTCTGAAAAAGAGTGGATCACTTTACCGGTCAAAGTTGCAATCTGCACGGTCAATCGTTCGGAGCGGTCGAACCCTTGCAGAAACAGCCGGAATGCCCCCGACGGACTTGGATTCGGGTAGGCCACCACCCGCAGCGATGGTTCGGAAGTTATTCCCGCCAAACCAACCAGCTTCGCCTCATCCTTTACGGTTAATACAGGCCTGGTCAGGTCTGTTTTCAGCATGTTTCTGCCCTTATCGTCGGCCATATACCCCGAAAAATCGCCCCCTTTCATGCCGGGTTTCGAGGCAGCAGGATCTTTCTGCATATCGAATAACCGGACGCCTTCCAGAAAGCCTTGGGGCAAGGCAAAATCAAAGAGTAAAAACTCCTCGCCCGCCGTCAGATCGACTTTACCACCTTGGGTTGTAAACCCGTGAAAATCGGACGCAAGCGCGGTCTCCGGTGCAAAAATCCGGGAATTATCTGACCAAACACCAATGTTTGTGCTTCGTGCCGAAACCGACTGATCAGCTACCTCGGCCGGCAGCACCACCGATACCTGCGAAGGCCCCCACGCAAACTGGCTGGCCGAAAAATCAGGACGCGCAAATACCTCATACCGGTTCTGCTCCGCATTAAACGCCATCCGCAACACGATCTGAGGCTGGGCAACACCAGCCAGACTGCACATGCAGGCAATGATTCCAATGAGAAATTTCTTCATATCCTTCCGGTTTTGATTAACGAATCTTATGAGCTATTACCGCCGGAACACAAGCCGGCGCACAAGCCATGACGTGCACACTCAACGGGGCCGATACAACCAGACAACCGGCTGTCACATCGGTAATCCGATTCACATCGTTGGCCGTAAGATGCTGAATGGTGTTATCATCGGTATAGGTAACCGCGTAAATACTGTACTCCCCGGCCGGCAGATCCCCCGACGGAAATAGGGGCGAATCGGCAAGCCGGATAATTTTACTGGCCGGATCAGTCAGTGCGTAGCGGGTTAACGCACCACTACCGCTACTACCGCCCACAACCTGAAAGACAATGGGCTGACCAATCTGGAAATAACCGGCGGGCACCGATATGTGCGGCCGTGCTGTACCCGGTACTTTACGAACGATAGCAGACGCCGGCGCTTCCGGTCGCGCTGCGGTGGCTGTATAGGCAGCGAGCACAGCCAGCGAAGAGAAAAATAAACCCGCTTTCACGATGTTTTTCTGAAATCATAGTTGTCATAAACGTCATACTGAATCACTTATAAAAGCGATGGAGCGTCTCCTTACCGGTATGCCCGCCGCTTCAACGCCGGCGCTACCGGTTCCATTGCAAAACCGGTGCTTCCAGCGCACAGGCATTCGAACAGGTCGGCGACGCCGGGCCATAGTTAGTCCCATAGTAATTGTTCTGGCCCAGCAAGTCGTTGCCGTCGTAGGTGTAGTTCCGGAAATCACCGCCCGAGGTCTGGGCAGACGGATCAGGGTCAACACCGTTGATGAACAGCCGGATTCCGGCCAGACAGCCGCCGCCCGGAATGGTAAACGTAAACAGCAGTACCTCCGCACCGGCCGTCAGGTCAATGGCGGCACCGGTCGAGCCGATTCCGTGAAAATCCAGCGCAGGGGCCGCTGCGGGTGCATACAGGCGTGAGTTATCAGCCCAGTTACCGGCCGCCACCGCCGTTACGGTCAGCGCCACATTGCTCAGGGAAGCGGGGGCGACAACGGTGATCTGTGCACTGCCCCACGGAAATCCGGCCTGCGTAAACCCGGTGGTTGGCCGGGCATACACCTCGTAGCGGGACAGGGTTGTGTTGTATTTCAGTGTCAGATCGATCTGATTCTGCGCCCTGACGCCCAATCCACTCATGATCAGACAACAAATTATCAGCAGTCGGGTAATAGCCATAATATATCGTTTATGCGGTATCGACAGCCGCACTAATTTGGGATCTGCTCAACAAAAAAGGTAAAATTGTACAGCTTCGCACCGTTTAACAGGTAATTGGTCAGCAAGTTTGTAAAGATCGTCTGACTGTCATTACCGACTGCCTGATAACTGACCTTACCATTCATATTGACATCCCCATAATAGTACCCGACCGCACTGTTGTAGTTATACAGCTGGTTTACGGTATTACCCGGCGCAGTCAGCACTTCGGTAAAAATTGTGTTCAGGTCCGTACTCAGACCCGTATACACAACCTTGCCGTCATGATTGGCGTCACCTGCCCAGAGGGCGTTTTTCCCGCCCACCGATACCATTTCGTACCCGTTATAATCGTAGCCGTTCGCCGTTGTGCTCCAGACGCTCGCCGCTGCCAGTGTTGTAAAGTCAACCGCACTGATCGTCGCCGACAAAGCCTGAGGCGCGGCTGTCATCACCCCGAGGTGATTCCGGTGTTTGACACTGACATAGAAATTCGATCCGGATAAGCCCGTAAAACTCAGCGGTGATGTACCATCGGCCGGCGAAACAATATCACCGTCCCGCTGCAGCAAACCAGACCGCGTCGTAACCACTGCCGACATGTTTGCCGGATTACGCAGCTCCACCAGCACCCAGTCAACAATTGCATTGGCTCCTGTTACGGTGGTTACCGCTGCCGGAGCCGTTTCGTTGCCACCTCCACCCGTCTGACTGAACCGCGTACTAACGGTTGACGAGTACGGCGTAGCCAGCGGCAATACACCACCCGTGCGCAGGTCATCGCGCATGAGTCCGTCGGTCGTACCGGCCAGGGCACCCTGCAACAGGGCTTTCACCCGCAACGTCACCGTCGACGGCGTTTCGCAGTTTGCCTGTCCAACGTTGTAGTTACCAAGCCAGGCGTTGTAGAGCGTCGATCCGTTGCGGAAGCCCAGGGCCGTCAGGTCATTACCGACGTTGATGGTCTGTGTGGGCGGATTCGGCCGGAACGGGTCCGTACTGGTCCAGATTTCGACGCCGCCCGGACAGGCGCCCGAACTCTGGAAGGTAAACAGGACCGTTTCCTGCGTACTGCTGTAGGGAATCATGGGCGTGTTAGGCGTCAGGCCGAAAATGAAGTAATCATACCCCGGATTCTGCGACGGCGCACGAACCGTGGTGTTATTCGACCATTGTCCGTTTACGCTCTGCACATTAGTAATGCTAAGCCGGCCAGCCAGCCCGACAATGGTTACCTGCCCGCTGTTTGTAATTTGCTGTGCACCGGTAAAGGTGACGGTACTGGATAAGGAGACCTGGTAAGTAATTTTATCCGGCAACAACCGGACGGCATAGCGTATACCCTGTTGCCCGAAGGCAGGGAATAACCCCGTTATCAGGAAAAGCAGACAGCCGGTTACGCCGCCCGTAACTTTTCGTATCGTTCTGTTATATGTCTCAGTCATATCCTCTCTTCGCTAAACATAGTAACCGGACCAGCCAGCGGGCCGGTCCGGTATTAATTGATTAAGGGACCTGCTCTTCTACGATGTAGCTCACAACAAACGGATTTGTCGGATGATTCACGTTACCAGGGTGAAGCAAAACCGTCGCAAAAATGATCTGTAAATCATTTTCAGCTCCCTGGTATTTCAGCAACCCATCCAGATTGACATCACTGGTCAGGTACTTCTGGACAATATAGGTTGGCACAAATGTCTGGTTTCCGGAATCGAGGAACACCTGACCAAATACAACGCCCAGATCATTGTCGCCACCCTGATAGATAATCCGCCGCTTCGTTGTTCCTGACACATTATCAACGCCATTGGTATTCCCAGGCCACAAAGCTCTGACACCGCCAATACTTTGCTGAGCATCTGTACCGTAAGTTATCGTAGCCGGATTGGTAAAATCGACCGTCGTGGCCGTACTGGTCAGCGGTACCGTCGCAGCCGTCATCACACCGAGGTGGTTCCGGTGCCGGATCACGACATAGTAACTCCCCGCTCCGACATTAAACCGCAGCGGCGATACCCCATCAACATCAACTACATCACCGTCGCGCTGTACTAAAGCCGATTTGGTAGCAATCACCGTTGTGTTGCTCGACGGCGACCGCAGTTCAACGAATACCCAGTCAACAATCGCGTTATTACCCGTTACGCTCAGTACCGTACTGGTAGTTGTTTCGCCGCCTCCGCCAACGTGTGTGAAGCCCGTGCCGGCCAGCGCCGATGAGGAATACGGTTCTACCAGCGGTAAGAGACTGGCACTGCGCAGATTGTCGCGCATCAGCCCTGCCACCGCACTGTATGCTCCTCCCAGAATCACCTTCGGACTCAGTACGGCCTGCGGATCTGTTACAACAATGCTGACCGTGGCAGATACACTTTGAGCAGTCGTACAGCTTGGCGGTAATGTACTGTTGGTTGCGGTATACGTCAGGGTGTAAACCCCGGCGGTGGCAAACGTAAGCGAACCGGTCGAGGTGCCCGCACCGCTGGTTGCCGGTGTAATACCGGCAACCGGACTAATGTTCCAGGCCAGCACACCCGGCGAACCACCCATAGCCGTAATTACGGTGGCATCGCCGATATTCAGCGTTACCGACGACGGAGTCAGCGACAAGGCTGCCGGGGTCGAGCACGGCGGATTCAGCGCGGTAAAGCTGACGGTAGCCGACGCCGTTCCGCCCACGTTGGTTACAATGGCCGTAACCGTCTGCGGTCCAGGTGTGAGCGTCAGCGATGTGCAGGTCCAGTTACCGGCCCCGCTTACGGTGACCACACAGGCAGCGTTGGCCGCGGCCAGAACAGTCACACTTGTATTCGGCGTAGCGGTTCCGCTAACCACCTGTGTGAGGTATGTCGTCGTGTTGGACGCCGGCACATCAATGGCAATCGATGGTACTGCCACGGCGGTAAAGCTGGTTGTTGCTGTCGTACTGCCACCGGCATTCGCTGCCACCACTGTCAGCGTATTGGCTCCTGCCGGAATGGTGATCCCGTTACACGACCAAGTTGTCCCGGTAACCGTCGCCACGCAGGTTTGCCCGCCCGTAGCCAGGACGGTTACCGTAGAGCCGGCCGTTACGGTACCACTCACCAGCGGCGTAGTACTGGTCAGGCTGTTCGGCCCCGGCGTTGTGATCGCCAGTGTAGGGGCGGCAATGGCCGTAAAGGTTGTGGTAGTTGTCGCCGTTCCGCCCACGTTCTGCGCGATGGCCGTCAGGGTTACCTGGCCGCTCAGAGTCAGGGAGCTACAGCTCCAGTTACCGCCGCCATCCACCGTAGGGTTGCAGACCTGCCCGCCGGGTGCCAGCAGGGTCACGGCAGCGCCGATGGTGGTAGTCCCGCTCACGACCGGGGTCAGACTGGTCAGGCTATTCGGAGCCGGAACCAGTATCGCAATGGTCGGCGGTGCAACAGCCGTGAAGGTTGCAGTGACGGTCTGACTCCCCACTTCATTCACCGTAACGGCGGTCAGCGTGACCGGTCCTGCGGTAAACGCAAACGAATTACAGCTCCACCCGCCTGAGCCGTTCACCGTTGGCGTACAGGTCTGCCCGCCGGGACCGTAAATAGTCAGGCTGGCAAGGGTTGTGACTGTTCCGCTGACTGTCGGCGTCAGGTTAGTCTGTGCGTTTGCGGCCGGGCTGTTGATGGCCACAGTCGGCATCACGTACACATTGATGGTCGTTGAACATGAGCCTGTCGCCTGCGCCGACGTCACACTTATGGTACGTGTAAAGCGGGGCGCACTACCGTCGTAGGCAAACGGGAGCGTATATGATGTCTGTCCGCTTACAATTGTCTGCGTACTGCTGCCGGTTACGCCGCTGCCTGACACGTTTACGGTAACGGTTCCCAGCAGATTCACCGTCAGCGGCAGAGTCAGGGTGCCCGACGACGGATAACCTACGACAAAGGTACCGCTGGTAGTGGCAGTGGCGCAGTTACCAAAGGTAAAATCCCCCGGACATTGGTATGCCATACCGGCAGGGAAGCTGACCGTGGCATTGTATTGCGTACAGGTACGGCCGAATTTTGCAAAGCCGTAATAGACTTTGGTCGTGGACAATACTCCGACCACCGGCGCCGTCCGGATTTCGATTTCGTCAAATTCTTTTGTTGTCTGAAACTTCAGTTCGTATTGGCCGCCGCCAAGGCCGGACAAGCTTAATAAACCGGAAGAGATCGCCGTTTCCTGCAGGAAACCTCCTTTATAGGTGTTGATCGTTACCGAACTTAACAGTTCGGCCGATACCAGTGAGGTATTTTCGACCAGGAAACCTGCAATATCGCCGGCCGGCGCCATGCGGGCCAGTTTTGTCCGGATAAACGCATAGCCACCGGCGCCTACCGGAATGGATATGGTGGCAAAGTTGCTCAGACTGGCATCGCCCACCGCTGTCGCACTCGTTACCGAACACCCGACGCAGACCGCACTGCTGATACCACTGGCTGTAACGCCGTTTGTCGAGTTATTGGCAGTAGCCGCCGGATCAACTTTCGTACAGACCTGATACACAAACGAACCGGAGCCCGCCGCCGGATCAGTTGGCCGGAAGTTTACTGTACCATCAGCATTGGCAATAGCACTGCCGTTTGTTGGCTGCGACACAATGCTGACCGATGTCGGATCAACAATACCCGATCCGCTTACAATATCGTTGGTCAGCACGGAAAAGGCCTGTGGGCAGGTTGTCTGCGAGAGCACATCGGTACACAGGTTCGCATTGTAGGCAATGTTGAAGCTGATGGTCTGATAGATCGGCTCCGGACGGCCAAAACCATAGTACACATCCAGCGAAGCCAGTGCGCCCACAGTTGTCCGGTAACTTATATATACCTCATCAAAATCAGACAGCTGCGTCACAAAACTTACCTCTAATTTAGCGTCTGATAAAATCTGGATACTGGCGATTGCCGGAAGGGTGTACGTTTCCTTAAGTGTACCGGCCAGATACGTCCGGACTGTGATCGTCGGTAATATAGCAGCGCTCAATAACGCCGGGTTAGCAATCACAAATCCCGCACGGTCGCCCTTCGGAGCCGTTCCGCTCAGTTTTGCCCGGATCGTCGTTGTACCCCCTACTGAGAGTGTCTGATCAATAGTGGCAAAATCAGTGGTTGAGGTGGTCGTTACGCTGTTTAGGCTGGAGACAGAACACAATATACAACCACCACTTTGCACTGCTGACAAACCGGAGTTGGTCCGTTTTTCGCCCGACGACAACTGGGCTGCCCGCAACGTAAACGATGCCGACCCCGCCGCCGAACCGGCCGGCTGATACCGTACCGTACCGTCGCTGTTCACATAAACGTGACCGCTGGCCGGTTGCGTTACCACCTGTACGGATGTCGGATCAACGGTCCGCAGTGCCGTCGCCGTGAATGAACTTAACAGATTCAGTGACTGGCCACAAGCCGATATGGTTGTCAGTACGGTATAGCTGGCCGTCGTGGAAGTTGTTCCGCCTGTATTATTGGCAATGGCCGTTAACGTGACAGGCCCCGCCGGCAGGCTGAACGAGCTGCACGACCAGTTCCCGCCACCATCTGCCGTAGTAGTACAGGACTGGCTGTTTGGTCCGAGGAGCGTCACGCTGGCCCCTGCTGTTGCCAGACCACTGACAGTCGGACTGTTTGAAATCGTTGCATTAGCAGCCGGCGTAACGATGCTGATCGTTGGCGGCGCAATGGTAGTGATGGCAACCGTCGCCGATGTACGGCCACTGATATTTCCGGCTGTCGCCGTGATGGTTACCGGCCCGACGGGTAAGGTCAGGGAGCTACACGACCAGTTTCCGCTGCCATCCGACACCACCACACAGGAACTGCCCCCCGGTGCCGTGACCGTAATACTGGTATTCGGTGTTGCCGTTCCGGTCACGGTTGGCGTCTGGCTGGTCTGGGCACTGGCCGCCGGACTGGTAATGGCAATGGCCGGCAACGCAACCGCCGTAAAACTCACCGTTGCGGTATTACCCGGCCCTATGCTGTTGGGTGACAATGCCGTTAACGTATTTGGCCCCGCCGGTAAGGTTAGGCTGCTGCACGTCCAGCCGGTTCCGGTTACTGTCGCAATACAGGATTGTCCGCCGGTGGCCAGCACCGTTACCGACGAACCGGCCGTTACCGTACCGGTCACCGTCGGGGTCAGACTGGTTAAGCTGTTAGGCGTTGGGATGCTGAAGGCAACCACCGGCAATAGCGAACAGTTGGCCGTGCCAACCCCATAGTTGCCGAGCCACGCATTCGAAACACCCAGCCGGAGAAAGCCCAGGGCTGTCAGGTCGTTGCCGACGTTGATCGGCTGACTCGGTGGATTTGGCTGAAAGGGGTCACTGGACGCCCACACCTCAATGGCACCCGCGCAGCTGCCGGTATTCTGGAACGTAAATAACGGAATTTCGACACCGGCGGCGTAGGGTATAGACTTGCCGAAGCTGGTCAGACCAAAAATAAAATAGTCTTTTGAGGAATTCTGGGAAGGAGCCCTGACCGTCGTGTTATTTGCCCAGGTGCTGCTCCCGACATTCGTCAGGTTGGCAATGGTTAAGCTACCGGCCGGTGCCACAATCGTAATCTGCCCGCTGTTGGTCTGCTGGTCGGATCCGCTCAGGCTTACGGTACTGGACAGGGACACCTGATACGTGATCCCGTCGGAGAGTAGCTTTACTGAATACCGGATACCTTGTGCATAGCTGCTGCTGAGGCAAAGAATCACCAGAGCCAGTGCCCACAGTAACCGTTTGCCCACTTCGGGGTGTAGTAAACGTCTTTGTTCCATAAACGATCAATTAATTGCTTCATAAACGATATAGTTACTTTACTCAAACTCAATTACATATCCGGGAAACATGCCGCTGTTTATGGCAGCTGCTCCTGAATAATGTGCGACAATGAACTGGCTGTATTATCCGGATGTAGTAATACATTCAGAAACAGCGTCTGCAGATCATTATTCGGCCCCTGACTGATAATCCGCCCGTCCATATTCAAATCTCCCGGCAAATATTTAGATACGATGTAGGTCAGCACACCGTCTACATTTCCGCCATCGAGCTGTACCTGCGCCAACAGCAGACCAGTATCATTGTTCGGGCCCTGATAGATTACCGACCGGTTCGGACCGGCATTCCCCGCCCACAATACCTGCTTGGCGGTCAGGCTGACCAGCCGCTGTGCCTGACTGCCATAGGTATTGGCAGACGGGGACGTAAAATCAACGGTTACAGCCGTGCTGCTCAGCGCCAGCGCCGTGGCCGTCATCACCCCGAGGTGGTTCCGGTGCCGGACCGCGACATAATAATTGCCGGCCCCGACCGCAAACGGAACCGCCGAGACACCGTCGCGCGCAACAACATCGCCATCCCGCTGTACAAACGCAGATTGTGTGGCAATCACGGTTGAACTGCTGCCAGGGGACCGCAGTTCCAGAAAGACCCAGTCGACGATGGCGTCGTTGCCGGTTGTACTGAATACACTGCTGGTTGCCATTTCGCCGCCGCCCCCGCCCGTATGGCTAAAACCGGTACCGGTCAAGGCAGACGATGAATACGGCTCAATCATCGGAATCATGTTCTGACTCCGCAGGTCATCGCGCATGAGGCCGGTTACCGCGTCGTAGGCGCCACCCAGAAACACCTTCACACTGACAATCGCATAGGGATCGGTGACAACAATCGTGGCCGTTGCCGTTACACTCTGTGCCGTTGTGCAGCTGGCCGGACTGGAACTATTGCTGGCGACAAAGGTGAGTGTAAAGGATCCGGCCGAGGCAAAGATGAGTGCACCTGTTGTTGTGCCGGTACCACTCAGGGCCGGGCTCACACCGGTCACCGGATTCAGGCTCCAGCTGATGGTACCCGGCGATCCGCCGGAGGCCGTGAAGGCCGTTATGCTGCCAATAGTCAGGGAGGCTGATACAGGGCTGATGGTCAGTGCCGAGGGCGTAGTACAGGGCGGATTCAACGCCGTAAAGCTGACCGTGGCCGAAGCCGTTCCGGCAATGGTCGTAACGACGGTGGTGACGGTGACAGGTCCCGGCGAAAGCGAGAGTGATGTACAGGTCCAGCTCCCGGTGCCACTGGCTGTCACGACACAGGCCGGATTTCCGGGTGCCAGCACGGTGACACTGGCGCCGATGTTGGCCGTTCCGCTTATAGCAGGCGTCAGATAGGTTTGGGTACCGGCCGTGGGTGAAACAATAGTGATTGTTGCCGGAGCATAAACGGTTGCCGCTGCGGTACAGCTCCCCGGCCCCGACGCGGATGTGTACGACGATGTGACAGTCAGCACACGTGACCCGGCTGTGCCCACTCCCGTAAAGGTAATCGGTACCGGAATCGTAGTCTGCCCGTTCGTAATGGTGGTGGTGTACGGCAGCGGATTGCTGCTGAAGCCGGTTCCGGTTACCGATAAGGAGACAAGACCGGAGGTTGAGCCTGTTACCGGCACCGTTAAAGTCCCCGACGAAGGGGTTCCGGCAACAAAAAGCCCCGATGTACTGGCAGAACCGCAGTTAAACGCAAAGGTGCCAAGGGTTTGTCCGCCGAAGGCGTAGAAGTATTGAACACTATTGAAAAGATTTACGTCCAGCACAGATGAGCTGATGGACAGTTCAACTTCATCAAAATCAGATATTGTTTTAAAGGCGATTTCACGCTGAACATCACCCAACAACCCCAAAGCATCTATACTTACTAAACCTGTACCGGATTTGCTTTCTACAGGAGAGCCTCCTTTGTATGTTCTTATCGTAATCGAATTAAAGAGATTTATATTAAGCGTTGATCCGGTACCGATCACAAAACCTGCGTAATCTCCCCCCTTTGATACGGTACCAGACGCCAGTTTGGCTCTGACAGATGATGTAATACTCCCTAATACAGTGAGCCCGC
This sequence comes from uncultured Arsenicibacter sp., assembly GCF_945952095.1. Lineage (GTDB taxonomy): Bacteria > Bacteroidota > Bacteroidia > Cytophagales > Spirosomataceae > Arsenicibacter. Next base: position 5,725 of record NZ_CAMFHL010000114.1, on the reverse strand, counting down.
TAATGCTGATTGATGCATTATCTGATAGAGATGCTGAAGCGACAGCCGACGCGTTTGTTATGTTGGAGAAACATAACGCCAAAGGACTACAACCGGTTACCGTGATAGCATACTGCCCTGCGGGGTTTGCAAACTGGGAAAGGTTATTTTTAGTATAGGTTTGTGCGGCCGTTTCGGCACTAAACAGCACGAAGAAAAAGCCAAAAAAAATCATTGCCAGGCCCGACTGCAGGCCGGCCTTTGCATAATTACCCCGGAATTCCCCTCTCCCTCCTATACGCCAATTAATCAACATGCTACGTACCATGGTCGTAGTTGATTTATGGTTTATATTCTTACGTTACGGTAAAGGCGAACATTTTGTATACTTATTACAAACTCCCGTATACATTATATTCATATAATCATGGCAACAAGTATACGACAGTTGATGGAATCCGGATTTGTAAAGGCTGAAAAAAATGTTGATTTTCCGGAATGTATAGAAAGCTGGCAGGTAAAAAGCTCCTTTTAACGGATGGGTAGCACGTATTTTCATGGAGTTGACTGGTATGGAACGCTGATTAAGTGCTTAAAATAATGGCTAAATGTTTTTAATGTCAAGTCCTTAGTCAACAAAAATGGCTTTTTCAAAACCTAAAACGTACAAATTAGTACATAATCTTTTCAATCTGCCGTTTTTTAAAACAACAGGCTGCTAATCTGTAACTTTACGCACTTCTGTTCAGGTTCATAAAATCAGTTTTTCCTTACCGGCCTTCCTCAGGAGACATACTGTATGACAGGCAGCCCCCTAAAACTCTTAAAAAGGCGACCAGGCCTGCAATAACACCTCATTGCAACTAAATACACTGTAAATAGTCAATAAAGTATCAGTCAAGGGTTGTATATTTGGCCGTTAATGGGTATATCAATTAGCGGCTTGCGGGGCGCTGAGAGGATGCTGCCTTTTTACCTACATTCGTAACTAGCAAATTCATGGCTGCTGCTGAGAAACTACGCATCTATGACCGGCCCGACAATAAAGGCTGGAAAAAATGGGGGCCTTATTTATCAGAACGTTCTTGGGGCACTGTCCGGGAGGATTATAGTCCGTATGGTGATGCCTGGAACTATGTGACACACGATATGGCCCGTTCCCGCGCATACCGGTGGGGCGAAGAGGGGATCGGCGGCGTTTCGGATAACAAAGGCTTTATCTGCTTTGCCCTTGCATTCTGGAATCACCGGGACAGCATCATTAAGGAACGGCTTTTTGGGCTGGCCGGCCCGGAAGGCAATCACGGCGAAGACGTTAAGGAACTTTACTACTACCTCGACAGTACGCCTACCCACTCCTACATGAAGATGCAGTATAAGTATCCTCAGCAGGAGTTTCCCTATAACCGGCTGGTTATCGAAACCATGCGGCGGTCACGGGTCGATCCGGAATTTGAAATTACGGATACCGGTATTTTCGATCAGGACGAATACTTCGATATCGTTATCGAATACGCCAAAGCCGACCAGAACGACTGGCTGGTGAAGGTGACGGCCACCAACCGCTCCGACAAACCGGCTCCGATTACGCTTCTGCCAACCATCTGGTTCCGGAATGTGTGGTCATGGGGCTACGAGCAGTTCAGTGCCCGGCCGATTTTAAACGGCATTGCCACCAGCCAGATTGAGGTAAACCACCGGCAACTGGGCAAATACAAGCTCTATTGCGAAGGCGCCAACGAACTGCTGTTCTGCGAAAACGAAACGAATACCGAACGCCTTTACGGACGGCAGAATACGACAGCCTATCCGAAAGACAGCATCAATAATTACATCATCACCGGCCGGAAGGAGTTTGTCAATCCCAACCAGATCGGCACCAAGGCCTCGGCCCGTTATGAACGGGTGGTCCCCCCCAAAGGAAGCACAACGATCCGGCTCCGGTTCAGCGATACAACCCACCAGGGCAATCCGTTCGGCTCATTCGATGAGATTTTTGAGAAACGGCTGGCCGAAGCCGATGCTTTTTACGGCGAACTCCAGCAAAACGTAACCGATCCCGAACTACGGGCCATTCAGCGGCAGGCCTATGCCGGTATGTTGTGGAACAAACAGTTCTATTACTATAATGTCAACGAATGGCTGAAGGGTGATCCGAAAATGCCGATTCCGTTTCAGGGACGGGTGTATGCCCGCAACGAAAGCTGGCGGCATATGTACACGGCCAACATCCTGTCGATGCCCGACAAGTGGGAATACCCGTGGTTTGCGGCCTGGGATCTGGCATTCCATACCCTGACCCTCGCCCGGCTCGACCCGCATTTTGCCAAACGGCAGCTGGCGGTTATTCTCCGCGAGTACTATATGCACCCGAACGGGCAGATTCCGGCCTACGAATGGAACTTCTCCGACGTGAACCCGCCGGTACACGCCTGGGCCACCTGGCGGGTGTATGAAATCGACCGCGACCTCAATGGCAAAGGCGACATTGGCTTTCTGGAACGGGTTTTCCATAAACTGCTCCTCAACTTCACGTGGTGGGTTAACCGCAAGGACGTGGAAGGCAATAACATCTTTGGCGGCGGCTTCCTGGGCCTCGATAACATCGGGGTTTTCGACCGCAGCCAGCCCCTGCCGATGGGCGGCCGTATCGAACAGGCCGACGGAACCGGCTGGATGGCCATGTATACGCTGAACATGCTCCGGATTTCCTGCGAGATTGCCCTGACCCGGCCGGCGTATCAGGATATGGCCAGTAAATTCTTCGAACACTTCCTGCACATTGCGTCGGCAATGAACAACCTCGGTAAGCAGCAAATCAGCCTGTGGGACGAGGAAGACCAGTTCTATTACGATGTACTGCATACGCCGGACAACAACGCACGGCTGCTGAAAATCCGGTCGATGGTCGGCTTGATTCCACTGTTTGCCGTCGAGATTCTGGACGAAGAACTGCTGTCGAAGCTGCCGGACTTCAAACGCCGGATTGAGTGGGTACTGACTAACCGGCCCGACCTTGCCTCGCTGATTTCGCGCTGGCACGAGCCGGGTAAGGGGGCAACCCACCTGCTGTCGCTCCTGCGCGGTCACCGGATGAAGATGTTGCTGAAACGGATGTTCGACGAAACAGAGTTTCTGTCGGATTACGGTATCCGGGCACTGTCGAAGTTCCACGAAGAGCACCCGTATGAGTTTGCCCTGAACGGCGAAGTATTCCGGGTGAAGTACGTACCGGCCGAATCGGAAACAAGCCTTTTCGGCGGCAATTCCAACTGGCGCGGCCCGGTCTGGTTCCCGGTAAACTTCCTGCTGATTGACTCCCTGCTGAAGTTCTATCAATACTACGGTGATGATTTTGAGCTGGAATACCCGACTAACTCCGGCGAAATCATGAGCATCAAGGAAGCGATTGTGCGCGTGATCGGGCGGCTGATCAATATCTTCAGGCGAGATCCGGACACCGGGCAGATTCCGGCCTTTGGTCAGGAAGCAAAACAGCAGAACGACCCGAATTTCGACGGGCTGTATTTATTCTACGAATATTTCCACGGAGATAACGGCAGCGGACTGGGTGCGAGCCACCAAACGGGCTGGACGGGCCTGATTGCTGACCTCATCGAGTACTGGTATCAATACCAGAAACAAGGGGTACGGCAAACGGTTACTAAATAACAGACGTTTTACCGGTAAAAATAAAGAGATGCCAGGATCGCCTGGCAGCTCTTTATGGTTTATACGGCTGGCGGGGTAATGTAACGGTCTCCCACCAGTACAACCGCATGGTCTCAAAATACGTTAACCACTGTTCGTACTCGAGTGGTTTGGCAATGTATGAGTTGGCACCGAGCTGATACGACCGCTGGATGTCTTCATCGGCATTGGATACACTCAGTACAACGACAGGCATATTCCGGCCAACCGGATATTCTTTTATCTGACGTAACAATTGCCAGCCTTGCTCTGCTTCAGGCAAATACAAATCCAGCAGTACTAACTTCGGCAACTCCTCCTGGTTTTCAACGCATGAATCAAGGTAAGCCAGCGCCTCTTCTGCATTGTCAACACAAACAGGCTTAACCTTATTAAAGCTTTGCTGAAGTGCATACCGGATCAGCACCTGCTGGTCGCGGTTGTCCTCCACAATTAGTACACTTGAATGCTTTTCGGTGCGTTTAGATTCTGATATGACTGGTGAAGTCATGGGCTTTATCGGGGTTTTGCCAGACAATAAAAATTCATATATTACAAATATAGGTATAAAAACCTAATTGCATTCATTATCCATATAGTGTTAACTTAACCTTAAATACATTAACTTGTCCAGGCGAAAATTGTTGGTGAGCTAATCCGGTTTTAGTCAATAAGTCAATCTTATGTGACGACAACCTTTGTATAAAACCATTCCCGATTAATGTCTGACGTAACTTTGCTACATATATGGATGAAAGGCTTAGCTGACTGGCTGGGCCGCCGACAGCGGGAGCTGCTGATAACCTGGCGTCACCGATGCGAGGCCGATCCGTCGCTGCCTACGGTCAATAGCCTGAGTCAGGAGCAGTTCAACGACCGTGTCCCTGATTTACTACTTGCCTTTACCAAGCGGCTGACAAACGAAAAACCTCCGTTCAGTCCGGCGCAGATTGCCCGAGAACATGGGTTACATCGCTGGCGGCTCGGATACGCGCTGGAGGAACTGCTCCGCGAATTTGCCCATCTGCATAGTGGCCTCATTGACGAAATCGGCGCTTATGTCCTTGATCACCCCTCACAGTTACCGGAAGATGTACAGGCGGTTTATCAGTCGGTGAACGACCTGATTCACGAAGCCATTTCCGGAAGCGTAACCCAATACAATGATTTGCAGAAGATTGGCGCCGCTGAACGGGCAGCCAATTTACAGCATACACTCGATGAGCTGAACGATCTGATCCGGCGGCGGTCTGATGTATTGCGAATGGCCTCTCATGATCTGCGCGGCAGTTTCGGCGTGATGCGGGGAGCTGCCTATATTCTGGACCAGCCCGGCAACACGGAAGAAGAACGCACCGAAATGCTGCAGATGCTCCAGCGGAACTTCTCGAAAGTAACGTCAATGCTGACCCAGCTCATGGATCTTGCTCGCCTTGAAGCGGGGCAGGAAACCCTTTACATTGAGTCGTTTGACGCATCCGATTTGCTGCTTCGCGTAACCGACACCCTCAAACCATACGCAGCTGAACGGAACCTGTACCTGCAAACGAATGGCCCTGTGGCCCTGCCGGTAAAAGGCGATTCAATTAAGGTTCAGCGCATTGTACAAAATCTGCTTCTCAACGCCCTTAAGTACACCTATCAGGGCGGCGTATCGCTTGTCTGGTCGCCCGAGGGCCCCCTGCGCTGGCTGTTGACGGTAAGTGATACCGGCCCCGGGCTTACCGAAAAATCAGCTACTGCCCTTACGCTGGAGCCATCCCTGGAAAAAGTGAGCATTAAAGGGGCACGCTCTACTATAAACGTTAAAAGCAGCGAGCCGGAAAAAACCGCCGAACTACCGCAATCGACCCAACCGAGGGGCGAGGGCATCGGGCTGCACATCGTAAAACGGCTTTGCGAACTCCTGAATGCCAACATGGAAGTCGAAGCCTCGCCCGGCCGCGGCACCACCATCCGCATCCGGTTTCCGGTCCACTATTCGGAATAATTTTTGTTCTGCGTTGCTGATGGTTCCGAGGGTCGCTGAGTGGTTCTGCGTTGCTGATGGTTGGGG
>NZ_CAMFHL010000113.1 GCF_945952095.1 uncultured Arsenicibacter sp. | reverse complement strand
GTTTATAACTTCCAGGAAGGTCCGGCCTCTAAAACAAAATGATTAATTCCCGACCATAAACACGGCGTTACCGAAGAGCAGTTTTCCGTTATACCAGAAACCGCGGAACAGCGGGTTATCCGCCAGGTACACAATCTGACCGCGACCCATCTGCTGCACACCCATCGACAGGGTATTTTTCAGCTTTTCCTTCGCGTTTTTACCCGAGAAACCGGCAACATAATTGTTCTCTTTCAGGTAACCGACGTTCCAGCCGTCCTTCAGGAAATCAAAGTTGTGGGTGTCCTGCACAAGGGCATAATAGCCGCCCGACAGTCCGAATGCCAGCGGGTGCGTATTATCCAGCGTGATGCGGTAAATACTGCCCGGCGATTCGTCAACGATAGCGTCGCGCTCGCGGTTGGCATACGTTTTCAGGGAGTCAGCGGCTGATTTTTTATCTTTTGCTTTCGGGCTTTCGTCTTTTTCCGGTTTCGTTTTCAGATCAAAGTCTGCTTTTCCGGCCAGTGCATCCGCTGCACGCTCGATGGCAATCAGTTTGCCACCGGCACGGATCCAGTCTTTCATGGCGGTCAGCGTGCGTTCATTCAGGATGCGGCCATAACCCGAACCGGTCGGTAATACCAGTACATCGAGGCGGTTCCACTGAATGTTGGCGAGGTCGCCCGGATTAATCAGCGTTACCGGATACCCCAGATCCTGATCAAAATAGTGCCAGACCTCACCGGATGACGTAGACGTTGTGCCTTCGCCAATAACCAGACCAACACGCGGAGCTTTCAGGACCATGACAAAGTCGGAGCCAAAGTCAGAACCCTTCGTTACGAAGCCGGTGCCCGCCGGCGTCAGGCTGACACCCGCCGATTTGGCGGCTTCCTGCACCATGGTATCAAACCGGTCGCCGAGGCGCTCGTTGCCGGCACGGGTGATCAGCAGCGTACCGGCGTTGTACGTTTTCCCATCCAGTTCAAACGTTTTTTCGGCCGACCGGACGCGTACTTTCTGGTTCAGTAAGGTGGCCAGAAGCTTTACCGATTGCAGCGACTCCCACGAAGCCAGGTAGGCATACGGCTTGCCGGCCGGAGCAGCGGCCGCAGATTGCGGCTCCTGATAGGCTACAGGGTTCATGCGTGTGGTCATGCCATAGGTTTGCAGGCCATAGGCATAGGGCAGTGACCAGGCTGTAATGTCGTACGTAACCGAATCTTCCAGCATCGATTTCGGCTCAAACAGGATTTTCAGCAGTGTCGATTTCGGCTGATACGCACTGATGACCAGGTCTTCGGCACCAATCGATACGGACTTGTCATTCTGCTGGGTCATGTAGTTAAACGCCGGTGCCGCCGATGCTTTACCAGCCATGCCATAGCGGATGCCGTTGCGGTCGAGCAGTTTACGCAGGGCACGAATGCGACCCAGATCACCCGAACTTTTAATGACATAGGTTTTATAGGGGCCAACCGGATTGGTCTGCGATTTTTCAAAAAAGCCGGTAAATTCCTTCACCAGATCGGCTGATTTGTCCGCTGCGGCCTCCAGGGTAGCAAAGCTGGCAGCAACGTGGTGGTCAATACGCTGACGGAGCGTGAGGGTATCGCCGTCCATTTTCTCGATAGCCAGCCCTGAGCGGCTGTTTCCGCCCTGTTCGTAGGTCATGCCGATAGCGCCGTTGTAGGTCGGCCACGTGTCACCGTAGCTTGGGTAAAATAAATCGAAGCGTTCGCGGGTGTAGTAAAGCCAGTTGTTGCGGTCAAAATAGCGGCTGCAATACTGGCCGATGACCTGCTGCATCTGCCGCTGGAAACCGGTAATGTCTTCGTGGTAGGGTTTTGCCGACGGTGCGAAGTAGTACGGGCTTTCAACACCCATTTCGTGGAAGTCGCCGTGCAGTTGCGGCATCCATTGCTGGTAAAACGCCATACGCTGCTGTGTAATTTCCTGCGTTTGCCACGCCCAGTCGCGGTTCGGGTCAAAGTAATAGTGGGTGTAGCGACCGCCCGGCCATGGTTCGTTGTGTTCACGGGCAAACGGGATCGGGTTCGGATTGGCACCCAGCATCTGGTTAAACCAGTTCACATACCGGTCGTGGCCGTCGGGGTTAAGGTCGGCATCGAGGATCACCACGGCGTTAGATGCTACCTTACCGGCAATCGGGTGCGTACCGCTGACCAGCCCGTACAGCACCTCCATAAAGGCTTCCGAGCTGACGGCTTCGTTCCCGTGTACGTTATAGCTCAGCCAGGCAATGGCCGGTCCGGAGGCATTCACCGGTTTGCCGTCGAGCATACCGATGCGTTTCAGGTTATCCGTCCGGATTTCTTCCAGTTTGGCCATGTTGGCTTCGCTGGCCACGGCTACGGCCATCAGCGGGCGACCTTCATAGGTTGTTCCGTAGGGGAGCAGTTTAATACGGTTGGGAGCCTGACGGGCGATCTGTTCGGCATAAGCCAGTACGCGGTGGTGCGGAGTATACCGTTGGCCGATGCGGTAGCCTAAGAACTGTTCAGGCGTAATAACGGTGGTTTGTGCCAGCGCAGTAAGGCTCAGAAAGAGCAGACCGGCCAGCCATGAGAAGTGTTTCATGTAATGGTTATTCGTTGAAAGTTAGCGAACGGTAAAAATAGCAGTAAAAACGGGTGGAAATTATTTTTTGAGAAAATTTTGGTCACTGTATTTGCATTTTAAGAATATCACCGTACTTTTGCGGACCGATTTACGAGAACGCGCTCTTAAACGCCGACTCGTCAGCTTAGACGCCGGGGTTCATCTAAGCCAGGTTCAGAAACCCCACCCATATATGGCCGATTCGTCTAGCGGTTAGGACATCGCCCTTTCACGGCGGTAACACGGGTTCGATTCCCGTATCGGTCACCTAGGTTTGCATGCCGGGGTTCGTGCAAAACCAGTTCAGAAACCCCACCCATACATGGCCGATTCGTCTAGCGGTTAGGACATCGCCCTTTCACGGCGGTAACACGGGTTCGATTCCCGTATCGGTCACAAGGTTTGCATGCCGGGGTTCGTGCAAAACTGTTTTAGAAAACCCTGTCCTGACTGGCCGATTCGTCTAGCGGTTAGGACACCGCCCTTTCACGGCGGTAACACGGGTTCGATTCCCGTATCGGTCACCTTGAAAGCCCCTGAAGCAATTCGGGGGCTTTTTGTTTTGCATAGATTTTAGACACGGAGGGCACCTTCTTTCCTGTAAATATTGTTTTCTGCAAAACAGAATGACAAATAATTACAGCGCTATGAAGTATAACTATGTGGGTGAAACCGGACTGATGGTTTCCGAACTGTGTCTGGGTACAATGACGTTTGGCGGGCAGAATGCCGGCATGTGGGAAAGTATCGGCCAATTACAGCAGCAGGAGGTCAATGACATCATCAAAACGGCGGTGGATGCGGGCATTAATTTTATTGATACCGCCAATGTCTACTCGTTTGGTCAGTCGGAGCAACTGCTGGGGCAGTCGCTGATTGATCTGGGTATTCCGCGTGATCAGGTGGTGATTGCCACCAAAGTGCTGGGCCGTATGGACCCGCGTCCGAACAGTACGGGCCTCTCGCGCTACCACATCTTTAACTCTGTCGATGCCAGCCTGAAGCGGCTGCAGATGGATTACATTGATGTGCTGTACGTACACGGTGTTGATCCGGCTACGTCAATTGAGCAGATTGTCCATTCCCTGAATGACATTGTCAATAGCGGCAAGGTACGCTACATCGCCATCTGCAACTGGCCGGCATGGATGGTCGCCACGGCTCAGGAGATTGCCAAACGGAACGGCTGGCAGTCGTTTATCGGTCTCCAGTATTATTACTCAGCCGTTTCTCGGGATATTGAGCACGAACTGGTGCCGATGGCTAAACACCACAAGCTGGCCATCTTCCCGTGGAGTCCGCTGGCCGGTGGTTTTCTGTCAGGTAAGTTCACCCGCGAAGGGTCTACCGCCGGTTCGCGTCGTGAGTCGTTTGATTTCCCGCCGATCGATAAGGAAAAAGCGTATGACCTGGTCGACGTATTCAACGGGATTGCGTCGGCCCACGGGGTAACCGTCGCGCAGGTCGCGCTGGCATGGGTACGTCAGCAACCGGGTGTAACCAGCACGATCATCGGTGCCAAAAGTACGGCCCAGCTGACCGACAACCTGCAATCCGTAAACGTGCAGCTAACGACCGGTGACCTTAAAAAAATAGACGAAGTCAGTCCGCTGCCGAAGCAGTATCCGGGCTGGATGGTCGAGCGGCAATCGGCCTACCGGAATTAGCGTATCGATCAGTTCATGCCACTCAAAGAAGCTTGGGCTTTTCTGAGTGGCATGAAAACTGAATTTCAGCCTAATACATGGGTGGCCAGAATTTTCTGAAGTTCGTAGATATTTACCTGCTTATTAAATTTCTTTTGAATGCTCGGAATCGTTTCGCTGGATATCCAGATTTTTAATTCTGCATCCAGATCAAAATCGCCGGCAGTTTCGATGCTGAACCGGGAAATATTCTTGTAGGCTACGGACATGTATTCTACTTTTCTCCCTGTGATGCCTTGTTTATCCACAAGAATAAGCCGCTTGTTTGTAAAGATAAAGGTGTCGCGGAAAATCCGGAAGCCTACCTCAATCGCTTCGGAAGGTGTTAACAGATTACCGAATTCGGCGGTCAGTTCATTCGGCGAAACAGCGCCTGCGTTACCGAGAATAGACGAAAATAAGCCCATAAGATTTTGTTTTCTGAATGTGATGGTGAAAATTACAGCAGAACCGATGAGTCAGTCGTTAAATTAGTACTGAAGGTTAAAAGAACAGATAACCTGCGTCAGGAAAGGATTGTTGTCAAAACCGTTTCATCACCTTCACAACCGCCTTACTGATAAGCTCATTGCCCTTGTCAGACGGATGGAGGCCGTCGTAGGTCGCGCCGATAGCGTCAACGGGGTAGGGATATTCGTCGGTGGCAGGGTCGAACGGGATGTCGATAAAGTCTGGGTAGCGGACGTGTTTATACTGGCCGGTAGCCGGATCCTTTACCCGCTTAAAGGCGACGAGGTTTTTGTGGCTGAGGGCTTTCAGGTGATAGAGGTCAATGACCGGCTGGTGCTCGTGCTTGCCGATGGAGTCGATGGCGGCCGCGACCTGTTCCAGCATTTGTCCGTTTTTAGCCTTGTAGGAGCCGTAGGCGTTGTTTTTCGGATTGTTTATGTAAACGAAATCAACCCGCTGCATGGGCGTAATCAGCAGGATCGGGGCATCCGGATTCAGCGATTTAAGTTTGTCGATAATGGTCCGGTAGGCGCCGTAGACGGTTGCGTTGCCGGTTTTTTGCGTATAATCCGTAAATCGCCCCAGGGGTTTACCACCCCACCAGTCGTTTGTCCCCAGAAAAACCGAGTAAATATCGGCTTTGGTGAGCCCCAGCTTATCAATAGATTCGGCAATGCGGATGACGGTCCAGCCATTGTAGCCCTTGTTGACGTAATGCACGTAGGGCAGCTTTTCGGTTACCCGCGTCAGGTAGCCTTTCTGCACACGGTTGCCGGTTTCGTTAGCGTGGTCATTGAGGTAGGTAATGGAATCGCCGAGGGCGAGCCAGGTCATGTCGGGATGGGTAAAGGCAAATAACAGCGCAATGACAGGAATGCAGCAGAGCAACTTTTTCATGATTGATCGGGGTTAACGGAGAGATAAGTCAGCACTGACAAAAATTTAACCGTGCGGCGCGTATTTTTGCAGTTCTGTTCATCCTGAAATCCTGTCAAAAAAGAAAACGAATGAAAACGTTATTTGCGATACCGAATTGTGATACGGTGAAGAAAGCACGGACCTGGCTCGCCGCACAAGGCGTTGATTATCAGTTCCACGACTACAAAAAACAGGGAATTGACCGTGCTACGATTGAGCATTGGCTCACGCAGAAACCGTGGGAGGAGCTCGTAAACCGCGCCGGAACAACCTGGAAAAAACTGCCGGATGCCGAAAAACCGGCCACGCAGGAGGCTGCGATTCAGCTCATGCTCGACAAGCCGTCGGTTATCCGCCGCCCGCTGATCGAACAGGACGGCCAGATTATCGCCCTTGGCTTTAAACCGGAACAGTACGAACAGTTGTTCGGATAAATCGGGTCAGGCCGGAAATGGCAGCACGTCGCCGGGCTTAAACTGTGCCCAGACCGGATTGCCCGACCGCAACTGGGTAGCTTCTGTTTCGATAACCCATTGTCTGGCATCGGTATCGAAAAAGAGACGCTGTATGACTTCCTGACCGCTTGTTTTTTCGGCTACAGGCGTATCGCTGATAATGGTCCCGTACTCCAGCCGGATGACCCGGTCTGCCAGTGTCCGGACATCATCGGCGTGGTGACTGACCAGCAACGTAGTGGTGCCCCAGGCCTCATGCAGGGTCAGCAGGGTCTGGCGGAGTTCCGCGCCTGAGGCATCATCAAGGGCGGCAAACGGTTCGTCGAGGAGCAGCACCTGCGGGCGGCGGACCAGTGCCCGGACCAAGGCTACCCGTTGCCGCTGACCGCCGGAGAGTTTGCCGGGCTTCTGGTGGATAAACGGCCGTAGCCCGGCCGACTCAATAAGCGTATCGGCCAGCAGCGGCGAGCCCGGAACAAAGCGGATATTCTCCAGCACCGTCATGTTCGGAAACAGGGCTGAATCCTGAAAAACAAAGCCGATGGAACGCTGCTGAGGGGGCAGATTTACGCCCCTGGCCGTATCCAGCCACGTATTGCCATGCACACGGATAACTCCCGATTCCGGCTTTTCGAGCCCTGCCAGCAGCCGGAGCAGCGTGGTCTTTCCCGATCCGGACGCTCCGGTTATGGCAACGAGCTGCTTCTCCGGCACCTCCAGGCTCACCTCCAGCCTGCCGGCACCCGCTGCAAACAACCGCGGAAACGTGAGCTGCATCTCAATCATATCGTAACCCGTTTGTTGATGCTGTAGACCAGCACCAGAATGGCAAAGGAAAGGCCGAGCAGTAATCCGGCGTAGGCGTGGGCGGTTTCAAAATGCAGCTGTTCCACCTCGTCGTAAATGGCAATGGAGGCTACCCGGGTTTGTCCGGGCAGGTTGCCGCCGATCATGAGCACCAGCCCGAATTCGCCGATGGTATGCGCAAACGACAGGACAATGCCCGTCAGAATGGCTGGTTTGCAGTTGGGCAGTAATACTTTCCAGACCGTTTTTACCGGCGACTGACCGAGCGTATAGGCTGCTTCCCGCCACGACACCGGCAGGTTTTCGAGACCGGCCTGGATCGGATGAACCATGAACGGCAGGCTGTAGATCAATGAGGCAATAACCAGGCCTTTAAACGAGAAAACGAGCTGTATATCAAATGTATGCAACAACCAGCTGCCGAAGGCGCCGGCCGGACTGAAGGCCAGCAACAGGTAAAAACCGACCACCGAAGGTGGCAGAACAATCGGCAGGCTGATTAACGCTTCAATGGCCGGTTTGAGCCGGAAGCGGCTGATGGCCAGCCAGCCGGCCAGCGGAATGCCGGTCAGCAGCAGGAGCAGGGTGGTAATGCCCGCCAGCCGGAGTGTAAGCCAGAACGTTACCCAGATAGGTTCCCAGTCAATGGGGGTATGCATGCAAACGTAGGTTAAGAGGCTGAAAAACGGTAGCCATACTGCTGCAAAATACGGCGGCCGGTTGAGCTACGCAAAAACTGGATAAATTGCCGGGCTGCCTGTAGCGATTGCGTACGCTTCAGTATGACCACGCCCTGCGCAATGGGTGCATAGCCTGGCGGCGGTACGTCGATCCAGTGCCCTTTAGTCGTTGGCGCCAACACCACCGATTTGGCGGTAAACCCCGCCGCTGCTGCACCGGACATAATGTACTGATTTACCTGGGCGATGCTTTCGCCATATACTATCTTGGGTTGCAGGGCGTCCCACAGCTTATGGTGCTTCAGGAGCGATACGGCGGCTTCGCCATAGGGGGCCGTGGCCGGATTGGCAATAGCAATGTGGCGGACCGATTCGCCGGTGAGCTGGCTCAGGCGTTTGAGCCGGGGTAAATCCGGTGCCCAGAGCACCAGTGAGCCGTAGCCATAGATGTATGGTTTTTCGACGGTCAGCCCGGCTTTAAACAGTGTTTCCGGATAGTCTGTATCGGCCGAAAGAAAGATGTCATACGGAGCGCCCTGCTGAATCTGGGTAGTCAGCTTGCCGGATGAACTGACAATGGCCGTAATCTGCACACCGGTTTGTTTCTGGAAAGGGATACGGAGGGCTTCCATCACAAACTGAGCGTTGGCGGCAACGGCAATTTTCAGTTCCTGCGCCATACCCGGTTGCAGCCCTGTGGCCGTAAGCAGGAGCAAGGCAATGACAATGGGCTTCATCCGGTTCAGGTTGGTTTGTATCATCAGGCGCTATTTTCGGTCAAATATAACGGCTTCGGCCGATAGTTTGTTTCCGGAAACTGGTTTATGCGGGTTCTGAGTCCCCGCTTATGACGGCCTTGTTCAATTAAAAAATAAAAAAGTACATAAAAAGGGTATACAGGCCCTGAAGCCGTCTACTTCCCTTATGTAACGCAGGTTGATATGCTGTACGTCAGGCCTGGTACAGGGCATATCTTCCGTACTGAAACAAACAGCAGCAGGCAAACGGATCACTAGTCCGTTTTACACCGGCTATACGTAACGTGTAGGGTATACCGTTACGTTTGTTCTGGTGGCTGATGACGGGATAATGACCTCATTATCCGGTTAAAATCTCAATTATTTTCTATACAAACTTTATGATCCGACGTTTCTCACCCATTGGGCGGGTAAGGAGAGGTATTGTCTTACAGTACCTTACGAGCCTGGTAGTATTGTTTATTACAGCCGCGCCGGTGCTTCGGGCGCAGTCATTTGTGCATCCCGGATTAATGCACAGGGAAAGTGATTTCGACCGGATGAAAACAAAAGTCACGGCCGGTGCACAGCCCTGGAAGGCAGGTTGGGATGTACTGATTGCTAATACCAATTCATCACTGACGCGGAATTTTACAAACCCTGTCCCTGCTACGGTTTACCGTGGTTTCGACGGCACCAATACGGAAAATTATGCGTCGCTGTTCCGGGATGCGGCGGCGGCCTACCAAACTGCACTCCGGTGGAAAATTTCGGGCGATAATGCCTACGCCGACAAATCAATTGCCATTCTGAACACCTGGGCCGCAGGGATGACCACCATCAGCGGCACGTCGGACCGGTTTTTACTGGCCGGTATTCAGGGCTATCAGCTGGCCAATGCCGCAGAGATCATGCGGTCGTATAGTGGCTGGACAACCACGGATTTTACAAAGTTTCAGACCTGGATGCTGACCGTCTGGTACCCGATGAACCATGATTTTCTGGTTAATCATAACGGGGCCTGCATCAGCAATTACTGGGCAAACTGGGACTTGTGCAACATGGCATCCATGCTGGCAATCGGCGTTTTGTGCGACCGGCGCGACATTTACAACGAAGCTGTCGATTACTTTAAAAACGGTGGCGGTATGGGCTCAATCAAAAATGTGGTGCCGAACCTGTACGGTGACCTCGGGCAGTGGCAGGAAAGCGGTCGTGATCAGGGGCATACCGTGCTGGGAGTAGCGCTGGCGGGGACATTCTGCGAGATGGCCTGGAATCAGGGCGATGACTTATACGGCTATGACGACAACCGCCTGCTGAAAGGCTTCGAGTACATCGCAAAATATAACCTTGGTTACGACGTGCCATTCACGACGTACCGCAACTGCATAGGGGTCGTACAGACCATTGTCTCGGCCGACGGGCGCGGCAATGTCCGGCCGGTTTGGGAAATGGTCTACAATCACTATGTGAACCGGAAGGGGCTGCCGGCACCCTATATCGCCCGGTTTGCGCAGATTGTCCGGCCGGAGGGCGGTGGCGGTAATTTCGGACCGAACAGCGGGGGCTATGATCAGCTGGGTTTTGGTACCCTTACCGCTTCCCTCGACGAACCGGTGCGCCTGAACAGCCAAACCATTACCTTTCCGGCTATCCCGAATAAAGACTATAATGCGGCCGATTTTTCGCCGGGCGCGACGGCTACCTCAAGCCTTTCAGTCGTTTATTCCAGCACCAATCCGCAAATTGCGTCGGTAAATGACGACGGCACAATTCATGTCCTGAAACCGGGGTCAACGACAATCATTGCCCAGCAAATGGGAAACAGCCAGTATAATCCGGCCGCTATTGTATCACAGACGCTGACGGTTAACCAGATTCCGGGAGTTACCGATGGCACATGGACGAATACCGCCGGTATCGTCACCAGTACGTTGTCATCGACCTCGGGTAGTGCAAACCTGAACTGGCCGGGGCAGACCTTTGTCGCCGGTGACCAGGTCCGCCTGACCGGTACTGTGCCCGGCGGCTTTTCGGCCAATACCAATTATAACGTTGTGGCCGCAACCGGTTCACTCATACAGCTTTCCTTGCGGCCGGGTGGTACAGCCATTACGGCAACCAGCTCCATCGCTAACGGTACGGGCAACCGGTTTCTGAAATGGTCAACGGCCGCAAACTGGAGCGGATCGGTGATTCCGGGCGGAGCGCAGGCCAATGCAACCTTTGGGGCTACGTCGTTCGGCAACATCGGCGGGGTAACGCTGGATGGCCCGGTAACCGTCGGAACGCTCACTTATGCGGCTAACGGTACCTCGGAACTGACGCTGTCGGGCGGGCAGAACGGGGGGACGCTGACGTTTCAAACGCTGTCGGGAACCCCGTCGATCAACATGATTAATACCGGCTCACGGAAGCTGTTTCTCGGCAATTCGACGAATAACACGCGGATTCCGCTGAAAATTGCCGGTACACAAGGACTGAATATTACCACCCCGATTTATGGCGGCAGCTCGTCTTATGCCGGCCTGCGGATTCAGGCAGCTATGGACTGGAGCGTGATGCAGGGAGGACTCAAACTGACGCAGGGAGCCATTGAACTACATAATACAACCAACAGCCTGACCGACGCCAATGATGTATTGCTGCCACCGATCCGCTTTACGATGGGCACGGATGCGACAGCCGCGCTGATTTTCAACGGAGCCAGCCTTTATACCAGCAAGCAGACCGTCGGGGCACTCGATGGTACATCAGATGCCTTTATTTTTTCGCGGAATAACCTTACAAACGGCATCAGTACGCTGGTAGTCGGCGCTGACAATGGGGATGGTGCATTTGAAGGAACAATCAGCTCCGGACCAACGTCAGACACGGTAGACAAAGGACGGGTAGTGATTGAGAAGACAGGAACCGGCACGCAAACCCTGTCAGGTAACCTGAAAAACGGCACCACGATGATCAGCGGAACGCCTTATTATTCGTCGGTAGCGGTCAACAACGGAAAGCTGATCCTGAGCGGCACCAATGAATACCTGGGGCTGACCAGCATCAACAACGGAACACTGGTGGTAAACAGCGCACTCGCCGGACCGGTTTCAGTTACGGGCGGGGTGTTAACGGGTACCGGCCGGACGGCGTCATCCGTTACTATCGGCAGTAATGGTTCGTTTGCACCCGGTTCCGGAATTGGCTCGTTTACCGTCGCCGGTACCCTCAGCCTGACAAACGGTACCGGTTTTCTGCCGGAACTGAGCACGGCCGAAGGCAAGGCCGATAAGGTAGTGGCAAACGGTGTATCGGTCAATGGTGCATCCCTGACAGTCAGTCACGTGGGCACTCCGTCGGCAGTATCGGTGGGCACGAGTTTTATGCTTGTAGAAAATACCGCGTCAACGCCGGTATCGGGCACGTTCGACGGGTTCGCGGAAGGTAGTCTGCTTGAGGTAGGGGCTGTGCGTTTCCGGATTACCTATCAGGGGGGCGACGGCAATGACATTGCCCTCATCGTCGCAAAGGGTACCCAGACCATTACGTTTAATCCGTTGCAGGCCAGCCATCCGGGAGATCCGGACGTTAATCCGGCGGCGATCGCCAGTTCCGGTCTGGCGGTCAGTTATACCAGCTCAAATACGAATGTAGCAGCCGTTGTCGGGGGGAAACTCCGCATTACCGGTCCGGGGATAACGACCATAACGGCCAGTCAGGTGGGCGACGACACGTATAAAGCCGCAGCACCGGTTAGCCAGACGCTGTCGGTGACTGAACGCGTAGGCGCGCCGCCCCTGATCATCAGTTATCCGGCAACAGTCACCCTGACCGGCGCATCGACCCGTTTTTCGGTGGTGGCGCAGGGTGTTTCCTTTGTGGTGACAGGCCCGGGCGGTTACGTATTCAGCAACGTGCACAGAACAGCAGGCCAGTATGAGGTGGTGGCCGAAAACATTACACAGCCGGGGTCATACCAGTTACAGGTTACCGGCGAAGATGGCAGCCGGCTGACTATTCCGGTTGTCGTAACGGCGCCCACCGGTAAACTGATCCTTAATCCGGCAGCTTCCGGCGGAACCAGGTAAGCGGTTAACCGGTAAACAAATAAAACGGGGAGTGGTGCGTTTCCGGCGCACCACTCCCCGTTTTGGGTATAGGGCTGCTGCTTACTGATTTTCGCCGAAAGACAGCGACTTAAACGATTTGGTCAGATCGGTCAGTGATTTTTCGACGCCCATCCGTTCGAGCGACGACGCCCCGACAAAACCGTGCGCGGTTGTCTGCTCCAGAATGATTTTTACATCGTCCGGCGTGTTGATCGGTCCGCCGTGGGCCAGAAAGAAGCAGTCCGGTTTTACCGCTTTCGCCGCATCAATGATAGCCTGTGTGCGGCTGACGGCTTCGTCCATCGAGCAGCTGGCATCCACTACACCGATCGAGCCGCCGACGGTGGTGCCGACGTGGGCAATGATGGCATCCGCCCCGGCATCGGCCATGTTCCGCGCATCGTCGGGTGTGGCCACGTACACAATCGTGAAGAGGTCCATTTTATTGGCAATCCGGATCATCTCCACTTCTTTGGCGAAACTCATCCCGGTTTCCTCCAGCACGTTGCGGAAGTGGCCGTCAACAATGGAATGCGTCGGGAAGTTGTTCACGCCTGAAAATCCCATTTCCTTTACTTTCAGCAGGTGATGCCACATGCGGCGGCGGGGGTCCGAACCGTGTACACCGCAGATAACCGGAATTTCTTCCACAACCGGCAGTACTTCAAACTCACCGATTTCCATGGCAATGGCATTGGCATCGCCGTAAGCCATCAGACCGGCCGTTGACCCGTGCCCCGACATTCTGAAGCGGCCGGAGTTGTAAATGATCAGCAAATCGGCCCCGCCTTTTTCAATGAATTTGGCGCTGATGCCCGTTCCGGCACCCGCCGCGATAATGGCTTTATGCTGGTCCAGCGTAGCCTGTAAGCGGTCTCTGACCTCTTGTTTGGTGTACGGGTTTCCTTTTCCTGTCCAGGGATTTGGCATAGTGATACGTTATTTTTTGTGATAATCGGGTTATTCAGGCCGGTTCGGGACTATGTTCAGCAAAGACGCTACCACAAGGTCCGCAAAAGCCGGGTCATTAATGTTGGCCGCCGTTTTAATAACCTGCACGGTTTCCGCCGCATGGGTCTCAATGGTGTCAAACAGTACCTGATTGACATCGGGCCGGAAAAAAAGCCCGCCCTGCGCATCCAGCTGCGACAGTCCGCCCGCCGGCAAGAGAACCGTCACCGGTCCCGGCGATTGATTCAGGACATCAGTCAGTTGCCGGCCGAGTGTACTGTTTTCGGCTTCGTTGGTCCGCATGAGCGTAACCACCGGCGACCAGCTGTAGAGCAACCGGTCGCGGAATCGGGCCGGAACAGTGTCAGCGGCCCCAAAATTAACCATATCCAGACAACCCGGGACAACTACCTGCGGAATACCGAGCCGCGTGGCGGCCTGAAGCCGGTCAGGGCCTGCACTGCAGATTCCTCCGCAGAGCTCATCGGCCAGTTCGGTGGTGGTAATGTCGAGAACGGCATCAAAAAAGCCGTCGGCAATGAGGCTTTCCATTGTCCGGCCGCCGGTCCCGTTCGCGTGAAAGGCAAAAACCTCAAACCCCTGCTGTTCCAGCATCCCGGTACACAGGTTGACGCAGGGGGTCGTGTTGCCGAACATACTGACCGCAATCCGGCCCTTGTGGCTGGTTTGCTTACTGACAGGCACCGCAGCCATGGCACAGATGCCGGCCGCTGCCCGGGCAATGAGGGTCAGGCTGATGCTGTTGAGTCCGGCGACATCGACAACCGAGGTCATCAGGGCAATATCCTTGCTGCCAACCTGGGCCGAAATGTCCTTGGCCGCCAGCGTACTCAGGCACAGCTTCGGAATACCGAACGGAACCGGCTGCATGGCCGACAGGGCGATAAATGTCCCGCCGCCGCCGCCCATACCGATAATCGCCTTTACCTGGTTAGCGTCAACGAGCTGCCGGACCAGGGCGGCGGCCCCCTGACCCATGATGTCAATGGCCCTGCCCCGGTCGCCGGAGTCCCGCAGACCGGCAAGGGATTCATGCACCTGACGGGCTACAACATCGGCTTCGTAATCGACGGGAAAGAGCGTTGTGGTGCCCAGAACGCCCGTGTTGATGGTACAGACGGTTTCGCCACGGTCGAGAATACATTGCCGCAGGTACGCAAAGACCTCGCCTTTGGTGTCAAAACAACCGACAATGAGGATGGACTGGCTCATGGTAAAAGGGTACAGGTAAAAAGAATCGTTTTCCGGAAGGTAAAAACAAAAAAAAGAGCATTCCTACTTCGGTCCGGTGGTCCGGCGATCAGACCGTTTCATGTACGTTGATTTTACTGGGTGAAATGCCGAACTTCTTTTTAAACGCCCGGCTAAAGTAATTCGGGTCGCTGAAACCAACGTCAAACGTCACCTCGCCAACGCTTTTTCCGCTCAGCAGTTCCTGCCTGGCCACAGAAAGCCGGTACTCATTAACGTACTCCTTCGGGCTTAATCCCGTCAGCCGGGTAAGTTTGGTATGGAGCTGAGAACGGCTGCAATGCATGTGTTGGGCAAGGCTTTCGGTCGTAATGTCCTTGTCTTTGTACCGGCTGATGACCAGTTCCGAAAAGCGGAGCATAAACGCCTGTTCCTTATTGGTTTTGGGCAAAGGGTGCAGCAGTGGCGACCCCTGATGCTGTGTCAGTTTTTTCTTCAGTAACGCCACACTGCTCAGCTCATTTTTCACAATCAGGTCTAACTCCTTCAGATTGAACGGCTTGGCGATATACCCGTCTGCGCCGCAGTTCAGCGCGTTGATGATAGTACTGTCGTCCTGATCATTCAGCAGGAGAATAACCGGGATTGACTCGGTCAGCGGGTTTTTCTTCAGGGCCTGACACAGGCTTTCACTGGCTTTTTGCTGCAGGTCGTTTTCGCAGATAATGATTTCCGGCAGTACAGCCTCCGCTTTTTTCAGGGCGTCAGCGTAGGAGTGGACAATCTGCACCCGGTATTTCTCCTGAAAATGCCGCTTGAGAAACTGGGTTAAATCCTTGCTCCTGTCGGCGATGAGGAGCGTCGGCAGGGTGGCTGCGCCGGCTTCCTCTGCCGCTGCCGGCGTCAGGTCATCCGGTTCATCGACTACCTGTAGCAGGAGCGGATCGGCTTTCTTGGTAACGGGTGCGGGTTTGCTGACCGGGCTTTTCCGGATAGGAATCGCAACCGTCAGGCCATAGTCCATCCCGTTTTCGTCAAAGTCTGCCTGACCGGATAAGACTTTTAACAGGCTGAACGTCAGTGCCAGGCTAATGCTTGACGAGTTGCTGTAAGTAAACAGCTTTTCGTCTTCGGCGGTGGCTTCGTAACTGCTTTTCAGGAGGGCGAACAGGTCTGGCGCGCCGGAAAACGAGAAGCGGATAACCAGCTGGCATGCCAACGCTGCGCTCTGCTGTTCGACTTTTACGTCAACGGCAAGGGTACTGCCTTCCGGAACCTCGTGCGCACACAGGAAGTACAGGTTACCAACGAGCATTTCCAGTTTGCCAGCATCAAAAGAGGCCATCAGAAAAGGCAGCTGAAACGTCAGCCGCTTGCCGATTTGCCGCGACTGGAGCAACGGGTCAACGCCCTGCACCACCTCTTTCAGAAAAAGAACAATGTCTTGGTCCGATACAACCAGCTTCTGATGCTCGTTGCCGACTTTCCGGAGCTCGGTAATTTGATCGATCAGGGACTGTAACCGTCTGGCGTTCTTTTTAATAACCTTGTAATTGGTGGCCGAGTCATTGCGCCACGCCTGATTAGACCGGATCAGTTCGTCGATTTCGGCCATGATCAGGGTAATCGGTGTTTTAAATTCGTTGGATAAAAATGTAAAAAAATTCAGCTTCTGCTGGTTTAGTTCTTCGCTTTTTTCCTGCCGGGCCCGGGCCATCCGGGCTTCCAGTTTCTGGTTGTTCAGCAGCGTTATGAAGCGCCGGTAGAGAAGCAGCGCACCGATGAGCAGGCAGGTGTACAGCAGATACGCATAGCCGGAACGCCAGAACGGCGGATCGACAATGATGGTCAGTGTACGCTCTTTCGGGGATAACTGCCCGTTAGATTGGTAGGAGCGGACATGAAACGTGTACTCACCGGGCGATAAATTAGTATACGTCTGCGAATTAATGGTCGTTTTGGGCCCCCATGTCTCTTCAAAACCTTCCAGATAGCAGGAATAATAGTTCTGGCGGGTCTGGTAGTTGATGGCCACAAAATCCAGCGTAATCACGTTCTGGGAATAAGCCAGCCGTATTTCCGGTGTTTCATCGAGCGGCCTGGTCAGCACCTGCTGGCGGGCCGGATTAATTGTTTTATTAAAGAGTTTGAAGTCGGTAAAATAGACCGGCGGGTCAAAAGTATGTTTAGACACCGAGTCCGGATCGAAATAACATAACCCGTTGACACTCCCGAAATAAAGCCGCCCCTGCTGATCTTTCAGGTAAGACCGGAAGTTGAACTGGGTCGTTTGCAGCCCGTTGCTCTTGTCAAAAATATGGTACCGATCCTGTTTCGGATTAACGGAAAATAACCCGCTGTTGGTTGAAAACCAGAAATGCCCCGACCGGTCTTCCAGAATACCGTAAACCGTTTTATTGGGAAGATAGGTATTGAACCAGGGTTTACTGACGCGGCCGGTTTTACGGTCCCACTGGTAGACGCCGCCGTTCAGCAGGCCAAACCACATATTATGACGGCTGTCCTCGTAAATACTGATCACCTGATTACTATGCAGGACAGGGGTGTTGCCGGTATGGTACCGGGTAAGGTTGCCGGTGTCCGGATTATACCGGAAAATACCGTCGAAGCGGGTGGTGATCCAGATCATACCGGCACTGTCTTCGAGCAGGTTGTAGATGAATACCCGTTGAAACATATCGGGCCTGAACACCTGAAATTTACCGGTTGCCGCATCAAACAGGTTCAGGCCGCGGACGGTGCCGATCCAGTACCGGTCACGGCGGTCACAAAGTATCGTATATACCCCATCGTTCAGTAAACTCGTAGAATCACCCTCCCGGTGCATATACACGGTTTTCGCACCGGTCTTCGGATCAATGCGGTTGAGGCCGCCCAGATACGTCCCTGCCCAGACGATTCCCCGTTTGTCGATATACAGGCCGTGGACGTTATCGTCGCTTAATCCGTTGCGGCGGTTATGGAACGTATACCGGCCTGTTTGCGGGTCAAGTACCGAGATGCCGCCGTCTTCGGAGG
This sequence comes from uncultured Arsenicibacter sp., assembly GCF_945952095.1. Taxonomy (GTDB): domain Bacteria; phylum Bacteroidota; class Bacteroidia; order Cytophagales; family Spirosomataceae; genus Arsenicibacter. Next base: position 3,240 of record NZ_CAMFHL010000113.1, on the reverse strand, counting down.
CGATCCACAGCTTTTTTTGGGCATCGACCACGAGCTCGCTGACTGCTTTACCGGCAAGTCCCTGCCCGTCGGCGTTGGCAAACATATGGTTAAAGGGGCGGCTCCGGGTCTGGGTGAAATTGACTCCCCCAAAGTAGGTGCCGAACCAGACAGTGCCGTCGCGGGCCACATAACTACTGTATACTGCACGGTCGGACAGACTGTGCAGATCTTCGGCAAAAGAGCGGTCGATGTGTTTCGCTTCTTTACGGTCAGGGGTAATCATCACCACGCCCGACTCACTGCCTAACCAGAAATTACCGTGCTGGTCTTCTGTCATGGTCCGGATTACCCGGATCGAATTTTTGATCAGCGTCTGGTACCACGGAATGGGGTGAAAGGCCATAATGGTTTCGTCGAGCCAGAGCAGGCCGGCATTTGTGCCCAGCCAGACAACGCCGTGCCGGTCCTTAAAAAACGTGTAGTTCCGGAACGAGGGTAGCTTTTCCTGCCCGACATCGTTTACCGTCACCGAGACAATCGACTCACCGAATTCGTTGATGATGCGGGGCTGGTTGCCGGTAAGAATCAGGTAGGTCCCTTTGCGGTACTCGCAGATTGTCTGTACGGATTGTCCCGCCAGAATATGCCGTTTCCGTCCGTCCGGGTAAACCAGAAAAATACCGTTTCGGGTGGCCAGCCAGAGCACACCGGACGCCATTTGTTTGATCTCATGAATATGGGTAGCCTTCTGTTCGAGCGGAACCGGAAGAAAGCGGTCACTTTGAATGTCGTAGGCATAAAGCCCTGCGGTTGTACCTGCCCACAGTTTTTTGCCGGCCGCATACACACAGTTCGCGCGGTTATGTTCAACGTCTGTATGCGTTGATGTAAAGCTGTAATTCCTGATCTTCTGACCGTCGTACCGGCTGACTCCGTCTCTGGTACCAAACCACATAAACCCTTTGTAATCCTGTGCTATACTGAAAACAGAATTATGGGCGAGGCCATGTTCTGACGTTAGTCTGGAAAAATAATAGGGTTGCGCCTTAATAGTAGATGACAGAACTAGTATAAAGCTGATAATCAGCAGAACATGTTTCATAACGGCATAAGCTGGGTACGATATAACCTTACCTGAACAAGAGTTCAAGGACCCGCACAGAATACCAAAAGCCCCTGTTAGAGCAGGTTAATTGTATTTCTGTGCTATAAATCTGGATAAAAGTAATGATTTATGATGGAGGTTCATCTTAAAATTGCATAAACAAAACTTAAAATTATGCCAATGCGGTGAGGGCATAGTACAAGCTTACCGGAAAACTCAACCTTCTAATTTCTTCAATCCTAAATCGTGCTTATGAAGAGGAAAAACGTCTACCAGATTATGGTGACCAGCTGCATCTGGGTTTTCCTGATGTTACTGATCGCGCCGGGCCTTCGGGCGCAACAACGTACGTTGACGGGAAAAATAACCGGTGATAAAGGGGAGCCTTTACCCGGCGCTACTGTGCTCATTAAAGGTACGACCACGGGCACAACAACAAATGCTGACGGCGCGTATACGCTTTCTGTACAGGGCAGTCAGGCCGCACAAACCCTGGTCATTTCGTTCATTGGTTACTTAACCAAAGAGGTGCCCGTAGGGAATCAGTCGGTAATTGACGCATCCATCCTGCCGGACGACAAGAGCTTACAGGAAGTGGTCGTTGTCGGATATGGTACCCAGAAAAAGGAGTCACTGACGGGTGCCATCTCGGCCGTGACATCAAAAGATGTGGGGCGCGTCCATGCATCGACCGTAACCGGTACACTGGCCGGAAAAATTCCGGGCGTACAGTTCCGTCAGCCGGACGGGCGCCCGGGGGCCGCTGCCAATATCCAGATCCGGAACATGGGCGGTAACCCGCTGTTTATCATCGACGGTGTACCAAAGGATAAGTCGCAGTTCGATAACCTGTCGCCGAATGATGTGGAGACCATTACCGTGCTGAAAGATGCATCGGCATCAATCTACGGCTCCAGAGCGGCCAACGGGGTAATTATCGTAACAACCAAACGCGGTACGGTTGGCCAGAAAAGTACCATCAACCTGGATGCCTATTACGGATTCCAGAACTGGACGCGCTTCCCGAAAGTGGTAAATGCTTATGAATGGAACCTGGGTAAGGCCGAAGCCGAGGTAAACCGTAACGGAACCACGGCCATCACGCAATCAGAACTGGACAAGTACAAGGCCGGTACCGAATACGGGTATCAGAACTTCGACTGGTATGATTTTATCATTCAGCCCAATTCGCCGCAGTCGAACGTAAACCTGAGTGCGAGCGGCGGGTCAGAACGGATTAACTACTACATTTCGGCGACGCGGCTGGATCAGAATTCGGTTATGGGCCGGGAGTTTATCTTTAACCGGTCAAACATCCAGTCGAACATTGACGCCCGGATTACGGACCGGATCAAGGTCGGGCTGACCATTGCCGGCCGTCAGGAAACCCGCGAAAATCCGGGTGTACCGGGTGGGGATGATTACGTGGCGCCTAAGTTTGCGATTCTCCGGAACCGGCCGACCGAACGCCCGTTTGCCAATGATAATCCGGAGTACATAAATACCATCAGTAATCCTGCCTCCAACTGGGGCTATCTGAACTACGCCCGCTCAGGGTTCCTGAAAGAGGTCTATTCATCGGTAACCCCGCAGTTTACAGGCGAATACCAGACGCCGGTTAAGGGCTTGGTCCTGAAAGGCTTGTATTCGTACATGCTGCGCGACTCACAGCGGGAAGTGTTTGAGTATACCTACGATACGTATACCTACAACCCGACTACCCAGCAGTATAACCGGACGGGTGGCAGCCAGAACCCTTACCGGCAGCGGGTAGTTAACAAAATCGATGAAAATATCGGTCAGCTCCAGCTCCTGTATTCTAATACATTCGGCAAACACTCAATCAATGCCATTGCGCTGACTGAACGTCTGAAACGGCGGGAGCGTAACGTGGAAGCCCGGACGGTGCCGAAGACCAATACCCTGCCCGTCATGCAGTTTGCGGATATCGTTGCTTATAGCGACGCTGACTTTACCCAGGCACGGGTTGGCTATATCGGCCGGGTGAACTACGGTTATGCCGACAAATACTTTGTGGAAGTAGCCGCGCGGCGGGATGCATCCTGGAAATTCTCGCCGACCAAACGCTGGGGAACCTTCCCGTCGGTGTCGATGGCCTGGCGGATTACCGAAGAGCCGTTCTTTAAAAAGCT
>NZ_CAMFHL010000112.1 GCF_945952095.1 uncultured Arsenicibacter sp. | reverse complement strand
GTACGAATCTGGACGTGAGCCGTAATAATTCGAACAACCGGCCGGCCAGCAACCGGGGAACTAACCCGTTGCAGTGGGCCTATGCCGTTTCGCCGCACATCGACATCCAGAACATGCAGAATTACTGGCTGCCGGGGCAGGAGGGTATCCAGCAGCGCTCACAGGCAAAAGGCATTTACAACAACCCGTATTTTCTGGCGTATGAAGTAAATAACAGCTTTGTGCGTGATCGTATTTTCGGAAACCTCAAAGCCGACTGGCAGATTTCGCCGGAGTTCAGCTTCATGGCCCGCTATGCGCTCGATACCTATAAGGAGCAGCGGGAAATGAAGATTGCCAACAGCTATACCGGTGATCCACGCGGCGCTTACGGGATTATCAACCTCGATAACTTCGAAAGCAACGCTGACTTTCTGGCTACGTATAAAAAGGGCTTCAAACAGTTTCAGTTCTCGGTGTCGGCGGGAGGCAATGCCCGGTACCAGAATGGCGGTAATGTATCGACGGCTACCAAAGGCGGAACCGGCCTGATTGTGCCGGGTGTGTTCACGATTCAGAACATTCTGCCGGAAAACCTCGACTATTCCAGCACGAAATTCCAGCGGGCTATTTACAGTGTCTATGGCCTGGCCAACATCGGGTTTAAGGACATGATCTACCTCGACCTGACCGCCCGTAACGACTGGTCGAGTACGCTGCCGGCCGCTAACCGGTCGTACTTCTACCCGTCGGCCTCACTGAGTATGCTGGTCAACGAAATGCTGTTCCCGACCTCGACGCAGGTTAGTCTGCTGAAACTGCGGGGTGGGGTAGCGCAGGTGGGTAACGATGCCAATCCGTATATGCTCCTGAGCACACTGACCAACGCCGGTACGTGGGCGGGGGTACCACGGCTCTCGGTGCCGGGTAACCTGCTGATTTCGAATTTGAAACCCGAAATCGCTACTTCGTATGAAGCGGGTCTTGACCTGAATCTTTTCCGCGACCGCCTGCGGTTTACCGGTACGTATTACCGCGTTGAGAAGGAAAACCAGATTCTGAGCACCAAACTGCCGCCGTCGTCGGGCTATACGACCAAGAACATCAATGCCGGTCTGCTGGCGAGCCGCGGTTTTGAACTGACCCTGGGCGGTACCCCGATTCAGTCGGCTTCGGGCTGGCGCGTCGATCTCAACGCCAACCTGACCCGCAACCGTACCCGCATTCTGAAACTGTCGGACGACCTGCCATATTACACCCTATGGACCGATGCCAAGGGTGGTGCATGGACGTATGTGGGTGAGGATATCGGCGATATTTACGATGCCCAGCTGGTAACGGTAAAGGACAAAGCGTCACCGTATTACGGGTATCCGATTCTGGACCAGACCGGTAAATGGCAGTCGGTGGATGCGATCAATACCAAAAACAAAATCGGGAACTTCAACGCGAAGTTTATCATGGGGTTACAGGCCTCGGTTTCGTACAAGCGGTTCAGCGTGAACATGACGTTTGACTGGCGCAACGGCGGTGATTTTGTGTCACAGACCTACCGCTACGGCGAAGAAAACGGCCAGTCACAGCTATTCCTCGACAAACTCATCAACCCGAACGGTCTGACCGGCGATGCGCTGCGGAATTACCTGGTGGCTAATCAGGATGAACTGATCCGGCAGCACGGTAACTATTTCCCGCTGGTGGGTGGCCCGACACCGGAATACGGTAGCTTCCCGTTCAAGTATGGCCCGTATACCCTGCCCTATGGCGGTACGTTTATTCCCGGGGTGTTGGCAACCGGTTACGATACCAACGGCAATCCGACCGGCTACAAGGAAAACCTGGGTGGCACCGGTACATTATACCTGCCGTTTGCGGGCAGTACCGCCTGGGGATTTACGAAGGCCTTCCTGTATGACGCGTCGTACCTGAAGCTGCGTGAGATTTCCTTTTCGTACGATCTGCCGCAAAACCTGATCCGGAAAGTTGGTTTGCAGAATGCGTCGCTGTCGGTCTACAGCCGGAACATCATTCTCTGGACCGCTGCAAAAATCAACATCGACCCCGAAATGGCGTTCCAGCAGGAAGCTGGTCTGCAAGGTTCGGGTATCCAGTTTAAGCAGGGCATCGAGCGCTACAACGTAATGCCGTGGGTCATTCCGGTCGGCTTCAAAGTAAACCTGACATTTTAATGAAAAATGAACAATGTGAAATGTATAATGATTTGACAGTGAGTGGAATGTCTCATTATTCATTAACCATTTTTTTGAAATCATGAACTACAAACATATACTGACTACTGTTCTGCTGTCGCTGTCGGTGTTTTCGTGCAAGGACCTGACCGAACTGAATCAGAACCCGAACGGGGTGGACCCTACAAAGGCCAATCCGAACCTTGTGCTGTCGACGGTGCTGACCGAGACGGGCAAGGCGTTTGTTAACCTAGGCTATCAGGACATGGCCGGGGTGATGCAGCACACCCAGAAAGACGGCTGGTCGAGCAGCCACAACGAATATGACTGGGGTGGCAGCCAGAGCTGGAGCCCGTACTACGACATTCTCCGGAATAACCAGTACGTTTATGACCGGTCGGTGCAGCTGGGTTTTGAGCTACAGCAGGGCGTATCGCTGGTGATGAAGTCAATGGTTTTCGGGCTGATTACGGACCTCTGGGGCGATGCACCGTATAGCAGTGCGCTGAAAGGCGAGCTGGGTGGTGCCGAAAATACCTTCCCGGCCTATGATTCACAGGAGGCGATTTACACCGGTATCCTCGCTGATCTTGAAAAAGCCAATACCCTGCTGTCGAAAACCAAAGCGGAGTACACCAGTACGATGGACGCGGCGGACGTATACTATGCCGGTGATCCGGCCAAATGGCGGAAATTAGCTAACTCGCTGGCCCTGCGCTACTTCATGCGGATATCCAGCAAAAAGCCGGATGTCGCCAAGGCTGGTATTGAAAAAATTGTGGCCAACCCGACGCAGTACCCGGTCATTCTGGCGGCTGCCGATGATGCGGCAATGCCGTTTGCCGGTAACAGCGACAGTGATTCGTGGCCGGCAAACACGGTGTATGATGCCAGCGCGAGCAACTACCGCCGCCTGAAAATGTGCGATACCTTTGTACGGGCACTGCTGGCGCTCAACGATCCGCGTATTGGCGTTTGGGCTAACAAGGTCCAGATTCCGCTGGTGGTAGATGCCAGTCTGCCGGCCGGTAGCGATGAAATCGAAAGCGGAAAACGTTATGTGTCGGCGGATAAGGTGGCGGGTAAAGAATACAATACCGATCCGAATTATGTCGGGCTACCGGTGGCGATGGTTGGCGGCGCGTCGTATAACCTGAGCCCGACGGCTGAGCAGGGCGCGAATAACCCGCACGTTTCGTGGCTGAATGACATCTATAAGCAAGCGAAAGGCCCGCTGCTGAAGTCGCGGCTGGTGTCGGCGGCTGAGGTCCGGTTTATTCTGGCCGAGGCAGCGCTGAAAGGCTGGGCTGCCGGCGATGCCAAAACGCACTACGAAGCGGGTGTCAAAGCGTCGCTGGATGCCTGGAGCCTGAGCAGTACGTATGCGGCCTATATTGCCCAGAAAACAGTGGCCTACAACGCAACGCAGAAGCAAATCATTGAGCAGAAGTGGATTGCCAGCTGGACTGCCGCAACCGAAGCCTGGTTTGACTACCGCCGGACGGGTTATCCCGAGCTGAAAGCGGGTCCGCAGGCCAAACGTAAGGTGATGCCGGTCCGGTTCTATTACATGCTCGATGAACGGAATCTGAACAAAACCAACACCGAAGCCGCCATGGGCAAACTGGAGCAGACCACCTACTCGGAAGCCGATGGCCGGAACAGTCCGTGGTCAAAACCGTGGGTGATTCAGGGCACGGGGAAACCGTGGTAAGTATGTAGTAACGGATTGCAAAAGCTGCGACGGATTTACATTGCTGCGACGGATTTTCAACTCCGTCGCAGCCTAACTGCGGATTTGTAATCCGCCTGCACGGAACCGGATTTTTCAATCCGGTATTAATTGATTCCGGATTGAAAAATCCGGAACAGCAAACTAAAAACAGACCCCCTAGGGGTCAAACGTTTATAGTAAAATTAAAAACAGACCCCGTAGGGGTCAAACGTCTATATGAGGCTGCTCTTTTTTCTGATATGTCTGCACGGACTGAGCCTTCAGGCCCAGTCATTTAAGGCGGGGGCTGCCTTGCGGAAAATTACGCCTGATCCGCTGTTGCCCGTTTCCGGCGGTATCGGTACGCCCAAACCGGCGCAGCAAAAGCAAGGCGACCTGTATATCCGGGCGCTGGTGCTCGAACGGGGCGGTACGCGGGTGGCCATTGTCAGTGTCGATAACCTTGGCTGGCCGTCGGTGCTGGGGAATAAGTCGCGGGCGCTGATCAAGGGTATTCCGCCCGAAAATGTGCTGATCGGGGCAACCCATACCCACAGCGGCCCCGATGCCTACGGGTTTCCGGATGCGTCGGGCAAGTCCTACGCCGACGTGGCTTACCTTGACCGCTGTGTCAGGGATATGGCCGATGCCGTGAACGAAGCCGTCCGGAATCTCAAACCGGCCTCGCTGAAAATTGCGGTCGGCGAAGCCAAAGGAAAGATCGCCTACAACTACTACGCCGATCAGCTCTATGATCCGCGTTGCGGAGTAATTCAGGCAATCGGGCAGGACGGCAAACCGATTGCGACACTGGTAAATTATGCCGTCCACCCCGAAATCATCGGGTCGGGCAGGGGCATTCTGAGTCCTGATCTCTGCGGCCCGCTCTACGACCGGATTGAGGCCAAGACCGGTGGAATGGCCATTTTTATGAACAGTGCCCAGGGGGGTATGGTCACCGCCGACAACCGGCGCGAGGGCGGCAAGGAAGCCAACGACTGGGCCGAGTGCGTCCGGATCGGTGAGCTGCTGGCCGACGAAGCGCTCCGGATCGTGGCCGAAGCACCGGTACAGGCCAATCCTGAGTTGTACTGTGCCATGCGGAAAATCAGCTTTCCCGTTGAGTCGGAGGTGATGCAGTACATCATTAAAAACTCGCCGCTACATTACGAGATGGCGGGTAAGCAGGTGTCGGCACAGGTCAATCTGCTTAATATCGGCTCCGCACAGGTGCTGACAATTCCGGGAGAGGCATTGCCCAACATTGGCTATTACCTCAAACGCAACATGCGGACCCGGCAGCCGTTTTTATTCGGACTCACCAACGATGCCTTCGGGTACATGCTGACCAAAGTTGACTTTTCCAGCTTTAAACGCTACGAGTACATCAGCCGGACGAGTCTGGGCGAACAAACGGCCGAAATTTACATGAACGAGGTCCTGAAATGGCTCTCCGAAAATCCTGAACCAATTAGTGTAAAGTAAATTAACCTCAATATGAAGAATCGATTTTTTGTCGTAACCGCTCTGATGCTCGCGCTGACGATGGCGGGATTCATCACCACGAAAAAAGCAGTCACACCGGAAAATGCGCTGGAGAGTTATCTCAATAACGGCGATAAAACCTACCAGTGGGAGTTGAAAGATACCATGAGCCTCGGCGATGTGACGGCCTATAACCTGCTGCTGACCTCGCAGAAATGGCGCGAGTTTACCTGGCGTCACCAACTGACGGTGCTGGTGCCGAAGGATAATCAGCACGACGGCGCGCTGCTCTTTATCACAGGTGGGTCCAACAAAAATGAACAGCCGAACTGGGGCAAAAATCAGGGCGATGCCATGGCGTTCGGGGCTATTGCGCAGAAAAACAAAGCCATTGTAGCGGTACTGCGCCAGACGCCGAACCAGCCGTTTTTCGGTAACCTGACCGAAGATGCGCTGATCTCCCATACGCTGCACAATTTCCAGAAAGACGGCGACTATTCGTGGCCGCTGCTGTTCCCGATGACTAAAAGTGCCATCCGGGGTATGGATGCCGTGCAGGAGTTTGCCCGTAAAAACCTGAAACACGACGTAAAGCGGTTCGTGGTTTCCGGCGCCTCAAAACGCGGCTGGACGACCTGGCTGACGGGTGCCATGGATAGCCGGGCGGTGGCGATTGCACCGATGGTGATCGACATTCTGAATATGCCGAAAAACCTGCAGTACCAGATTGATTCGTGGAATAAATACAGCGAACAGATCAACGATTACGTGAAACTGGGCCTGACCAACACCATGACCTCGCCGGAGGGCCGCGCCATCAACCAGATGATTGACCCGTATTCGTACCGCAAAAAACTGACCCAGCCTAAGATGATTTTTATGGGTACCAACGACGAATACTGGACAGTTGATGCCATCAAGAACTACTACGACGATATTCCGGGCGTGAACCTGATCAGCTACGTGCCGAACGCCGGTCACGGCCTGGGCGATAAGCGGCAGGCGCTCGAAAGTCTGAGCGCGTTCTTTGGTGAAACACTGCTGAAACAGAAATACCCGCTCTGCAAATGGGACGTATCAACAACCAAAGAAGGTGTAAAAGTATCGGTGAAAACAACGCCGGACCTGTTGGAAGACGCCATTGTGTGGTCGGCTGACTCGGACGACAAGATTTTCCAGGACGAGAAATGGGAAAGCCGTAGTCTGGGCATCAGCAATCAGGCGAAGGTCGACGTGACGGAAGCCTATCCGAAAACCGGCTATAAGGCCTTCTACGTGTCGCTCAAATACAAAAGTCCGGGCGGTGGTTCCTATATCCAGAGCACCCGTATGTTCCTGACCGATAACGATGAGGTATTTTTGAAATAATCTACAATGGATAATGTGTGATGAAGCGATCTACATTATTCATTACTCATTTTATAAATAGTACTGACTGCGGTTTGTTGCGTATGTATAATGGACAGTGGATGTGGCTTCAGCAGCCATGATTCAGTGTCCATTATTCATTTTACATTTATCTGATGACGTATTTTCCAACGCTTTCCTGCGGTTTGTTGTTCCTGACAGTGGGGGCAACAACGGCTTCCGGACAGGTTAACAGCGGGCCGCAGGCGGTAAAAGAGGTAATGGACAGGGCCGTGACGCGCCTGTATCAGCAGCTGACCCCACAGCAGCTGGATACCATCCGTGAGCCTTTTATCCTGAATTTTCTCAGCCCCGCCGATAAAAACATACTGGCTACCCGCTACCTGACCTTTGAGGTTAATGTACCGGCTGTGGTCTCCATTATGCGCGACCAGGCACAGAAGACCCTTCCGTTCTGGCTGCCGGCCAGCGGGTTTGTGAAGACGGGTATGGTGGTGAAAAATGAAGAATACACCTACGAGGTCTGGCAGAAACGGGTAAACGCCGGCCGGGTTTCACTCGGAATCAACGGGTTTGACAAGCACCGGCCCGTCTATTTTGTCAGTGTCGGTCCGCAAAAGGCGGGGGATAGGCTACACGTAACCAACTGCATGCCCGCGCAGACGCAAACCACGATGCAGCAGGGGGCTTTTACCTACCACGACTGGGACGATCTGGTGCTTGACGACGTGCCCGATGCGCTGAAGGGGCAGGTGCTGCTGCAAACCATCCGTGGCCGGGCAAGGGAGGCGCACCTCGTCGGAGCCTTCCGGAAAACGACCACGCCGTCTACGACTACGCCCGACCAGCTGTTGCTGACCTGGAGCGGTGATCCGTCGACGACCATGAACGTGCAGTGGCGGACCAGTCCGGCGGTCGGGGAAGGGCAGGTGCAGTATTGGGTGGCGGGCCGGAAAGATACCCTGATGAAGCCCGCCAACCGGTTTGTTATGGAAGACCGGCTCTTACAGAATGACCGGTACGTGCATCGTTTCACCGGAAAATTAACCGGACTGCAGCCGGGTACGACCTACGGCTATCGGGTTGGGGGCAAAGGGGGCAGTTGGTCGGCACCGGCCACGTTTACCACAAAGCCGGCTGGGGAGCAGGGGTTTTCTTACATCTGGTTCGGCGATACGCATAAATCCCGCGAATGGGGGCAGATGGCGCAGAAAGCCGCCGCCAGACATCCGGAGGTTGCTTTTTACAACATTGCCGGAGATCTGGTCAGTACGGGGTTGCACCGCGACGAATGGGACGAACTCTGGCAGCATTCAGGCGGTGTTTTTGCCCGAAAACCGCTGATGCCCATTCCCGGCAACCATGACAGCCAGGACGGTTTAGGAGCGTGGATGTATCAGGAAATGTTCAGCCTGCCCGAAAACGGGCCTGCCGCTGCCCCAACCGAACAGACCTATGCCTTTACGTACCAGAACGCCCTGTTTCTGATGATCGACGGGACCGCGCCGGTTGAACAGCAGACGGCCTGGATCAGGGAGCAGCTGGCCCGTTCAACGGCTGACTGGAAATTCGCCTTTTTCCATTTTCCGCCGTACAACTACGAAGAGGATTACGCCCTGATCCGGAACGAGTGGTGTACCCTGTTTGATCAGTACCACGTTGACATGGTGATGAGCGGGCACGTCCACTATTACATGCGCTCGAAACCAATGTATGCCGGCAAACCGGTTGACTCACCGGCGAAGGGAACGGTTTATACCATTTCGGTGGGAATTCCCGGCAATCATGAGAACATGCCGGCTGAAGACTATGCCGTCAGCCGGTATCCGAAAGGAAATTATTACCAGCACATTGCTATAAACGGAAAAACAATGGTCTACACCTGTTATAACCCGGACGGGCAGGTAAAGGACGAACTACGGATTGATAAAAAATGACCCGGACAATGAGTAACAACCTGTTTATTATGCTGATTACCGTATGTTTGGTACTGAGTCACCGACAAACAGCTGCCCAGCCAGGTATGAAGAAAAAATACGTCGGCGTTTCGGCCCATCGGGGAGCCATGCCCGGCCTGCCCGAGAACACGCTGGCCACCTTCAGGGCCGCACTGGCCATGCAGGTCGATTACATTGAAATTGATGTCCGGACGAGTAAGGACGGGCAGCTGTTTATCCTGCACGACGGTAATCTGGACCGCACGACCACAGGACATGGGCCGCTGAAGGAAAAGACGGCCGCTGAACTGCGTCAGCTTTCGGCAGGGAAAGGAACCGGTGAGGCATATGCAGAGGAGCGGATTCCTACGCTGGACGACGTGTGCCGGTTGCTGACGGACTGGAACAAAACGCATCAAAAGCAAGCCGCGCTTTATGTCGACTGCAAAGACGTTTTGCCGGCGCCATTAGCCGCCGCCTTACAATCGTATTCGCTGGCCGGTACCTCGGTTTTCTACGGAACGGACGATTACCTGGCGGCACTCAGGGAGCTACTGCCGGCTGCCCGTATCATGCCGGGCCTGAAAAGCGAAGCCGATATTGATGCCAAAGTTGCTAGGCTGAAGCCGTACGCCTTCGATGTGAAGTGGCAGGCACTTACACCATCGCTTATCAAAAGGCTGCATGCCCTGAATATCCTTGTTTTTTCGGATGCCCTTGATTATTTTGAAACAAAAGAACAATACCGCCTTGCGGTGCAAAACGGTATTGATGTCATTCAGACGGATTTTGTGCAAAATGTCAAAGAGGCGTTATTAATCAGGGAGCGTTGAGGCTGCCTGTTTTATTTTTAGGAGATTTTTTATCTATCGCTAAGTGGTAATACTTTTTGTGGCAAAACCAGCATTGCATGTACAGAAGCGGGAGAAAAAATAATATTTTTTTTATCAGAAACGGACGTTTAATCCTGTCAGTAGATCGTCTGCCACAGCTTGGGCAAACGGGTTTTAGCCGTACGTTCAGGGCAAAAAAAACAATCACAAAAACTACAGGTACAATCCAGGCATAGGAGAGCAGGGTGGCCATAGCGTTGTTGAGTTTGATGTATACCTAAAAGTAAACTGTTTAAAAGTATAAATCAACTAATTTACATAAGGATGCAATACAATCATTGAATATTTAAATGTGTGCCATAAAATGCTGTTTTGGTTTATAAATTTTATGTTAAGTATAGTAGAAATTAAGTCGGTAACATCAATAATTGAGCCCGCGCAACAAAAAGAGAAGATTAGAGTTATAATGTAGATAAAAGGTAATTGAAGACAGGAAGTTGTAAAAATGCAGTATCTTTACTTATCTTATAGAGTATAGGCTTCAATGATCTACGTCTGTTCTGATATGAAGTCTTTCGTTCCTTATAAAGCACTTGTATCATGGATGCGATGGTTGATCAGCACACAACATTTCCGATTCTGTTGATTGATGATGATGCGGATGTACTTGAAATTGTAAAAAGAGCCTCCCGCAAAACGTTCCCTCAGGCAGAATTTCTGGGCTTTACACATCCGCAGGAAGCGTTATCTTATCTTGAAAACGCGGATAATTCATTGCCTAAACTTGTCTTACTGGATATTGATCTTGGCCCCGGTGTAATGGACGGGCTGTCGTTTTTACCACAGCTGCGCAACCACCCCAAAGGGCAGCAGATGCCCACGGTAATCCTGTCATCACTGGCCGATGACGAACGGATCCGGAAGGCATACGAAACCGGCGCTACGTCGTTTCTGGAAAAGCCAATGAGTTTCGGTGGCTGGAAACAGCATATGGGCGCCCTGCGTCAGTATTGGGGCGACGTGGTTAGTTTGCCGCAAAAGCCGTTAGATGGTTCAGAAACTCCTTCTCCGTTTAATAAGCTCGATAGCTGAGATTTATTCGAACCGCTTGTTGACACCGGCCAGTTCTTCGTGCGAATTGATGGCTACCAGTGTGATCAGGGCAATAAATACCAGCACAATAACAAATCCGAGCGCCAGTCTGCTGTAGTGAAACACCTGTTCCGAAAAAATCGGTTTGGTGCGCTTCAGGAAGAAGCCTGTCAGAATCAGGTTAACAATGTACAGAAACTGTTCCGGCCGGTAGGTGCTGATTATGGAACCGGTAATCAGGAAACTCAGCAGGATATACAGCGATAAGTGGACCAGAAAAAACTGCTGGACATCCGGATAGCCAAGCCGCAGGTAATTGTCGCCCTGTGCCGGCTGAAAGCGTGAAAACCAGTAGGTTGCTACCCCGGCGATCAGTACAAGGGCGGCGATTTGCGTAAAGCGGGTTGCCGTGAAGACATCGCCGCTCATCAGGTTCCGGTAAACGCCCTCAAGCCGGCCTGTCTCGAACGATTGCTCCCATACGACGAATGGAATCAGTACGCTGATAACTGCCAGCGGAACATAGACCGGATGCGCGCCCTGCCGTTCGACCACGGTTTCCCACTGTGAGGTAAACGCCCCGTAGGCCATACCCACACCGCCAAAAAAGCCAATCGAATACTCCATCACATTCCAGAAATTAAAGGAAAGGTCAGACGCACTGCCCATTACCTGTAGAAAATTCCCGAACGCAAAACCGAAACCGGCGCCCAGACTACTGAACGCCGCCACCCGCAAGGCTGCACGTTGCTGGTTGCGGATCGTAAACGTCAGCAGTGCCAGCCCCATACCCAGGCACGCGGCCCAGAGTTCGGAGCGCGGCGGAGTCATGAGCCAGCCCCATTGCTCGATGAGGAAAAAGTAGGTCAGCAGTGCCCCGACCGTCATTTCAATAACCAGCAGATGCCATTTAACGGGTTTGATGGATGAGTCAGACAGGGCCAGCCCAAACAACCCGCCACCCAGAAAGCCCTGGATGCCGCCAATGAGCAGGAGCATCACCAGACCGTAATAGACATTACCGAAATCGTTGCCGCGGCCGAAACCGACTACTTTCCCGTAGCTCATAATACCGCCGATGCCCCAGCCCAGCCCGGCGGCAAGAGCGGCTTTCAGTGCTTTGTTGTACCAGTCCGCACGTTTGGCGATCAGAATAACCGCAAGGGCACCAATCGTACCGGCCCAGGCGGCACCCTGCTCATGGCCGAATTGTCCGCGGATTGCCCAGGCCGTGCCGAGCGACATTCCAGCCAGTAGTAAGGCTGTGATATACTGTTTGTTGGTTAGCATGATGTGATACGCTGTGGAGTTTCCTTGAGAACGAACTGTTTATACTACGGTCCGGTTGGTTAAACAGACTACCGCGGGAGAAAAAAGGACTGAAAAGTAGTACGTCAAATGCGCTTTATCGTATTACGGGTAGTTAACATCTCCGGAACATGAATGCATCTACAATAGATATGCTGGCTTTTGACGGTGGTCAGCCGACCGTGACCAGGTCCTTTCCCTGGCCCGTATTTGATGAGCGGGAAGTGAATGCCGTTGCTGCCGTTGTACGCTCCGGCAAGTGGGGCAATCCCGACTGTCTGGATGAGGTCGAGGCGTTCGAAAAAGCCTTTGCGGCATACTGTGGCAGCAAATACGCCATCACCTGTGTCAATGGCTCGGTATCCCTGCGGCTGGCCCTGATCGCCTGCGGTGTCAGGCCCGGCGATGAGGTGATTGTTCCGCCGTATACGTTTATCGCTACGGCCTCAACGGTGGTGGAGGCCAACTGTGTTCCGGTGTTTGTGGACATTGATCCGGATACCTACAACATTGACCCTAAGGCCATTGAGGCCGCCATTACCGAACGGACAAAGGCGATTATTCCGGTGCATTTTGCCGGTCAGGCCTGTGATATGGAGGCCATCATGGACATCGCCCGCCGGCATAATCTCCGCGTGATCGAGGATGCCGCGCATGCCCACGGCGCCGAATACAAGGGGCGCAAGCTCGGCTCCATCGGCGATGTCGGCAGCTTTAGCTTTCAGTCTTCGAAAAACCTGACAAGCGGTGAGGGCGGTATCGTTGTGACGGACGATGAGGAACTGTACCGGCTGATGCATTCGCTCCGCAACGTTGGCCGTATCGAGGGCGGGCAATGGTATGATCACTATAATCCCGGCTGCAACTACCGCATCACGCAGATGCAGGCCGTTCTGCTGACCGAACAGCTGAAACGGCTGGAGGAGCAGACGCAGACCCGTAACCGGAATGGCTTGTACCTGAATGAATTACTGGCTGATGTCGAAGGTATTACGCCCCTGACGCGCGGCCACGGCGAAACCCTGCACTGTTATCACCTCTATATTTTCCGGTATGATGCTGCGGCATTCGGGGGCGGGCTGTCTAAAATTGAGTTTGTGGAGCGGCTGGCGGCCGAAGGAGTACCCTGCTTCCGCGGGTATCCGCACCCGCTTTACCGGCAACCCTTATTTCAGAACAAAACCTTTATGTGTTATGCCTTGCCCGAAACGGCAGACTATAGCCAGGTGTATTGTGAGGTAGCCGAACGGGCGTGCCGGGAGGAGGGTGTCTGGATTCTGCAACACGCCATGCTGGGGACCAGCGAAGATATGGAACTGTTTGCCGGAGCCATCCGGAAAATTCAGCGGGCAGTACGGGCAGTCTGACTTACGAAAAAACAACAATGAAGAGATTTCTGATTAGTGCAATCGGGGTTGCCTTGTGCAGCCTTCAGATACTATTGGCCGGACCGGTCAATCTGCAAAAGGCTGTATTGCTTGTATCGCCGTCGATTCCGCAGCCGATGCGCGAAACGGCACCGCGTATGCTTCGTGAAGAAATAGCAAAACGTACGGCCACAACGCTTAAACAGGCCGAAACGTGGCCGAAAACAGGCGGCGTAGTCATTGCGCTGGCGTTGTCAACCGACGCGGCTCTGTACGGTGTTGATGTGCCGGTACGGACAGGTGAGGTGGCCGAACGCAAACCGGAAGGCTTCCGGGTGGTCACCGGACAGCAGGGGGGCAACACAACCGTCTGGATAATCGGGGCCGACGCACGGGGCATATTGTTCGGGGCTGGCTGGCTGCTGCGGCAGTTGCAGATGGATGCCACACAGCTCAGGCTGCCCGATGCGGCGGATGTGGCGCTGTCGCCGGCTTATCCGATCCGCGGCCACCAGCTCGGCTACCGGACCACCGCCAATTCGTACGATGCCTGGACGGTGGCGCAGTTTGAGCAGTATATCCGCGATCTGGCAATTTTCGGGTCAAATTCTGTAGAAGGTATTCCGTTTCATGAAGATGAAAACCCGAGCGTCCACTTCCACATACCGGCGGCGGAGATGCGGATTAAGATGAGCGATATTTGCCGGCAGTACGATATGGACTACTGGGTCTGGACACCGGTCACGTTTGAGCTGCATGACGCGGCGAAACGGAAAGCCGAACTGGACATGCACGAAAGCTTTTACCGGCAGTGCCCGCGCCTTGACCATATTTTTGTGCCTGGCGGTGATCCGGGCGATAACCACCCGCGCGAGGTAATGCCATTCCTCAAAGACCTGCATGACCGGCTGGTGAAGTACCACCCGAAGGCAAAAGTCTGGCTGTCGTTGCAGGGCTTTAGTGTAGAGCAGGTCGATTACTTCTACCGCTATCTCGATCAACAGAAGCCTGCCTGGTTTGCCGGTGTCGTATCAGGGCCGAGTAGTCCGCCGATGGCCGAAACGCGGTACCGGTTGCCGAAACAATACGGCCACCGGCAGTACCCGGACATTACGCATACTGTCCGCTGCGAATTTCCGGTTGAGCACTGGGATCAGGCCTATGCGCTGACGCTGGGTCGGGAGCCGGCCAACCCGAGGCCGTTTGCGTCGGCGCGGATTCAAGGCACGTTCGGGCCGTTTACGGATGGGTTTGTGGCTTATTCGGATGGTTGCCACGACGATGTGAACAAAGTGATCTGGAGCATGCGTGCGTTTGAGCCGGCAAAAGACGTAACCGAAATCCTGACCGAATACAGCCGGTTTTTCTTTAATCCGACAGTGGCCGGACAGGCGGCAAGCGGAATGCTGGCTCTGGAACAGAACTGGAAAGGCCCGCTGGCCCAAAACGGTGGGGTCGAAGCGACGTATGCCTTCTGGAAGGCGCTGGAGGCCGGTCAGCCGAAGCTGGCAGGCAACTGGCGGTGGCAGCTGTGTCTGTTGCGGGCCAATTACGATGTGTACACGCGCCGGCGGCAGCTGTACGAGCAGAAACTGGAGCAGGAAGCTAATGGGATCCTCGCCGGTGCGACTGAATCAACAATTGACGATGCGGTAACGAAAGCGCTGGACGTGATTAACCGGGCCGATAAAGCACCGGTTTCGCCGGATATACGGGCGAAGATTGACGCACTTTGTGCGGATTTATACGCGTCCATCGGCCTGCAGACGAGTGTGCCGAAATACAAAGCCAAAGGATACGAACGGGGGGCACTGCTCGATTTTGTGGATTATCCGCTCAATAACCGCTGGTGGCTGACCGATGAGTGCGGCAAGCTGAAGAGTCTGCCCACGAAAGCGGCGCAGCTGGAACGGGTAAAGGTACTGGCAGGTTGGGAAAATCCCGGACCGGGCAGCTATTATGACGATGTGTCAAATGTCAGTAAGGGCCCCCGCGTAACGACGCTTTCTGATGATGCGACCGATGTCGCGTGGTGGGACAATGGCAGTAGCCGGGCAAGGTTATCGTCGCAGTTGTTTCAGCGGGCACCGGCCCTGACCTACACCAATCTGGAGCCCGGCGCGCGGTATGTCATCCGCGTGGCCGGATACGGGGAGGCCCTGTTACGGGTCGACGGCAAGCGGCTGGAGCCAGTCGTTTACAACCGCGAAGCCGAAACGTTTAAGGAGTGGATCGTGCCGCTCAGCCTGACGATGGACGGTCAGTTGTCGGTCACGTTCGATGAGCCGGAGGAATCGCATCTGAACTGGCGGAAGCAATCCCGCATTTCGGATGTCTGGCTGCTGAAACGATAACCCAAAAAAATATACCACATAGACACATAGGGCACAGAAGAGATAAGGAATCTTTGTTTTTCTATGTGCCTATGTGGTATAATATGATGTTGAGACGTTAAACAAGCTTCGGACAATTACCGGCCTTTCTGAAAACGGGCGGCCAGTTTATCCCAATTCATCATGGCCAGCACAATCAGCACCACACTAACTGCTAACGTGGCTGAATTTGTCTTGATGCTGAAGTGCAGCAGGACCGGCAGCAGCAAGGCATTCGTCCGGCGCATAATCTGACCGGCAAAGGCAGAGAACAGCGACAGGACAACAACCGTAATGAGCAGCATAATGGGTAACGGCGCATTGGCCGACTGGCCCAACATCGCCTTAACGGGGTTGTCCAGCCATGAGTAATGCCAGATAAACCAGACGGTACCGATGACAAAGGCCTGAAGCCAGCTGTTTAGCTGCCGGGTAGCACTTTGCAGATAATGCCGCCAGCCAAATTCCTCGCCAAAGCAATACAGTAGTTGCAGACCGGCATAGCGCAGGCTGGCGGTCAACGGTTGACCGGTGCTGGTCAACACAAACGTGAGGGTTGCCGTCAGGACAATTCCCCAGGCCAGTAAGGGTTGTTTTCCGTCGACAGAATACGTGGTCGGCGTTTTGAAGAGCAAGTAGCAGAGGTGACCGCTCAGGAGCGGGCCGAATCCACAGGCAATGTCGCGCAGGTCGATACCGGAAGGAGAGGGAAAAGGTACCTTATTTAGTGTGTAACTAAACAGGAATGCTAAAACGGAAAAGGTAATGATGGGCAGATAAGCAGAATTTTTCATGATTGGTTTGGGAGAACTACGTACGATGGTGAACGAACAACTTGTCACATGCATTGACTTATCAATCTATGGCAAAATTTCCGGAATTCAAACCCGTTGCCGGTGCTCACTCCCTTTTTTCTCCGGTTGGTCGGGTAATGTCTGCAACTCATACCAACAGGCTGGTACTGCAACGCATACGTGCTTAGTTTTGAGTCAGGATGTACGCTAACCAAACAGAAAATGTGTTCGATGACTGAGATTTTGCTGCCTTTGTTTGTCCTGAATCTGGCTATGGCTTTCGGGGCCGGTCTGTATGAAATGCGGGTTGTTTTACCCAAATGGTTCCCTGTATCCGCCGGTCAATATACGGTGGACCGGCAGGCAATGACGGAACTGGAATCGGGCCGGACCTTTTGGGGATTTGTGACTACGGGGCCGCTCACGATTCTGACGCTGGCCAATCTGTGTCTTGTCTGGCAATCGGAGGGGGCAGCACACGACTGGTGGCTGGTCGCCAGCATCATTGCATTGGCCGAACGCATTGGTACATTCGCCTTTTTTATCCCGACCGCCATTCGCTTACAAGCTGATAACGGGGCGAATTCAGTAAATAGCCAGTCCATCATCCGCCGCTGGATACAGGCGAATTACCTCCGCAACCTGCTGACACTGGTTGCCTGCCTGCTGGCTATGAAAGCAATGCTGCTTGCTCACTAAACTAATATTTACCACACAGCCACATAGAAAAACAACGATTTCTACTGTTGCCTGACCAATTAGCGGACAAAACGCCTGATTTTACCGGCTGAATGGTCGAGTATATACAACTCGCCGGCCGCGTCTTCACCAAAAGCCGAAACAGAACCGCCATCACCGGAGATTAGCTCATGGCCGGTTTTCCGGTTATTATCGACGCTGAGCGCCCAGACCTTCCCGTTGCTGTAATCGCCGAAAATATACCTGCCGCGCAATGCAGGGATTCGGGAACCCCGATAGACAAAACCACCGGTTACTGATACGCCGTCGGTGCGGGGGTAGGTGTGGACCGGGTCCGTCAACTGACCGTTATCGCAATCATGGCGGGGATTGTAGCAGCGATTTCCTTCTTTAAGCCGCCATCCGTAATTCCCGCCTTTGGTAATGATGTCGATTTCTTCAAATTCATTCTGACCCACATCGCCGGCCCAGAGCTGCCCGGTCTGGCGGTCGAAGCTAAACCGCCACGGATTGCGGAGCCCGTAGGCGTATAGTTCCTCCCGGTAACCTTCCTGATTATTGGCATATGGATTGTCGGCCGGAATGCCGTAAAGGCCCTTATCCGTTTTATTGACATCCAGGCGGAGGATTTTACCCAGCAGGGAATTCCGGTTCTGGGCATAGTTGTGCTGGTCGCCCCAGGCACCGCCATCGCCGGTGCTGATATACAGATAGCCGTCGGGGCCGAAGGCAAGTTTACCGCCGTTGTGGTTGTCATACGGTTGTGCAAAGCGCAGGAGGATGGTTTCGGTAGCCGGATCAATGCGGCCGGCGTCCGCTGTTTTTGCCTGAAAGCGGGCGATGATGGTTTCCAGCGGTTTCCGTTTGGTGTAATTGACATACAGATACCCGTTGTGCGTAAAGTCAGGGTGGAAGGCCAGCCCCAGTAAGCCCATTTCTCCTCCGGAAGCTACCTTAGTGGTCAGGTCCAGATAAATACCGGCTGATTTCACGGCCGGATCATTCGCAAATACCCGGATCCGCCCTGTCTGTTCGATTACAAACAGCCGGTTGCTGCCGTCTCCGGCATGCGTGAACTCGACTGGCTGCTCAAACGTCAGATCCGGAAAGGCATCTTCCAGCCGGACTGCCTGTTCCGACGGACTGGACGTGCTGCTTTTTGAAGCCGACATAAGCATAGTCAACAGAATGCCGGACACCAGCAAAAACAGGGGAGATGTATTCCGTTTCATGAGCTTGTTGTTTGAGGGAAGGTACTAGCCTGAAAAGGAGCTACGCCAAAAATGCTACTAAAACGGCGGTAAGGTTTGCGGATTTTCGTCTTTTAGGGTAAATAGACGAGCAAAGAAAACACTCTTCCGTACATGAAAGCAAAATACATCCTGTTGGCGGTGTTATGTCTCCTGGCAGGTCAGCAGGCCTGGTCGCAGTCGGGCAAAAAAGGTAAGATGCTGAAAGCATTGATTATCGACGGGCAAAATAACCATACGCAGTGGCCCAAAATTACGTACATGATGAAGAAGTACCTGGAAGAAACCGGGAAATTCAGCGTGGACGTTAAGCGTACCTATTTCACCTGGAACGGCGATGATATTGATCAATACAAAATTGACGGAGTCCCGGCCACAAAGGCGTTGCCGAAAGCCCGCATGGACTCCAGCTTTCACCCTGAATTTTCGGACTATGATGTAGTCATCAGCAATTTTGGCTGGAATGCTGCGCCGTGGTCAGACGAAACGCAGGCTGATTTTGAGAAGTTTATCAAAGGTGGTGGTGGCCTGGTGGTCGTTCATGCTGCCGACAACTCGTTCCCGACCTGGCCGGCATACAACAAAATGATCGGCCTCGGTGGCTGGGGCGACCGCACCGAAAAAGACGGCCCTTACGTCTATTACAATCAGGAAGGTAAACTGATTCGCGACATGCAGCCAGGCAATGCTGGTTCGCATGGGGCGCAGAAGGAATTTCTGATTACGGTCCGGGAACCGAGTCACCCGATTACGAAGGGAATGCCGATGACCTGGATGCATACCAAAGACGAAATGTATGACCGCCTGCGGGGGCCTGCCGAAAAAATGACGGTGCTGGCCACGGCGTTTTCACCGAAAGACAACCGCGGTACGGATCGCAACGAACCGATGCTGATGACAATCGACTATGGCAAGGGCCGCATTTTTCACACGCCGCTGGGCCACGTTGATTATTCTGTAGAGTGCGTCGGCTTCATCACCTGTCTGCAACGCGGTGCACAATGGGCCGCCACCGGAAAAGTCGACATCCCGATCCCCGCCGACTTCCCGACCGAAAAAGCCTCCAGTTCCCGGGCATTTAAATAGTTTCTGGCTGGTTACTGATAGTTCTGAATTGTTGCTGATAGTTCTGAATGGTTGCTGATGGTTCTGGCTTATTGCTGATGGTTCTGAATTGTTGCTGATGGTTCTGAATTGTTGCTGATGGTTCTGCTTAGTCTCGCTGACACTCAGAACTATCAGCAACCCAGAACCATTAGCAACAACCAGCAACCAATAACCACCAGAACCCGGAAGTCATTTCCCCGCCAGATGTTTCTGCCGGTATTCGAGCGGTGTGCAGCCCTTGACCTGGCGGAACTGGCGGGCAATGTTTTTGGTGTCGTTCAGGCCCATGTCGAGGGCAATTTCGAAGACAGTCATATCGGTTTCCAGCAGCTTTTTCGAAAACTTTTCGATGCGCAGGTTGGCGATATACTTGTAAATCGGATAGCCGGTGATCTCCAGAAACCGTTTTTCAAGGGCGCGGCGGGACAACGGCACCTGCTTCACTACATCATCGACCTGCAGGTTTTTGTCGATATTCTGGTGAATAAACTTCAGCGATGAGGCAATGTAGTCGTCGGGAGTGGCGTAAATGTCCGTTGATTGGCGGGTCACAACCTGCATTGGCTTAATGACAATGTCGTAAAACTCCTTTGTGCCGTGCTGGATCATCTGGTCGAGGAGACGGGCGGCATCGTAACCACCTTTTTCGGCGTCGAGGGCAATACTCGACAGCGGCGGATCCGACAGGTCACAGATCATCTCATCGTTGTCCACTCCGATAACGGCTACTTCCTCCGGAATCCGGATGCCTGCATGGCGGCAGGCTTCCGTGATGTGCTGGCCCTGACGGTCGTCGCAGGCCATGATCGCAATGGGTTTGGGCAGCGACATCAGCCATTCACTGAGTGAGCTCGGCAGGTAATACCACAGGTCGCTCGCCCGTTTCTGATTTTGCCGGAAGGTATGAACACTGAATCCGGATTCCTGAATCCGTTCTTCAAAACCTTCCAGCCGCTCCCGTGACCACACAATTTCCCTGAAGCCGTAAAAGGCAAAGTGCTTAAAGCCCTTGGCCAGAAAATAGTCGGCGGCCAGTCTTCCCGTCTCCTGGTAAGCTCCTGTTATGTTCGGAATGTCGGTAAACCGTTCGTCAAAATCCTGCGCAATAACGGGTAATCCCGATTCGACCAGCTTGCTGATGTCCTTGTCTTTTTCCTTGTACAGCTGACCGATAATGCCGTCAGCACCCCATTCACGGGCCCAGTTCAGAATCCCCTCTATACCGATGGTTTCACGGTAGTACAGCGGCATACGACAGAACACCCACGGTCCGTGCTCGCGGGAGTATTTCACAATCCCCTGCAACAACCGCTTGCTGAAGTCCTCCGAAAAGTCGATAAGCAGAATGATCTTATACATGGGTTAAAGAGCGAAAGAGCGCTGCTTCGCAGTAAAGAGTGAAAGAGATAAAGAGCGAAAGAGTGACCGCTTCTCGGCGAAAGCCTGCCGCGAGAGTGAAAGAGTGGTTCGCTCTTTCACCGCGCGGCGGACCGCTCTCTCGCTCTTTCACTCTTTAACTTTATCCTCGCGTTGGTGACCAGCGGGCGGGCCCAGATGCCGATGCTGAAAATATAGCCCAACGTAATAAATAAAAACAGCATGGCGGTGCGCAGGCCGGTCTGCTCGGCGAGGCCGCCAATGATGGGCGGGACAGTGG
>NZ_CAMFHL010000111.1 GCF_945952095.1 uncultured Arsenicibacter sp. | reverse complement strand
GACCGTTACGACTGAATTGGCCGACGGCGTACCCGACAGCGATCCGCCGGTGAAGGTGTAGGTCAGTGAACCCAACCCAGTGGCCGTCGCCGACAGCATGGCAGAGGTCGTGATGCAGTTCAGGCTGTTGCTGACCGCCAGACTCACCGTCGGGGCGGTGGTGTTGCTGGTAACCGATGTGCTCTGAATAGCCGTGCAGCCGTCAGCATTGCTGACCGTTACCGAATACGTACCCGCCGAGCTGACCACCAGCGTATTGGCCGTTCCGGGAGTACCCAGCACGCCACCCGCATTCGCAAAGGTGTAGCTGCTGCCGCCCGAAGCCGTCAGTGTTACGCTCGTCTGCGCACAGTCGAGGGAATTGCTCGCCACAAGCGTTGCCACGGGAAGGGCATTCACAGTCAGACTGACAGAAGCCGTTTGGGCGCAGCTGTTATCGATGTCAGTGGCCGTAAAATAGACGGTATATGCCCCGGCGCTCAGGCTTGCAGGCGTGAAGGTGTTTGTACCGGCATCATATGTGCCGGCCGGTGTCGTCAGAGCGGCATCGGTATACCAGGTAGTACCGGCAGAGAAGCTGTTAGCTCCCCCGATTTGCAGAGCGGTTGTCGAACCAGTACTGCAAACGCTTAACGGACTCACAATAAGATCATTATTTATTACCCCTGGGATAGGATTACCCTGCGGATAACTGATCAAACCGTTGTTGGTGAGCGTACCGGTATTGATATGGGTGAGGGTGGTACTGACGGGGAAAAAGCCCGCATTAGTGAAGTTGCCCGTATTGTTAACATTGTCAGCAAGGATAAGGGTGGCGCAGGAGCTGTTGCTGAAATAAGATTCGTTTTTGATCCCATCCCCTCCGATACTACCCGATACGCCGATGCTGATCGTGGCCGAGTTGAGGAAACTGGCCCCATTGATGTTGTGAATGCCATGACTACCCGTGCGGTCAACGCGGATAGTCCCCGTTCCTGTATTGACGAAAGTGCCCGACGTCCTGTCACTGATTATACCCCGGTCAGTCAACGGGAAGGAAGTACCCAGGGAAATCCGGCCTGTGTTGGTAAACGTACTGTTTATAACAATCCCGTTTCCGCACCGGTCCACCTGAATCTCTCCGGTGTTTGTAAATGATGCAGGATCCGACGAATAAATACCGGTAGCATTACCGGCAATCGAACCAATGATAAACTTGCCGCTATTTTTAAACGAACCGTTTATATTCCAGAGCCCGTTAAAGGCTCCGCGGTCTATCCTGATTTCGCCGGTCACATTGTTCGTAAACGTTCCTGCATTGTAAAGGCAGTCCTGACCTCCGTATTCTATATTTCCCACCGTTACTGAGGCTGAGTTGACAAAGGTACCATCGTTGATGAGCCCCCAACCGCTTCGGTTGATGGTAATGTTGCCTGCGACATTACTAAAACTACTACCTGAGGCATTATGCAATCCCCAGCCGGTAACCGTAGTCAGGCTGCCTATATTGATGACCGCAGCATTAACGAATGTTAACGCATTAAAAATACCCTTTCCTCGTGTCCGGTCAACCTGAATGACGCCTCCTGTCGCGTTAGTGAAGCTGGCTTCATTTGTTATGCCGTTGCCTGCCACTGTGGCTGATGCGCCAATGGTAATTGTACCCGAATTGGCAAATGAGGTGCCGCTAATGGTCTGAATGGCATCCCCGCCGGTGCGGTCAATGCTGATAGTCCCGGCACCCGTATTGATGATCGAAGCAGACGTACCCTCCGTATAGATTCCCCGGTTACTGACCGAAAAGGAATCCCCGATGGTAATTTTTCCGGTATTACTAAACGTACTGTTGATGGCCAGCCCATTACTGCCACGGTTCACCTGAATCTCACCGGAGTTGGTAAGCGGCGCGCGGACCAGCATACCCGAACTCGATCCCGAAATGGCTCCTATGATGATTTTACCCGCATTCAGCAGATCACCGCCACTGTGCCAGATGCCATTACCAAAAGCCCGGTCTACTCTGATTTCGCCGGTGGCATTGTTCATAAATGCCGCCCCGTTCCGGATGCCGTCCTGCGCCGCAAAGGCCAGATTCCCAATCGTGACGGAAGCTGAATTGACAAACGTTCCGCTGTTGACCAGCCCGCCGCTGCTTTGGTTAATGATCAGATTGCCGCCGGTCGTATTGGTAAAACTTCCGGTTGCAGTTACAAAAACGCCGTTATTGACAACAGCAGCCACACTGCCTATCGTAATTGTGGCTGCATTAACAATCGCGCCGTCATTGGCGATACCACGCCCTCCCGTCCGGTCAATCTGAATATAACCGCCCGTGACATTGCTCAGCAAAGCGTTCGGGTTATTGAGGATGCCGGCATCCCCGAGTGCCGATACACTGCCCAGGTACAGACTACCTCCGTTGGTGAGCGTTCCGCTATTGGTGATGGCATGCGTGAGTGCCCCGTCAATACTCAGACTGCCGGCTCCCGTCACCGACAAGGACGCTCCGCTGTTCACCACCACTGATTTAGCCACCGCCGTAGTACTGATGATGGGCTGGTTAATAGCCGTTACCGAAATCACCACATCGTCGGTAGCTACCGGAACACTTGCCTCCGACCAGTTACCGGGGGTGTTCCAGTCGGTACTGGTGCAGCCGGTCCAGAATTTTCCGGCAGAAGTGGTCAGGATACCGGTATTATTGGTAATGGTAAACGTTCCGCTGTTAAGGTTCCGCACAAAGCCGGTGTTGGTGCTGATAGTACTGGTGCCGGTAGCCCGCTCTATGATGGAGCCGGCATTGCTGAAGCTACCGCCGGACGTAACAATCGGGCTGTTAGACATGAGGTTGATTACCGAAGAGCAGGCAGCATTCAAAAACGTGCCGCTCGTGTTCTGAATGGCCGTTGTAACGCTGATGCTCGCTCCCATTGTGATAATCCCTGCGTTGGTAATGCTACCGCCCTGATTTTGAATACCACGGCTACAGAAGTCAATTGTGATCAGGTTGCCCGGATTATTCGTAAACGTACCTACGTTAAAAATGCCCCTTCCTTCATTTAAAGAGTAGATACTGCTCAGACTCATCGGGGCAGCACTGGTAAACGAACCGGCATTATTAACCGCGCTGTTAAAGGCCTGAGTAACCGAAAGACTTCCCCCTGCATGCATAAAAAAGCCTGTGTTGGTAATACCGAAATTGGCCCCCGCCGCATCGCCCAGCGTGATTTGACCCAGATTCGTGAATGTTCTGCCACTTTGGTTCATTAACTGGCTATCAGCGGAACCCCTGTTTATCCGGATAGTCCCCCCCGCCGCATTAGTGAACGATCCATCATTGGTAAGCCCTGCAGAGGTGCCGCTACTGACCACAAGACTGCCCGAATTTACCACAGTGCCGCTATTGAGTACCCCGCCCGTACTGACGCTCAGACTGGCCGTACTGCTGATACTGAGCGATGCGCCGGAGTTGACCGTCACGGACCTTGCCAGTGCCAGGGTTCCGGCGCTGATCACCGGCTGATTGGCCGGTCCGGATGGAATAATTACATCATTGGTAATCGCCGGGACGGCTACCGGCGACCAGTTATCGGGGGTATTCCAGTCCGTGCTGATGGTACCCGTCCAGGTGCTTTGCCCGAAAACCGGCTGTGCCATGAACATGGCCAGTAGAATGCAGATGAGTGTTACGGAAACCTGAGGTAGAAAACGTGTTTTCATATTCAATGCTCGTTGATCGCTTTAGGTAATCAGGCAGCAGCGTATTGTCAGCATACGCGCAGGCGATCTAAACCAATCAGATTACGGCATGAATCTCAACCCGGTCAGGACGAACAGGTTATTTTTTTATCCGAACAGGGCGTTTTGTTGTACAGCCGAGCAAGCGGTCAGGGCTTGTTCCGGGCGCAGGGCCGGCAGACGGGCAGCTTTGTTTTCCGGCCCGCGTTTCAAAGCGTTTTAATGCGTTTCAGCAGTTCTTCGCGGAATGCATTCCCCATGGCGACGGGCCTGCCGCCTACGGTCAGGTGGTTTTCGGCCACTTCGTCAATCCGGAGCAGGTTGACAATAAACGACCGGTGTACACGCAGAAACTGACTGCCCGGCAGCTTATCTTCCAGTACCTTCAGGGGTGTAGTAAGGGTATATTGGTGGGTAGCCGTAAACAAATGACAGTAATTGCGGTCGGCTTCGATGTATAGAATATCCGCCAGTGCAATGCGCACCATACGGTCTTTATGCCGTATAAAAATGCGGTCGCTCAATACGTAGGGCGCATCTCCGGCGGCCGGGGGCAGGTTTTCTGCCGGTTCTGACGGACGGTTGCTGATGAGGTTCCAGGTCAGTTCAACCGCCCGTTGCAGATCAATGTTTTTGATCGGTTTGGCAATAAAGGCATAAGGGTGCGTAGCTTTTGCGCGGTTAAAGGTGGCTTCGTCTGAATTGGCCGTTACAAAAATCACCGGAATGTGCCAGAGGTCGTGCAGGGCATGGGCGGTTGCAATGCCGTCAAGTGTGCCTTTCAGCTGAATATCCAGCAGCGCAATATGGGGCCGGTTTTCTTCCGCATGCCGGATTGCGTCCTCCCCGCGCGGGATGATCCCCGTCACTTCATAGCCCAGACGGGTAAGCTGTCCGGCTATTTTCGCAGCAATAATCATGTCGTCTTCCACGACAAGAATTTTCACCTGAGCGTCCATCAGATTAAGCGTGTCCGTTTAAACTGTACTGAAATGCTTGTTCCGTGGTTTACTTCCTGCTGGAGGGTACCTTCCAGCTGGCGGGTGAGCAGTTCAACGAGCTGCGTACCGAAACCGGTTCCTTTGGGTGTGGCATTCCGGGACTTACCGATACCATTGTCGGCCACACATAGCCGGAGCATATCGTTACCAACCGCTTCCAGTGTCAGCCGGACACGACCGGGCTGCCCCTCCGGAAAGGCGTATTTCAGGGCGTTACTTACTAATTCATTCACAATCAGACCCACCAGTATGGCCGTATCTACGTCCAGCTCCAGTTCGGGCATCGGGCATTCCACAGTCACCCGGCCGGCAATATCATAAGCGTCCAGCATATTCTCACTCAGGTTCTGAAAATACTGTTTCATCTCGATAAACGCCAGATGTTCACTCTGATACAGTTTCTGGTGCAGGATACCCATACTCTGCACCCGGTTCTGACTCGCCAGCATTGCCTGCTGTATATCGGGATCATCAATATAAGCCGACTGAAGTTCGAGCAGGCTGGAAATAACTTCGAGGTTGTTTTTAACGCGGTGATGTATTTCCTTGAGCAGCAGCTCATTTTCAGCATTCCGCTTCGCCAGATCGGTGTTCAGGGTAGCCAGTTGTCTGTTTGTGCGCTGCCGGTGCAGGTTGCGCCGGTAGAGCCCGAAGCCAGCTACGGCAAGTAGCAAGGTAAGCAGGGCCGTAGCCACAATAACCGTTATATACGTCTGTCGTTCTGCCTGCTGGCGGGCAAGCTGGTTTTCTTTTTCGAGCAGTTCGATTTTTAATTCGTTTTCCCGCAGGCTATTGATCGAGTACGTTTCCGCCATCCGGACGGCTTCATCCGCATATTGTCCTGAATAGTCAAGCGCCTTTTTATAATCGCCCTTTGCTTCGTGCAGATTGATCATATGGAGCAGAAAATCATGCTGCACGTTAGGCGTATGATTGGCAAGCGCGGCATCACGGGCCTGTAGAAAATAGTTCATTGCCTGATCAAACCGGCCTTCTTCACACAACACAACGCCCATCAGATTCAGGGAAAACGGATAGGTGCCGGTATAGGTCAGCCGGTAACGCCTGCATACCGACAATGCCCTCATAATTAACGGCTTTCCCTGATCATACCGCCCCCGCCGGTTCAGGCTGTTGCCCCGGTAACTATAGTACCAGGCCGCTGCTTCAGGCATTTTCAGCACCGGAAGCAGCGAATAAACCTTATTGAAATAATAATCGCAGGAATCCGGCTTGTCCAGCAGATTATACGACCAGATCAGCGAGCGGTAAATATCGTACAGGTCAACCGCGTAGCCGGGCCGGAAGTGCGTTTCAAAAAACCGGCGGCTCTGGTGCAGATAAACGATATCTTTATCGATGCGGACAAAGGTTTTATCCTGATAACGGGCATAGAACAACCCCTTGTCTTTTTGTACACGGGCCTGAACGTCCGGTCGTGTATCCCGTGCCAGCAACGCGACAGCCTCCAGCAGCAGGGGAAGTCCTGCCTTTGGTTTATTCGCGCCAATTTCAGCAAATGCCTGCGCAGCCCGTATGTCATACTGCACCAGCGCCGGAATGCGGTTCTCGCCTGAAACGGCATCTTGCCGGCAAAGCTTCCAGCCTGCATCCGTCAGCTTCCGGACCCGGTCATAACCGGCGCTTCGCCTGTAGTATACACTGAGATAGGCGTACATACCGGCAAGGGCGGCAACGGGTTGCGGACGGGCCTGCTCAAGTAAGCGCAACGCGCGGTCATAGTAGATTACGGTACTGTCGTGGTTAAACTGCGGTATATACCGGAACCAGTCTCCCCGTTCACGATACATACCGGCAAGGGCAACTGCCGCCTCAGCCGAAGTACTCCGCTTATACGTGCTCTCCGGATGGCGGATTACCATCG
Organism: uncultured Arsenicibacter sp.; assembly: GCF_945952095.1. Classification (GTDB taxonomy): domain Bacteria; phylum Bacteroidota; class Bacteroidia; order Cytophagales; family Spirosomataceae; genus Arsenicibacter. The sequence goes on along the minus strand of NZ_CAMFHL010000111.1, from coordinate 14,891 downwards.
TCTGTGCATTTACCGCACCGGCCATCGTCATAAACAGTAGCAAGACCGCCGGCAGACACCGTAATTTCATAACGCTTGCTATGGTTTCAGTAAGTCATCAAACTACTAAAAAACTACCAGTTTTAACAGCGTTACGACCTTATCATAAAAAATTGTCAGACAGTAATATACAGGCGGATAAGAGTGTATACTTACAGGCGGGAAACTACCTTACGTATAGTAATCTGCCGGTATTTTTTGCTTTCGCCTGAAGATGGTTTTTCCCCGGAGAGCAGTCGCAGCTGCCTCCTGTAAATTCAACCACAGCGATAACCAAAACCAGTTTATGAAATACAGTGTCTTTTCGTTGTTTACTCTGACCATCAGCATGCTGGCACTGGCTGTCACCACAAAGACAGCCAGACCAACGGCTGACCAAAAACCGAACATCATCCTGATCCTGATTGACGACATGGGGATTGCCGACGTCGGTTGCTACCGCGAAACCGGTGCCTCCGCTGCCAAGGCAGGTCCGCAACTGCCGCCGACACCGAATATCGACCGGCTCGCTTCGGAAGGAATTAAATTCACCAACTACTACAGTGCGGCTCCGATCTGTTCGCCCTCGCGTGTGGGCCTGACCACCGGTACGGTGCCGGGCAAATGGCGGATCACCTCGTTTCTGGCCGACCGTAAACACAACCGTACCTGCCAGCAGGCTAATTTCCTGGATGCCTCGGCGCCCACCGTTGCCCGATCACTGAAAGCGCAGGGCTACGCCACGGCCCATTTCGGAAAATGGCACATGGGCGGCGGCCGCGATGTCGACAATGCGCCCGGCATCCGGCAATATGGCTTTGATGAATACGCCAGTACGTGGGAAAGTCCCGACCCCGATCCGCTGCTGACCTCGACCGACTGGATCTGGGCCAAATCGGACAGTATCAAACGCTGGAAACGCACCGCCTACTTTGTCGACAAAACGCTGGACTTCCTGAAGCGTAACCCCGGCAAACCGTGCTACATCAATCTCTGGCCCGACGATGTGCATACGCCGTGGGTAGCCGACGAAACGACGCTTAACGAGGCACCGAAAGGCACGGAAAAGCCCCGCGAATTTAAAGCGGTACTGGCCGACCTTGACGTGCAGATCGGCCGGTTGCTCGACGGCCTGAAAGCGCTGGGCATCGACAACAACACCATGATTGTCTTTACGAGTGATAACGGCGCCCTGCCGACGTTTCAGGGCGTGCGGTCGGGTATTTTGCGGGGCAGTAAGCTATCGCTCTATGAAGGGGGTATCCGGATGCCGTTCCTCGTACGGTATCCGGCCAAAACGCCGAAGGGTAAAACCGATAACGAGTCGGTGATGAGTGCGCTGGACCTGTTCCCGTCGTTTGTCAGTCTGTCGGGCGCAAAGCCGGACCTGACCCGGACAGACGGCGAAAACCGGGCGAATGTGTTGCTGGGGAAAACGGTGCCGCGCAAGAAAACGCTGTTCTGGGAATATGGCCGTAATACGGATTCGTTCCGGTATCCGGCGGGCCGCGACAAAAGCCCGAACCTGGCGATCCGGCAGGGAAACTGGAAACTGCTGATCAATGACGACGGGTCGAATCCGGAGCTGTATGACCTGCGGAAAGACCCGTCGGAAACCACCAATCTGGCGGAGCAGCAGCCGGAGCAGGTGGCCGGTATGCGGTCGGCAGTACTGGCCTGGCGGTCGGGTTTGCCGAAGCTGTAAATGGCTAAAAACAAACTCCCCGAGGGTTTAAAACCCTCGGGGAGTTCCGGAACCTACAACACCCGATACGTTTTTCCTTTCTGCGTTGCCAATTTCACCTCTTTGCCGTTGACACGCAGCGTGCAGGGCTGCCCGGCGAGCGACGTCACCGTCAGGCTGGTGACCTGCCCGTTTTTCCAGGCGTAGTCGAGTGAAAAGCCGCCGCGTGCCCGGATACCGTTCACGCTGCCTTCCGACAGGGCCGATGGCAGGGCCGGCAATAAATCAATCGTATTGTTCTGACTCTGAATCAGCATTTCGGCCATACCCGCCGCGCCGCCGAAGTTCCCGTCGATCTGGAACGGCGGATGGGCATCGAACAGATTCAGGTATGACCCGCCGGCTCCCGACACCGGCCGCAACAGCATCCGCACCATCTGCTGTGCATGTTCGCCGTCGCGGAATCGTGCCCAGAAGTTTATTTTCCAGGCCAGGCTCCAGCCGGTTCCTTCATCGCCCCGATAGATCAGCGACTGCCGGGCGGCTTTCATCAGGTCGGGCGTTGTTTCCCAGGTAATGTCGTTGCCCGGATGCACGCCCCACAGGTGCGACACGTGCCGGTGCTTGTTGGCCGTATCGTCTTTATCTTCCAGCCACTCCTGCAACTGCCCGAAGCGGCCGATCTGATTCGGGGCCAGCTGTGCGATTTTTGTTCGTAAGGTATCGCCGAAAGCCGCATCGGTGTTCAGTGCTTCGCCGGCCGCCATCGTATACCGGAACAGTGTCCGGATAATCTGGTGGTCCATGGTTGGGCCGGCCACCAGCCCGCCGTTTTCCGGTGAGTTCGACGGCGTACTGATCAGCCAGCCCGTTTTCGGGTCTTTCACCAGAAAATCAACGAAAAACCGGCTCGCCTCTTTCATCACCGGATAGGCTGTCTGTTGCAGGAATGTTTTGTCCTGCGTAAAGCGGTAATGCTCCCACAGGTGGGTACTCATCCAGCCCGCGCCTGTGACCCAGATACCGTGATTGGCGGCATTGATCGGCACGGTGCCCCGCCACAGGTCGGTGTTGTGGTGCAGCACCCAGCCACGGGCACCGTAATGCTCCCGCGCCGTTTCGCGGCCCGCCACCGACAAGTCTTTGATCATGCCGAACAACGGGTCGTGCAGGGGCGACAGGTTCAGCACTTCGGCCGGCCAGTAGTTCATTTCAATGTTGATATTGGTCGTGTATTTACTGCCCCAGGGCGGCGCCAGCAGGTCGTTCCAGATGCCCTGCAGGTTGGCGGGACGGGTGCCGGGGCGTGAACTTGAGATGAGCAGATAACGGCCATACTGCATATATAAGGCCATAAACGACGGGTCGTTGGTTTTCCCGAACCGCGCCAGCCGCTCGTCGGTCGGCAGGTTATCCGCCGGTGCCGACGGGCTTCCCAGTTGTACCGAAAACGTGTTATAATAAGGCTGGTATTCCTGCACATGCCGCTGCCGGATCTGCGCAAACGACTTACCGCTCAGGCCTGCCAATGCCCGCTGACACAACGCCACCGGATTACCCGACACATCCTGATACGACACATAATTGGTGGCCGCCGACAGATACAACGTAACCGCATCAGCCCCCTTTACCACCAGCGAATCGCCGGAAACGGTGGCACTCCCCCGCTGCGTTTCTAGCCGCAGAAAACTTTCGCCCCGCAAGGCCCCGTTCCGGACCTGCACGGCCAGCGCCAGGGTCCGGTCATCAATCCGGCGCACCGACGATTTTTTGTGCGGACTGCCCAGCGTAGCACTGAACTGAAGACTGCCGGGTTTGTCGGCTGTTAACCGCACCACCAGCACCTGATCGGGCTGGCTCACAAAGTACTCACGGGTATACTGTACACCGTTGGCCGTAAACCGGGTCCGGCTCACGGCTTCGCTCAGCAGCAGTTCGCGGCGGTAACCGGTCGCATTGGTAAGTCCCGGAAAACGCAGGTACAGGTCACCGAACGGCTGGTAATCGGCCTGGTATTTCCCGACTGCCGGTGGTTCGTCACTCTGAATTGCATATTTCCAGTTACCATTCAGCGCTACCCCGTCGGCGGCGGTTTTACCTTGCGGGTAGAGGGCAATGGGCCGTGAGATATCCTTATAACCAGCCACCCCGCCCTTATCAAAGTAATTCAGGACCTGAATGGCCAGCACATTTTTACCCGCCACCAGCACACCCGCCGGAATGATGTACTTACGCGGGTCCTGCGTCTGCGAGGTGCCAACCAGCTTACCGTTGATAAACGTCCGGTCGTAGTCACGGATGCGGTTCAGGTCCAGCACTACCGGTTTGTCCTGCCAGCCGTCGGGGATCGTCACCGTAGTCCGCAGCCAGACCGCGCCGTCGAGGCCGTCAAGGCCGACCGACTCCCAGCCGTCGTAGGCGGGCACCGGCATAGTTTTCCAGCCGCTGTCGTCATAGTCCGGGCTGGCCGGATTGCCCGGAATGCCTTTACCGGCCAGCATGTCGGCGGTCCATTGTTCGCGGTTGCCGTCCTTACTTTTCAGGCCCATAAAGTGCGCTTCGGCAAGGGCATCGGCTTCTTTCTGTTTGCCGTCGGCCAGCAGCTGCCGGATTTGCGGCAGATACGCTACCGCGCCCTTGTGGTTAGGGTCACGCGGTTCGCCGGTCCAGAGTGTTTCTTCATTGAACTGAATGCGGTCGCGGGTGACGCCGCCAAAGACCATGCCGCCGATCCGGCCGTTGCCGACCGGCAGGGCATCGGTCCATTTTTCGGCCGGTTTCGTATACCATAATGTATAGGACTGGGCCTGAGACAGTGCAGGGAGCAGCATGCCCAGTACGGCACAGGCGATCTGGTGAAAGAGTTTCATAGTCAGGTCAGGGAGGCACAGGGCGATGCCCTGTGTTAGCGATTGAGCCCCGTTAGGGCATTTTTTCTGCGTAATATACTGAACATCTATCACTTCAGAGTAACGGTCAGGGGTTGAAGTTTTCCAGACCGGGCGATGAGTTTGCCGTCAGCGAAAATCCGGAAGCCTTTGCCCTTGCCGTAGTGCCGGCCGGTTTTGTCCCAGAGGATGGTGATCATTTTTCCGTGATACGGGACACGGTCAAGGCAGAACCAATCCCAGTGGCCGTCGGGCACCAGCGGTTTAATGGCCAGAACGTTGTTGTCAGCCGGTTTCAGTCCGATCAGGTCGTTGATAATCAGGTCGGCAAACCCTGAGTGATGGTAAAACTTGCTCCGGGGATTATCGCCCTTGAGCCATTCGCCGTTTTTTTCATCCTGATATTCACCAAGATATATTTTCCCGTTCATGGTGTGCGACTTCGCATATTTCAGCAGTTCGTCATAAAACACCTGTTTCGTCATGCTGCCGTGATGGGTGTAATTCGTCAGCAGGTTCGACAAGCCTTTGAGTGTTTGGGTAGTGGCAAAGGGCCAGACGGGTCCATCCCATTCGCAGCCGTGGCCCGAGCCGTGGGTCCGGAACAGCGGGTGACGTCGTTCGGCAGTAGTAAGGCCCCAGGGTGCCCGGAAGCCTTTTTCATCGGTCAGCTGGTTCCACTGTGCGGCATAGGCCGGTGTGTCGTCGGGCAGGTTGACGTACCACGGAATAAAACCGATGGCCTCACGGGCGTTGGCAAAGCCCCCTTTTTCCTTCTTTACCTCAAAAAAGGAATCGGCCGCGTTCCAGAGGCTGTCCATGGTCATCTTGCGCAGCTGCGCCGCTTTCTCAGTATACCGGCGTACCAGCGTATCGTTACCGGCCAGCGTTGCCATCTTCACCAGCGCCAGCGCATTGCCATACATGTAGCTGTTGATCGTCGGCCGGATGTTCTTTTCCTTACGCCCCCCGCTGATCGACTCCTCCATGGCATCTTTCACATCAAACTGATAGAACATCCCGCCCGGCACCTGCCGCTCAGCTTCCCATTTCCGGTAATCGGCGTCGAGCGTCAGCAGGTTTTCGCGGATAAACGCCTGATCCTGGTTGACCAGATACCGGTTGTAGACGGCATCATCTACCCAGCTGCTGAATGCATGAAACCGCTGCACGGTATACTTCGGATCGACGTACAGCCAGAATTTGATGTAGTCATTCAGATAGTGCTGATTTTTCAGCCAGCGGCCTTCGTAAATGTGATGGCCCAGCGCGCTGCTGATCGCATTGTGTTTACCGGCATGGTTTACCTTGGTGATAAATTCCGTGAAAATAAAGCCGTCGGGGGTTTCTTTCAGGTGTTTGCGCATAGACCACCAGCGGTAGTCGTAGACCGTTTGCAGCACCGAATCCGGGCAATCGAACAGCGGTACATTTTGGGCCAGCCAGTCGAATGACCGGGCATTCGGCACGTAGTTTACAACGGCTTCATCGTCAATCGAGTTAAAGTAATTGACATGGGCTTTCAGCTTGTCTGTTGACAAAATACCTTGCCCGGCCGCACCATACGGCGTCAGGATATAACCCAGCATTAAAGCCGTAAGCCAATGCAGCGCTTTTTTATTCACAAGAACTATAAATTTCATTACCAGACGATTGTGTAGGTGATGGTATGTTTTCCGGAGGTTGCCGGTACCGGCATCAGCAAATCATAGCCTTTAGTGGTTTGCCGGATAACCGGCTTACCGCCCCGGATTTGTTCGAGGTAGTAGCGTTTGCCGTCGATGGCGTAACTGCCGTCGGCCAGCGGGTCAATGGCCGAACCGCTGCCCAGCAGGCAATACAGTCCCGAAGCCGGTTTGTCGGCCGAAACTGTCAGTGTTCGGGTCAGGTTCCTGCGGTCAGCAGCGGGCACAATGGCATCCTCGACCGACCAGTTTTTGTAGGAATAGTAAAATACCGGCAGGCTGTTCCGCAGCCGGTAGCCCGACCGCGTAAACGGGCTCTGATCGATCAGCACCGAATCGGGCCACGGACTATCGGCCCGCTCCGGCTGCCAGACCGTCGGCCGGTTGGCCAGTTCCATGGGCGCACCCAGCGGCATGAGCAGTTGCTTTTCGCCCCGCTCAACCCACATGTTCGACACGTCGGCAAAAGGGCCCTGCCAGACCGTAATCGGGCTGAATGTATTCAGGTCGTAGGCATAGTTAAGCTTGCCGGGTATTCCCACGGCAATCGGGTAAGCATTCTTTTTACCGGCGTGCAGCATAAACCCGCGCACCAGTTCCGTCCGGTCGGCGACGGTAACCGGTAAAGGTTCGGGTTCAACCGTGTGGCGGTATGAACGGGGCGTTGTCAGGGGCGTCCACGGAATGCCGGGGCCTTCGTAGTACCAGACCAGGCTTTCGTCGGAGTTACCGTAATACAGCTGAAACCGGTGTTTGCCGGCCGTCAGGGTTTGCGTTGCATAGAACGACCGTTCAAAATCGCGGTTGCCCTTAGTATCGATAACCGGCTTCCCGTCAATAAACAACCAGCCCCAGCCTCCGGAGACAAACCGGAACAGGTAATCGCCGGAACGGGGTATCTCCATGTCTCCTTCGACGGCCAGCTGCGCCTTCCGGTCGCCGAGCCGCCACGACAGCGTATCGGTCGTCCCTGTCCGCACCGGCGTCTGATCTGCCATCGCTTCCACTGACTTATACAAGCCCTTATACGCCTTATACTGCATGTTTGACAGGCGGATCTGCCCCGATGTAAAGGCTTTGTACTGAATATTCCGGAACGCAACCGGCCCGTGGTCGCCCTGAAACATCAGCGGCCCCAAGGGTTGCTCATCGGGAAAAGCGGCCGACATGGTCGGGCCGGTAGCGTCCTTGTTCAGGTGGATCCGGACGCCGTTGAGCTTTACTTCTTCAAACAGCGCATTGGCGGTTTTCCGGCCCTGTGCATCGAAGCGCGGCGCACGGAACCGGACATACATGTGCTGCCACAAGCCGGGCGCTTTGGACGCGTTCAGCATTGGCGCGGTGCCGCCGAAAATCGTTTTGGTTGAATCGTCGTAACGCTGGTAAAGTCCGCCGCAATCGCTGTTGGTGAGCGTATCTTTCCGCCAGCTGTCGAGCAGTTGTACTTCATAGCGTCCCTGTAGATAGACGCCTGAATTGGAGCCTTTTGGAATCAGAAAATCAAATTCCAGTTCAAGGTCGCCGTGGGTCATGCGGGTGAACAGGTTGCCGCGGTTCGTCACGACGGGGTGGACGACCAGCATGCCCTGCCCCGACGTGGTCTGCAGGTCCTCTTCGCGATGGCGGTCTGCCATCACCCCGCCAACAATCCGCCACGTGGTGGCCGACGGGTGCTGAAAGGCAGCAAAATTATCGAGGGGAATTTTTGTATACGGCAGAGCAGGCTGCGCAGCGGCATAGCCAGCCAGCCACAGCCAGCAGGTCCAGCATCCTACCCACTTTTTGATTCGTTCGTGCATATCCCTTCCCATCCGGCTCATTCATTATTCGTTCTGCATGAGCACAGTTGAACTATACAAAGAACGAGTGTTTACTTATGGAGATTTTATAGAAAATTAGCGAGTTATTCGGGTATCTTAACAAAGAGCGAAAGAGTGGCCGCTGACGCGGCAAAGAGTGAAAGAGCGAACGGTATAGCGCGTCAGCCACCCTCTCGCTCTTTCACCCTCTCGCTCTTTCGCCCATTCACTCTTTCACTCTTTCGTTCTTTCACTCCTTACCCCGGCAGATACACGTCGAAGGTAGCGCCTTGTCCGGTTTCGCTGCGGGCGGTAATGGCTCCACCGTGGTTGGCCGCCACTTTCTGACAGATCGCCAGACCAATGCCGGTACCTTCGTAAGTTGATTTGCCGTGGAGCCGCTGGAAGACTTCAAAAATGCGGTCCAGGTATTTATTGTCGAAGCCGATCCCGTTGTCAGCCACGCTGATTTGATAATATCGGGCAGCTTTACGCGCCGGATGAACAGCCGGCGACAGCTGCGCTTCGTCTACGGTTTGACAACGTACCGTAATGCGTGGCGGCACACCAGGCTTCCGGAACTTAATGGCATTGGAGAGCAGGTTCTGAAAAAGCTGCCCCAGTTGCAGGCTATCGCCCTGTATGTCAGGCAGTCTGTCAATTATCAATTCTGCACCGGCATCCTCAATTTGCCACTCCAGCGTGTCCTTCACTTTTTCCATGACCTGATTCAGGCTGACAGACTGGAATGTCAGCTGATGCGTCGTAATCCGCGAATACGCCAGCAGGTCCTTGATCAGCAATGACATCCGTTCGCTGGCGTGCTGCATCCGCCGCAGCATATCATGCCCTGACTCACCCAGCTCACGGGCGTATTGTTCCTGGAGCAAACTCCCGAAGGACTGAATTTTGCGCAGCGGCTCCTGTAAATCGTGGCTGGCGACATAGGCAAACTGCTGCAAACTATCATTCGAACGTTTGAGGTCCAGATTGGTCATCCGCAGTTCGCTGGTCTGTTGTTCCACCTGCCGTTCCAGATTCTGTTGTGCTTTCCGGAGCTCTTCTTCCGCCTTTTCGAGCGCAATTCTGGCTTTTACCTGTGCCGACACATCGACCGCCATATGCAGAATGGCATACACCTCCCCTTTTTCGTTTTTCAGCGGCTTGTAGGTAAAATTGAACCAGAACGGTTTCAGCTCACCGTTATCCAGCAACATTGCCTCCTGCTCTGTCGTATCATAGGTAATGCCGGTACGGTACACATTTTTCAGCAAGTCGATAAACGGCTGGCCTTTAAGCTCCGGAATGGCTTCTTCCATGGGCTTACCGATCACCGATGCATCCTTGCTCCACATATTCAGCAGCACCTTGTTGCTGTTTTCGATGATGATGTCTTCTGTCACATACACCCCGATTGCAAAGGGAGCTTCCTCAATAAACGTCCGGAAGCGTTGTTCACTTTTTTCGAGCGCAATCCTGGCTTTTACCTGCTCCGTCACTTCGGCTGCCACTTCGATAATGCCCGTAATCACGCCATTCCGGCGCATGGGCGTGTAAGCCACATTAAAGTAGGCATCTTCCAGGCGGCCGTTCCGGTTCAGGTTTACCAGGATTTCCCAGGCATAATGAGACTCTCCGCTTGCATAGACCTTTTCCATGATACCCGTAACCGGTTGACCCGTAATTTCCGGCAGTACCTCCAGCATCGGCTTTCCGACAATGTCCGGTGTTTTGTCGATCAAGGCGAGCATGCTGTCATTCACCGTATCAAACACCATATCCGGTCCTTTCAGCACGAGCATGGCTACCGGCGCTTGTTCGATAACGGTTTTAAAGCGCTCTTCGGAAGCACTCAGCAGTAAGTCTTTCTGTTTTTGTTCGGTCAGGCTCTGCACCGTTCCGATGAACCGGTAAGGCTCCCCGTTCTTTTTGAAATAGGCTTTGCCGGTCGCCCGTACCCAGCGTTCCTGGTTATCATGCAGGCCAACAGTCCGGTATTGAATATCATACTGGCCTTCGTTAATGCCTGCCAGGGCTTGCTCAACGCCCTCCAGGGCAACCTGACGGTCGTCTTGATGCAAACCGCTGACAAACAAATCCCAGTTTACGGGTGTACCGGGCAGGACGCCGAACAGTTCGCGGCACCGGTCATCCCAGATCAGCTCACCGGTCATCAGGTTATAGTCCCACGTACCCAGGCCGGAAGCCTGTAGCGCCAGCCGGTATTTTTCCTGTTCGGCTTCGCGCTGGCGGCTCAGTTCCCGCACCGACGTAACATCCTGCATCGACCCGAGCATCCGGACCGATTTGCCGTCACGGTGCATGATATAGCCCCGGTCATAAACGTACGCATAGGAGCCGTCGGCCCGCCGGAACCGGTATTCGCCTGACCAGTTTGCCTTACCCTGATCAATAACCTCGTGAATACTGGTCAGCACAGCATCCTTATCGTCGGGATGAATGTAATCGGACCAGGATTCAGGGCCGGGCGGCAACTTGTCAACCGAATGCCCGAATAAGGCATTAATGCCGTCATTCCACCAAACGGTGTTTTTGTCTAAATCCCAGTCCCATACAGCGTCTCTTGTTGCTTTTGCCAGTAACTCAAAACGTTCATTGGCCGTAGCCATATCCATATGATCAGGCTGATTGATGCCGGTCATGCAAAGGCGGTTTGTAAAACCGTAAATGTACTAAATCCTGCAAGACAAGATAATAGCCGGACAAGTATGTTAGCGAATGAGCCGGTAAGTAAACGGCAGAAGTAGTCAACTGACAATAAAGGAAAATATACTTAACTTTACACTTCACCTCTTTATATTCCAACCATGGATAGTTTTCTACCCACTCACACGCTTTCGGCTTTAGCAATAAAAGGCGTTTTGCACACTCGTTCGCGCTTGCATTTCCTGATTTTGTTGCTGACACTAAGTTGTTTATCGCTGTCTAATCGAAGTGTGGCACAGATCACCTGGACAAACCGCACGCATATCAATCTGAATGGAGTCATATACGGCACAAACGCGTTTGTGGCCGTCGGGGATCAGGGATTCATTAAGCGCTCAACGGACGGTATCAACTGGGATACACAAATCAGCGGCACATCAGTCAAACTGTATGGAGTTGCATTCGGGAATCAGCGCTATGCGGCCGTCGGCGAAAATGGTACCATTCTGACCTCAACAGATGGTATCAGCTGGACGGCGCGAACAAGCGGTATCACTAAGACGCTTTACAATATTACCTATGCCCAAAATCTGTTTGTGGCCGTCGGCGAAACCGGCACCATTCTGACCTCCCCTGATGGCGTAATCTGGACTGCCAGAAATAGTGATGTGACGATAGAACTCCGAGAGATCATCTACGGGAATAATCAGTTCGTGGCAGCTTACATTGCCGGTACAATTGTGACCTCACCGGATGGCATTATCTGGACGAAACAAAGCATCCCGGCTATCCCGTCTAATGGTCTGGCATATGGAAATGGATTGTATGTAAATGTAAGCCCGTTTGGCGGTATTTTGTCGTCGCCGGACGCAGTCAATTACACCGTCCGGAGCGGTAGTGGGCTTGATGGCTCTTTTCAGGCTGTAAATTATGCAAGCGGCCAATTTACCGCAGTCGGCAATTTAGGCCAGATACGAACCTCGCCGGACGGCATCAACTGGACTTCCCGTACCAGCAATGTCTCTACTGCCCTTTTCGGTGTTGCCTTTGGCAATAATTTATATGTAGCGGTCGGTGAAACCGGGGCTATCACTACATCACCGGATGGTGTTACCTGGACAAGGCGTGCGCAGGGCACCACCAAGCCGCTGCTCGACCTTGCCTATGGCAATGGCCGGTTTGTGACTGTCGGCGGTCAGGGCGCAAACCTCGTTTCAACGGATGGTATCAACTGGGAATTAAGCCAAACTGCTCCAACCACTAACGAAATGACTGGCATCGATTATGGATTAGGAGCCTTTCTGCTGGTCTTTAATTCATCAACCAATGCCTATAGTTCAACGGATGGTTTCAACTGGCTTGCAAACCGGAATAACCCGCAGGCCAGATACAAAATACGCTTCCGGAACAACCGGTTCTTTGCCCTAGGTACTGACGCTATCCTGACTACCTCAACCGATGGTTATAACTGGCAACGGTTAACAACACCGGTCAACTTTTACCCTTTCACCGGTATTGCTTACGGTAACGGCACCTATATCACGGTTGGAATCAGTTCTGTCCGGTCGACTGACTTAACGAACTGGACATACACCTATCCTTTGGAAACGCCAAATGATATTGCATTTGGAAACGGGCTGTTTGTTGCGGTAGGAAACGTCCGGACCAGCCTTGATCAGAATATTGTTACAATACAGACCTCACCGGACGGCATTACCTGGACGAGGCAATCACCGAATGATACCGGTATCCTTCAGTCTGTCATCTATGCCAATAACACATTTGTTGCTGTCGGCACCAATGGTCTGATCTATACTTCCCCCAACGGTACCAGCTGGACACGGCAAATCAGCAATACCACTCAAAATCTTACCAGTGTACGCTTTGGCGGAAATGTGTATGTTGCTGTCGGCCAAAACGGCACCATTCTGACCGCCCCGGTCGAAACAGCCGCTCCGGTAGTGACAGGGTTGACCGTGTCGCCGGCTACTGTCTGTGCCGGCCAGCCGCTTTCGTTCTCCGCTAACGTGGGGGTGTTAGCCAGCCCTTATGCCTTTACACTCACCAATGGTACGGTACCGGTCTCCGGCACAACGGCCAGTGCAGCGTTCAGTCAGACCCTACTAGCCCAACAGACGGGCCCACAGGCCTATACACTCACGGTTCAATCGGGGACGCTGGTTACTTCGCAAACGGTGTCAGCTACCGTCAACAGCTGCTCTGTAACCAGTCCGCTTACCCTCATCCAGCCACTCTATGATTGTGCGACCGGCTCATTTACCTTTCAGTCTTATGGGGGTGATGGCAGCACCGTTTCATACCTTTCAGTTGGTATAACCGGCTGGTCGAACCAGGCGGGCCCATACCTTGTCCAGCCCGCTTGTGATGTGCAACCCTTTACGCTGTATGCCCGACAGGCAAGCAATCCAACTGCGGTGGTGAGTTATACATGGAATTACAAACTGATCTGTCCGGTTAATTGCAGTACAACAACGCCACCATCCCTCACGAATCCGGCCGGCTGCAACAGCCCTGTTTCCAGCCAGGGTCCTCTGCTTACGCTGCTTGCGCCGGAGTATAACTGCCAGACAGGCGTGATCCGGTTCCGGCCTAATGGCGGCAACGGATCGCTGATTGAGTATCTGAGCGTAGGCATCACCGGCTGGACAACGAACTGCCTCAACCAGATTGATAGTCCGGCTCTGATTCAGGATATTCAGAATCCATCGTCAACGATCGATCCTTTTGTGCTAATTGCGCGGCAAAAATATCCGGATGGTACTTACTACTTCACCCAATACCAGTGGGATGCTAAAGCCAGCTGTGCGCTTAGCGGCCGGGAGTCAGCTAATAACTTATCCAATGAACTGGATGTAACGCTGCTAGGAAATCCGACTTTGGCAAACAGCGTTGATATTATCATCTCTGAGATTAACGACCCGACAGCAACGATTGAGATCACGGATCTGCAAGGCAAGCGTGTATCTAAACAACTAATTGAACAAAGCTCAGCCGGAAAGCCTGTCAACGTGCAACTTGGCCATACACCGGGCTTTTATTTCATTACGATTCGGGCAGGCAACCGTTTCAAAACACTGAAAGTTGTCCGTCAGTAATGACTTACATCGTTTCTTTCAGAAAAAAGCTTTAGTATGGGCTTTATTTGTTAACTGGCTAACTTTTTCTTTACTTTTAATGTGTCTTATTCAGAATAAGCTTAAATTAAGCAGCAGAATAACCTCATGTAGAAAAAATAAGCTGGACAAAATGGTCAAGATGTATTTCATACTTGGGTACGAAAATAACGAACCCATGATTATGGCTCACGAAGGCATTGCTGTTTCGGAGAGCGTCGCCCGCTGGTTATTCGAGTTTACCGGCTGGAAATCAACAAACTCCCCTTTCCCTCAACTAACGTTTACTATTGAGGAAGAAGAACAGGAAGAGGGGTATTTCTACATCCATAACCGAGACGAAATCTGGGTTCTGGGAGAAAGTGTTCTCCTGAACTAGCTAATGCACTCCTGATTTACAGAGCAATAAAAAGAGCCGGTAGTCCTGTTTGGATACCGGCTCTTTTTATTGAAAAAGGCTTGCAATTACGGAGTTTTACGGCTTTGCAGTTCCTTTAGTTTAGCCTGCAGCTGCTTCCGGTTATGCATATATGGCCCCAGGTCAAAAATGGCTACTTTCCGGAATTCAACCGGATGGCTCTCGCTTTGTAATGAGAGATAACCACTCTTAATCAGTTGTCCGTCCTTCTTCTGTGCCGGATCATAATCGCTCACATTGCCGCCGCCGATCTGCGGTTTGGTATAGGTCAGCACCGTATCGCCTTCCACAATGTGCTTCACCAGCGAATCGCCCAGTACGAGCGCTTCGGCATGTACCCAACGGTCGCCGTGGTAGGTTTTCGAGCGTGAGTCTACGCAATGGGGCGTAAACAGCTTGTCGTTCAGAAAGACGTTGGTACCCGGTGTACACAGGTTGGCAGTATGCCGCTCATGGGTACCGTCGCCGCCGAGAAACTGCATTTCCAGCGAGATCGGGAAGTCCTGCTTCAGGCCCATCAGTTGCGGTTCCTGCAGCTGGAGCATTACCTTTCTTTAGCGTCGCTCGAATTCCGATCCGCGCTTAGCATAAAAGATGA
>NZ_CAMFHL010000110.1 GCF_945952095.1 uncultured Arsenicibacter sp. | reverse complement strand
GTGTTACAGTACACAACAATACAGACATGAACGAACAAACCGCTAAAAAAGTAGCCCGTATCCTGCTGGGAACCAACCTGATTGTGGCAGGGATCAGCCATTTGACATTCGCCCGCCATGCCTTCAGGGCGCAGGTGCCCGACTGGGTTCCGCTTCAGAAAGACGATACCGTCGTGTATTCCGGCATTGCCGAAATCGCGCTCGGCAGCAGTCTGGTCTTAACCGACAACGCCCACCAGGAAACCGTCGGCAAACTGGCGGCGTCGTTTTTTACGGCCGTTTTCCCGGGAAATATCTCGCAATACGTCAATAAACGCAGCGCATTCGGCCTCGACACCGATCAGAAACGCCTGGCCCGTCTCTTTTTTCAGCCGCTTCTGGTGTATTGGGCGCTGAAAAGCACGAATAATTTGTAAAAAGGAGTTGCTGGTAGTTGCTGATTGTTCTGGGTTACTGATGGTTGAGTAACCCAGAACAACCAGCAACCACCAGTAACAATCAGCAACTCAGAACAACCAGCAACCCGGAAAAACCATCAATAAACATTACTCTGACTTTAACGACCTGACCGGGTTGATCGTCGCGGCTTTAATGGCCTGGAAGCTGACTGTCAGGAGGGTAATGAGCAGGGCACCACCGCTGGCGGCGATGAAGACCCACCACGACAGGTCGGTGCGATAGGTATAGGTTTGCAGCCAGCCATGCAGGAAGTACCACGCGATAGGAGCCGATAAGACGCAGGAAATCAGAACCAGTACCACAAAATCCATCGACAGCAGCCGCCAGAGTGACGGTACCGATGCGCCGAGTACTTTACGGATACCAATCTCCTTGGTCCGTTGTTCAGCCATAAACGAGGCCAGCCCGAAAATGCCCAGACAGCTGATAAACACCGCCAGTATGGCAAAAAAACTCGCCAGTTTCCCGATCCGCTCTTCGTTGCCGAACTTCTGCGCAAACGCCTGATCCGTAAACCGGTACTCAAATGGCTGCGACGGATTATGTTTCTTAAATACCGCTTCAATGCTGATCATCGCCTCGCCCGCGCTTTTGGCCGGGTTAATCTTCAGGACGGCAAACGTCGCATCACGCCCCAGGCTGAAAATGGTAGGTTTCACCTGCTCATAAGGCGACTGAATAACGAGATCGCTGACAACGCCGATGATGCGGTAGGGCTGCTGCCACCACTGAATGGTTTCGCCGACCGGATGTTTCAGCCCCATAAACCGGACGGCGGTTTCGTTCAGAATCAGGGCGCTGGTGTCGGTGCCGAAGGAGGTCGAAAAGTCACGGCCGGCCTTTATGTTCCAGCCGATGGTTTTGCCGTAATCGTGGGAAACGACCATCACCGGGAAGTCAACCGACAGGTTAGGGTCTTTACCTTTCCAGTCGAATGTACTGCTGCTCGACCAGATTTCGGTGGGCGGGCTGCTGGCCTGGGCCATGCTGACGATGGTGCCGGTTTGCAGCAGGTCATGTTTCACGGCCTCAAAATGGCGCTGGATGTCGCCCGTTACCAAGGGAACCGCGACCAGTCCGTTGCTTTGGTACCCGATCGGGCGGTTGCGGGCAAACTGAATCTGGCGGAACACCATGATGGTGCCGATAATGAGCGTAACCGACACCGTAAACTGCACCACCACCAGCGTTTTTCGCGGAATCGCCGCCAGCCGGCCGGCTTTAAACGTGCCCTTAAGGGTTTTAACGGGGTTGAACGATGACAGGTAAAACGCCGGATAACTACCTGCTATCAGACCGGTCAGCAGGCTGACACCCAGACAAATGCCCCAGAACAGCGGTTTATCCCACAGAATCCGGACGTCTTTGTCGGCCACCTCGTTGAACGCCGGTAAGAGTGCGGCTGTCCAGATCAGTGCCAGTACCAGAGAGAAAAGCACAACCAGGATTGATTCAAAGAAAAACTGATAAATCAGCTGCGACCGTACCGAGCCGACGGCCTTGCGGATGCCGACTTCCTTGGCCCGTTTTTCGGAGCGGGCGGTGCTGAGGTTCATGAAATTGATGCAGGCCAGCAGCAGCACAAAGGCACCGATGATGCCAAAGAGCCAGACGTACTGGATTTTGCCCCCGATGTTGATACCGTTTTTAAAGTCAGAATACAGATGCCAGCGCGACATCGGATGCAGGAAAAGAACCGGCTTTTTCTTAGCCAGTTCAGCACTGACTCTGTTCAGTTTGGCGTCTTTGATTTTCGCAGATACCTTGTCAAAATCGCTGTTTTCAGCGATTTGTGCGTAAATATGGAAGGCATTCGGCCGCCACGGGTCCGGTGCGGCTCTAACCCAGTCGTTGGTGTTGTAATAGAGCTGCCACGGGGCCATAAACGTCAGCTCGTGGAATGTCGAGTTGCGGGGCAGGTCTTCGTAAATACCCGTCACCTTCACGTCCAGCCGGTTGTCCAGCCGGATGATTTTGTCCATCGGCTCGTCTTCGCCAAACAGCGCCTGTGCCGTAGAGGCCGACAGCAGCACCGAGGCCGGTTCGTTGAGACCGTTGCGGCTGCCTTTCAGCATCTTCAGCGACAGCATCTCCGTAACGGCCGGTTCGAAAAACATACCTCGTTTCGTGAATTTGTTATTGCCGTAGGTCAGGATATGGTCGCCGTCTTCGCGCCCCAGAACCACATGAGTAAAGTCGCTGCCGTAGTTTTTCCGGAGTTCTTCGGCCAGCGGATAAGGGGTCGTCGACCAGGTCTGAACCTCGCCGTTGTTGTTCAGGTGCTGTTTAATCTGCCCGATCCGGTCATAGTTGTCGTGGTATTTATTGTAGGACAGTTCGTCCCACAGCCACAGCCCGATCAGCAGGGCCACCGCCATGCCGACCGACAAACCGGCCATGTTTAAAAAGGAATAGCCTTTGTGTTTGGCCAGATTCCGGAATGCAATTTTCAGGTAATTACCGATCATGTCCATTAGCGTGATGTTTCTGTATTGGTTGGTAAAAAGAGGCGACGTATTCAAGTGGTCGTCATTCGTTTTCCAGCGGAAAAAGAGCGGGGTCAGGTGACTGATTACCGCCCATGCGTATTCACGGCGTGCCTTCGCCGGCCCGACCTGCGCGAGTCGTTTTTCAAAAAATTCGTACAGATCGCCCTGCACATCTTCGAGCAGATAGGGCGAAACAAACCATTCCAGTAAGCGGTCGGCCCAGCGGGGCGGTGTATGTTGAGGGGCTTTGTGCATGGGGCTTAGGGCTTAGTGTTTGGGGCAGGGGGCTTAGGGCTTAGTGTTTGGGGCAGGGGGCTTAGGGCTTAGGGCGTAGTGCTTGGGGCTTGGAGCATAGGGAGCAAGGGGGGGGAGGGGCTTGGGGCATAGGACTCTAAGCTCTCCGCCCTAAGCTCTCTGCTCTAAGCGCTCTGCCCAACGCTCATCAGTTTACCGTTGGGGATGGCCTGCCAGAGTTGTTGGCGCATGGCCTGAATGTCGAGCAGGGCTTTGCTGCCTGCTTCGGTCAGGGTAAAAAAGCGTTTGCGGCGCCCGCCGCGTTCAGCCGTTGCGCCGCCGAGTTCGGAGGCGAGGTAGCCTTTTTCTTCGAGGCGGTATAAGGTGGCATGAACGGCGCTGATGGTAATCTGCCGGCCCGTCTGCTCCTGAAGATGCTCCAGAATCATGTTCCCATAGGCATCTTCTGTACAGGCAGCCACTACCAGTAGCACCACCTCTTCAAATTCTCCTAAAAACGCTCGTTTCATATCGCAAAACCGGTCTGGCCGATACAATTTCTGATTAGTTATAATAATGCAAATCAAATCCGGTGCCAAACTCCGGAATGCCCCTCCGGAGCGTTTTTTGAGGGGGTATGGTCTATGTGCCTGTCCGGCTCCGGACAGAAACGTGTCCGGCAATGGATAAAGAGTCCCTGTCCAACTTCCAGGAAGTTCAAAACTTCCTGGAAGTTGGACAGGGACGGAGAGTTGCGCGTCCCATCCCGTACAAAACACTGTCCAGAAACGGACAGCGACGCGGATCATACACCCCGAAACCGGCCATAAAAGGCAGTTTTTACGCTCTGGCAGCAGATTTGCGCATATAAAACAAACAACAAGTACAACCGAACCTCAACCAATAGCCCCGACTGCTTATGTTACGGAACTACTTCACGATTGCCTGGCGGAACCTGCAGAAAAATAAGGCGTATTCATTCATTAACATCGGCGGGCTGGCCGTGGGTCTGGCCGTAGCGATGCTGATCGGATTCTGGATATACGACGAACTGAGCTATAATAAATACCACACAAATTATGACCGCATCGCGCAGGTTATGCAGCATGCGACGTTCAACGGCAAAGTAGAGACGCAGACCGCGAACCCTGCTGCTATGGGGCCGGAAATCCGTGATAAGTACGGCAGTTATTTTAAATACGTTGTGCAGACGTCGTGGCCCGGCTCGTATGTGCTGTCG
This sequence comes from uncultured Arsenicibacter sp., assembly GCF_945952095.1. Lineage (GTDB taxonomy): Bacteria > Bacteroidota > Bacteroidia > Cytophagales > Spirosomataceae > Arsenicibacter. The sequence continues at coordinate 17,106 of NZ_CAMFHL010000110.1, read as the reverse complement.
GTTGGCAATACACATGTGAGTAAAGAAGGGATGTTTATGGAGCCGGACGCACCGGCTATGCTGGCGCTGCACATGCGTCAGGGTACACAGGCCGGCCTGAAAGATCCCTATTCGATCATGCTCTCCGAATCGGTAGCGAAATCGTTGTTCGGAGACGCCAATCCGGTGGGAAAAATGATCAAGCTCAGCCGGCGGTTCGACGTTAAAATAACCGGTGTTTATGAAGACCTGCCATACAATACCTGGTTCCGCGATCTGAAAGTAATCCTGCCGTGGTCGTTGTGGCAGATTGATAACCCCTGGGTGAAAACCATGAAAAACCCATGGAACAGCAACTTCAGCCAGACGTTTGCGCAGGTCGCCGACAATGTAGCGATTGAGGATGCCTCCGCCCGGATCAAAAACGTGAAGCTGGATAACGTCGGCAAGGACGAAGCGAAATACAAGTGGATTGTTTTTCTGCATCCGATGAGCAAATGGGAGCTGTACAACGAATTTAAAAACGGAGTCAACATCGGCGGGGAGATAAAATACGTCTGGATGTTCGGCATCATTGGTGTGTTTGTGCTGATGCTGGCCTGCATCAATTTTATGAACCTGGCCACGGCCCGCTCCGAAAAACGGGCCAAGGAAGTCGGCATCCGAAAGGCGGTCGGCTCGGTACGGTCACAGCTGATTAGCCAGTTTTTTGCCGAATCCTATCTCGTTGTGTTTCTGGCGTTTTTATGCTCGGTCATGCTGGTGCTGGTGCTGTTGCCGCCGTTCAACGAGGTGGCCGGCAAACGGATTGAGTTCATGTGGACCAACCCGCTGTTCTGGGTTATCTGTCTGCTTGTGCTTGGTCTTACCGGCCTGCTGGCAGGTAGCTATCCGGCGTTTTATCTGTCGTCGTTCCAGCCTCTGAGCGTGCTGAAAGGTACGTTCCGGGTGGGCAAATGGGCATCGGTGCCGCGTAAAGCGTTGGTAGTGGTGCAGTTTACGGTGTCGGTTGTGCTCATCATCGGCACCATCATCGTATACCAGCAAATCCAGCACGCCAAAAACCGGCCGATTGGCTATGATCGTTCCGGGCTTGTCAATATGGCGGTTGATAAAGAAGTAAGGGACCATTTTGACGCCTTCCGGAACGAACTGAAATCGGCGGGCGCAATTGAAGAGCTGGCCGGCTCCAACAGCCCGCTGACGGGTGTCTGGAACACAAACGGCGGATTCGACTGGGAGGGCAAAGACCCGAACCTGGCCGTTGACTTTCCGAACTCGAACGTGACCTACGAATGGGGGAAAACGGTGGGCTGGAAAGTAAAGGAAGGCCGCGATTTCTCCCGCGAATTTGCCACTGATTCCTCGGCGTTTATCGTTAACGAAGCGATGGTCAAATTTCTGAATTTTAAGGGGTCTCCCGTCGGTAAAATCCTGAAATGGAACGACAAACCGTATACCATTATCGGTGTGGTGAGCGACATCATGGCTGAGTCACCGTTCTATCCGGTGCGCCCGTCGATCTACCACATTAACACCGAAAATACGTACAACATGGTGATTCGCCTGAATCCGGCCAGAAGCTCAAGCCAGTCGTTGGCGCAGATTGAGAAAATCTGGCGGAAGTATGTAATCAATGTACCGTTTCATTACGAGTTCGTAGATCAGCAATACGGCAGCAAATTCGAATCGGAAGAGCGGATCGGTAAGCTATCGTCCTATTTCGCCGTATTGGCCGTACTGATCTCGTGCCTGGGTATTTTCGGCATGGCAAGTTTTGTGGCCGAACAGCGTACTAAAGAAATTGGTATCCGCAAGGTGCTGGGTGCCAGTGTTTTGAGTTTGTGGCAGCTGATGACCCGTGATTTTGCCCTGCTGGTGCTGTTCTCTTCCCTGATTGCCAGCCCTATCGCCTGGTACTACCTAAACGACTGGCTCAGCGGCTACGACTACCGCGTCGATATCTCGTGGTGGGTATTTGTGATTGCGGCTCTCGGTGCCCTGGCGGTCACGCTGCTGACGGTCAGTTACCAGAGCCTCAAAGCCGCACTCATTAACCCTGTTAAATCATTGAAGTCGGAATAGTTTTTTGATTCTGAATGGTTCTGGTGGTTGCTGATGGTTCTGGGTTCTGGTAGTTGCCGGGTTACTATACCTAACAGCAACTACCAGAACCCAGAACCATCAGCAACAAAAAAACAACTAAAATTTTATTCTGTTTTCAACGACTTGACCGGATTGACCAGCGCTGCTTTGATGCTTTGAAAGCTGACCGTCAGCAGCGCAATGGCGATGGCCAGCGCACCGGCGAGGGCAAACACCCACCACTCGACATTGATACGGTAGGCAAAGTCCTGCAACCACTGATGCATACCATACCAGGCAACCGGCGTGGCAATGACCAGGGCGATCAGCACCGGCTTCAGAAAATCGCGGGAGAGCAGGACTACGACGCTGGCTACCGACGCCCCCAGTACTTTCCGGACGCCGATTTCCTTGGTCCGGCGCTGCGCCGTAAAGGCTGCCAGACCAAACAGCCCCAGACAGGCTACAAAGATGGTCAGGCCCGCAAAGATGCCGAATAGTTTCCCGACGCGCTCTTCGGACTGGTACATGGCGTTAAAGCGTTCATTCAGAAACGAGTAGGCAAACGGATTGTTGGTTTGTGCTTTCCAGATTGTTTCCAGTGTTTTCAGTAACTCAGGCAACTTGTCGGTCCGGATCCGGATGGCCATCTGGTAGTTATCTTCGCCGTAAAACATGATCAGCGGCGCAATGGCCTCGTGCATCGATTCAAAGTGAAAGTCCTTCAAAACCCCGACGACCGTATACCGGCGCTGGCTGTTCGGGCTGCCGTCGCCAACCGCCCAGATTTGTTGCCCGACCGGCTGTTTGAACCCAAACCGTTTTACAGCCGCTTCGTTCAGCAGCACCGCCGACTGATCGGCGGGGTGGGCAGGCAGGAAATTGCGGCCCTGTGCCAATGCGATTCCGAGCGTATGAATGTAGCGGTCATCAATGTAAAAGCTCTTTTCCCGATACAGGGTCGCCTGCGGATTGCCGTCTTCCAGCCGTATGCCATCGACTGAATGGTTGGAGGGACCTGCGGGCATGTAGCCGCCGGAGGTAACATCAACCACCTGTGCCAGTCTTCGGAGTTCGCTTTTAAACGCACCGGTCTTATCCCCAAGCGTATAGGTGTCGTGGACCATCAGCACCTGCTCCTTGTCGAAACCAACCTTTTTGTGCTGGATAAAGTGAAGTTGCCGGTAAACGATCAGCGTCCCGATGATCATGCCGATCGACACCATAAACTGCACCGTTACGAGTGAGTGCCGCAGCCAGCCGCTTCGGGCGCCTGTCTGAAACCGGCCTTTCAGTACGCTGACCGGTTTGAAGGATGACAGGAAAAAGGCCGGATAGCTGCCTGCCAGTAGCCCGATCAGTAGACTGGACAGCAGAATGGCGGGAATCATGCGGCCGCTCAGCAATGCGCTGAATGTAAAATCCGTGCCTGCCAGCTGATTGAATACAGGCAATGCCATGAACACGAGCCCCAGGGCAATAACCAGCGCCATGAACGTGACCAGCATGGATTCGCTCAGAAACTGCCCGATCAGCTGGCCCTGATGAGAGCCCAGTACTTTACGGACACCCACTTCGCGCGCCCGTTTTGCCGACCCGGCCGTTGACAGGTTCATGAAGTTAATACAGGCCAGCAGCAGAATAAACACCGCGATAACCGAGAAAATATACACATACTTCAGATCACCGTTCGGCTCCGCCTCCTCTTCTAAATGTGAATGCAGGTGAATGTCGGTAATGGGTTGAAACCCAAACCGGAAACTGTTGCCTTTCTGTTGAAAATCGGACAGGCTGACGCCGAGTAGTTGCTTCATTTCACTGCTGATGTGTTTCCGGACCATCTCCGGTATACGGGCTTCCAGCTGGCTGATGGCGAAGTTCGGCCGGAGCACAATATAGGTCATGATGCCGCTGCTGAGCCATGTGTCACGCAGTTTGAGCGAGCGTAGGGAGCCGATGATGTTGTAGTGAAAATGGGTGTTCGACGGAATGTCTTTAAACACACCCGTTACGCGGTATAAGCCAAGCGTGCCGAGCGTAACGGTTTGTCCGACAGGGTCTTCGTTGCCGAAGTATTTGCGGGCGGTTGATTCGTTGAGGACAACCGTATTGGGCTGGGTCAGTACATCGCCGGCTCTGCCTTTCAGCAGCGGAATCGAAAATGTATCGAAAAAATTGGAATCGGCGTGGGCAACGTGCTCTTCCTTGAAGCTTTCTGTTCCGCGTGTGACAATAAAGGTGCCTTGCCTGTTGTCCACGCGGGTAACGGCCTCAACGCCGGGATAGTCGTTGGCGAGCGTCGGGCCGGCGGGCACGCTGCAATAGGCGATATTCAGGGCTTTGCCTTCGACTTGCCCGATAATGGTCATGCGGTACATGCGGTCGGCTTTTGCATGGTAGCGGTCGTAGCTGAGCTCATGCATCACGTAGAGCATAATCATCAGACAGGTGGCCAGGCCGACGGCCAGCCCCGTAATATTGATGGCGGCAAAGGTTTTGTTGCGGAGCAGGTTCCGCCACGCAACGGTCAGGTAATTCCGGATCATAGCTGGAGAAAGAGTATATGTTGTTGACTGTTCGCCCGGTTGCCGTTTCAGCGCAAAAGGGCGCAGAAACGTAATGACTTCCCATGCATATTGCCGCCGCGCTATCGGCAGGCCGAAGAGGCGTTCATTTCGCAGAAAGCGCTCATACAAATCGCCCTGCACTTCTTCGAGCAGGTGCGGGGCGCAGAACCAGTCAAGAAGCCGGTCGGCCCAGCGGGGTGGTTGGTTTGGTAACATAACGTATCGTTGAATGGATGGCAGGGCGTGGGGCTAAGGGCATGCTACACGTTGCTCTAACCACGTTGCCCTTAGCCAATTGCCGGTAAGGTGTTCGGGGCAATGGCGTCCCAGAGGCGGTTGCGCATGTCGCGGATGTCGTGCAGGGTACGGCTGCCCAGGGCGGTGACGGAAAACAGCCGCTTCCGGCGACCACCCCGCTCGGCCGTGGCATCGCCCATATGCGAGGTAAGCATCCCTTTTTCTTCGAGCCGGTGCAGGGCGGCATGAACGGCGCTGATACTCACCGGCCGTCCTGCCTGCTGGTCCAGTTCGTCGGCAATGGCCACGCCGTAAGCCCCCTGACCCAGCGTGGCCACGGTCAGTAAAACCAGTTCTTCAAATTCGCCCAGATAACTGCGTTTCATAAAAGCGGTATTAATTTCACTTTTGTAGAACAAATCTTCTGCCAGAAAAACAAAAAGCCCGTTCAGGCGTAGAACGGGCCGTTTTTGTCTGATTTTGTATTGGTTACGTTGTCCGTTTCCGGACGCTCTTTGTCCGGTTTTAGTTTGTTGTTTTAGTTTATTGTTTTGGGTTGCTGGTTGGTTCTGGTGGTTGCTGATGGTTACTGATAGTTCTGGTGGTTACTGGTTGTTCTGGTGGTTGCTATAACGATCAGCAACTCAGAACAATCAGAACAACCAGCAACAAAAAAGACACCAGCAACAAAAAGAAAAAAAACGTCATTCCGTTTTCAACGACTTGACCGGATTCATCCGCGCGGCTTTAACGGACTGGAATGAAACGGTGAACAGCGCCAGCAGCACGGCCAGTAAATCGGCCAGGGCAAAGAGCCACCAGTCGATGGTAATTTTATAGGCGAAGGCTTCCAGCCAGCGGGTCATGGCGTACCAGGCGATGGGGGAGGCTAAGAGAACCGCGACGGCAACGAGTTTGAGAAAGTCCCGTGACAGCAGTACGACAATGCCCGACACCGACGCCCCCAGCACTTTCCGGATGCCGATTTCCTTAGTCCGCTGCCGGGTGGTGTAGATCACCAGTCCGAACAGGCCCAGACAGGAAAGAATAACGGTCAGGATGGCGAAACCGTTGAAGAGCGCCATCATCAGGCGGTCTTTCCGGAACTGCGCGTCGAAAGCACTGTCGAGAAATGAATAGTCGCACGGGTACTCCGGAAAAGTGCTTTTCCAGATCGACTGCACCAATGGCAGGTGTTCGGGGCGGACTTTGACGAGGACCGTACTGGCCGGAAAGGTATTGTATATCAGTACGAGGGGTTCAACGGCGTTGTGCAGTGTCCGGTAATGAAAATTCCTGACGACACCGACCACCTTGCCTTTGTGCATGAACCCCTCAATGGCCTGGCCCAGTGGTTGTTGCCAGCCAGCCATTTTGACAAAGGCTTCATTGACCAGAAAGCCTTCCTGTTTGTCGGTACTAATGGTATTGGTCAGGTTACGGCCGCTGCTCAGCTTCATCGACAGAAGGGGGACAAAGTGTTCGTCGATGAAAGCGTAATTCGTCATCGTTTCCCGTTTTTTTCCTTTTGCCTGAAAAATAGTCGTTGCCTGTGGCAGTAAGCCGTCGGGATGAAGGCCTGATCCCAGCGACACCTGCCTGATTTCACTGCGCTGGCGTAAGGCATTGACGAGAACCGGCGCCGAGGCTTTTGCCGCCGAATCATCGGGCAGGGCAAGGCTCAGCACCTGTTCCTGATCGAAACCCAGCGAGCGGTTTTGCAGGTAATGCATCTGCTTCCAGACAACCAGCACACCGATGATCATTGCCACCGAGAGCGTGAACTGAAACAGCGTAATGCCTTGGCGTAGCCATGCCTGTTGCCCGGTTTTCCCTGACCAGCCACGCAGTACGCTGGTCGGCTGGTAACCGGACAGGATCAGAGCCGGATAAAAGCCACCCAGCAAGGTGGTGCCCAGTGCAGTGAGTAGCACAAACAGCATACCCCAAAGCGGCGCGACATGAAGCTCAATGGATAACAGCCGGTTGAATGGCGGAATGAGAATGGCGAGTATCGCAGTGGCAATGAGGATGGCACCAGTACTCATGAGGCCGCTTTCAAGCAAAAACTGACCAATAAGCTGGTGACGGAGTGCACCGTTGGCTTTGCGGATACCCACTTCGCGCGCCCGTTCGGCGGCCCGCGCGGTCATCAGACTAACGTAGTTCAGCAGGGCAACGATGAGTACGAAAAAGGCCAGGAACAGAAAGAGATAACCCAGCTGCCGGTTCCCTTTGGGATGGTCGGCTAGTTTACCGGTGCTGAAATGCGCGTCGGGCAGGGCTTCGGAATGAAACAGAACGGAGTACTCCTTCGCGCCCATTTTGTTAAGCTCCGGCTGAACGGCTGAGCGGGAAAGTTTAGCAAGTTTACGGTCAAAACTGCCCGGATCCGGTACGTTTCTGAACAGCACAAACGTATAGGCGTTGAAGTCATCGACCAACCAGCCGGTCACCTTAGAAAAATCATGCGACAATAACGCATTGACTTTCAGATCGGAGTTGGAGGGCGGATCCGCAATGACGCCGGTGATCTGATACGTCTGCTTGTTGCATTGAAACGATCGGCCGACCACATCTACCCGGTTAGCGTATTTACGGGCAAACGATTCGGTCACAACCGCGCTGTTGGGCTGGACCAGCGCCTGAGCCGGATTTCCCGCCAGAAAGGCATAGGAGAAAACCGAAAACACGGCCTGATCAGCGTAGTAAACCGAGGATTCATTCAGCAGCTTGTCACCAAACCGGACGACGGCCGATGTTGGTGACAGCCGTACGGCCTTATCGACTTCCGGATAATCGCGGTTGAGTACCGTGGCGAGCAGCGTCGGGCTGGAGGCCATTGCCATCGGGTTTTCCGGTGTTTTCAGTTCAGTGGTAATGCGGTAGATGCGGTCGGCGTTGGCATGGTAACGGTCGTACGTAAACTCGTGGCGTACATACAGCAGCATCAGCAGAAACGCCGCCAGCCCGATGGCTAGTCCGCCGAGATTGATAGCGCTGTAGAGCCGGTGCCGCCACAAATTCCGGATGCTGATTTTCAGGTAATTGGTTATCATTTGTATAATTGTTGTTTATGTTCAGGGCAGGGATTTTTTCTGGTGGTTCTGGTAGTTGCTGGTAGTTCTGGTGGTTACTGGTTGTTGCTGATTGTTCTGATAGTTCTGATGGTTGCTAGAACGATCAGCAACTTCGAACAATCAGAACAATCAGCAACTCAGCAACCACCAGCAACAAAAAAACACCAGTAACAAAAAGGAAAACGTTATTCTGTTTTCAACGACTTGACCGGATTCATCCGCGCGGCTTTAACGGACTGGAATGAAACGGTGAACAGCGCCAGCAGCACGGCCAGTAAATCGGCCAGGGCAAAGAGCCACCAGTCGATGGTAATTTTATAGGCGAAGGCTTCCAGCCAGCGGGTCATGGCGTACCAGGCGATGGGGGAGGCTAAGAGAACCGCGACGGCAACGAGTTTGAGAAAGTCCCGTGACAGCAGTACGACAATGCCCGACACCGACGCCCCCAGCACTTTCCGGATGCCGATTTCCTTAGTCCGCTGTCCGACCGTGAACGCAACAAGTCCGTAAAGACCCAGCCCGCAAATAAGCATGGCAATGACCGAAAAGGCGTTGACAAGCTGTGAAATCGTGGTTTCTGTCTCATAAAACTGCGCCAGCTGGTCGTTCAGGTACTCATATTCGAAGACGTCGGTCGGGTATAGCTTCTGCCATACCTGCCGGATACGGGCCAGCGTTTGTTCCGGATGGCTGCCCGACAGCCGGATGCCGGCCTGCTGGTACATGTTCGGAAACGACGCAATAAAGCAGGGCGCAATCGCTTCGTGCAGCGACTTCAGGTGAAAATCCTTGACAACGCCGACAATCGGCAGCGCGACATTTGACAGGTAATATTGCATGGGCTTGCCCAGAATAGCATGCGGATTTTTATAGCCCAGTTTACGCGCCAGCGTCTCGTTGATGACATATTCCCGGATGGAGTCGCCGGGAACGATGTTGCGGCCGGCAATCAGCGTCAGGTTATACGTCTCCAGGTAACCGGCATCGGCCAGCCGCTCGCGGATGGGGTAGGGCTGCCAGTCGGCTTTCGCCCCGAATTTGAATGACCCGCCATTCATAGCTTTCGACGAGGGAGGGCGGTATTGTAAGGTCACCGATTTGATGTCGGGGTACTGACGCAGGTTATTTTTCAGGGCTTCCCACACCTGTCTGTCGTGGTTGGGCAGATTAATAATCAGTACATTGTCGCCTTTATAGCCCAGATCGGTCTGCCGGATAAAATGCACCTGCCGCATCACCACAAGGGCGCCCACCAGCAGTGCCTGGCAAATGACAAACTGAAGCACCACCAGCCCTTGCCGTAGTGAAAAACTGTTTCCCCGTTTTATCGGCAACGTTCCTCCTAAACGCCGCAGCGCCAGATTGGGGCTGAAGCCGGACAGCACAAAAGCCGGATACCCGCCTGCCAGCAGTACAACCAGGAGCATAAGGCCGGCAATGAAGAGCACCAGTTGCCCGTCTGCGTTGAAGGTCAGCCGGAGATGTACCCAATTATTGAAAACGGGCAGGGTCAGCCAGGCAAGCAGCATGGCCATTGCGGTAGCCAGCAGCACAATCAGGCTGGTTTCGAGCAGAAACTGTTTGGCGAGCTGTGGCCGTGAGCTGCCCAGGGTTTTCCGGATGCCCACCTCCTTGCTGCGCCGGAAGGCCTGTGCCGTTGCCAGGTTGACGAAATTGACGCAGGCGATCAGGACCAGAAAGCCGCCGATCAGTGCCAGCGACCAAAGCAGTGACGGCCGGATGACGCCGCCTGTCCGCTGCGTGTCAAAATGAATATCGGCCAGCGGCTGGATGTGAAACTGAAAAATGTGGGCCATTTCGCCAAAGTGCTTTTTCGACAGGGCGGGCAGGCTGGCTTCAATCCGCTGCGCCGTGGCGGGACCGGCATCTTTCGTAGTGAAGTACAGGCGGTTGGTACTGATCAGCTGCCCCCATTCATCCTGGTTGTATTCGGGGTCGAGCTGGCGGAGGGTAGGCATCGAAATGTAGAGGCCGATCCGGTTGTCGGTCGGCTGAATCGGGTCGGCCACCACGCCGGTTACCGTTGCGGTCACCTTATGATTGAGGGTAAGGGTGCGGCCAACCGGATTGGGTTCGCCGAAGTACCGCTTCGCCGACGATTCGGTCAGAACGACCGTATTGGGCTCGTGAAGGGCCGTTTTCGGGTTACCGCTAAGCCATTGGAAGTCAAAAATCCGGAAAAGCTGCTCTTCAGCAAGGGCCGTTTTTTCGTGTTCCAGAAACCGTACCGGACTGGCTTCATGCTGCCGGTTGATGCTCAGGGTCATCGACTTGTTGATGATCACAAACGCCGCCTGTTCGACCTGCGGGTATTCCTGCCGCAGGGTTTTGGCCATCGGCAGCGGCGCCTCGGGGTAATACTCTACCGAACCGTCTTCGAGGTGCAGGTCGATCACAGCGCGATAGATGCGGTCGAACCGGCTGTGATGGCGGTCGGTGGTGAGGTGATGGCGGATGAACAGGAAAATCAGCAGCCCGCCCGCCATCCCGACGGTCAGCCCAAGCAGGTTAAGCAGGGTATAGACACGTTGTGTGCGGAGGCTTCGCCACGCGATTTTAAGGTAATTCTGAAGCATAACGTCCGTATCGGTTTCGGCAACCAAGGTACGGACAATGTTGATTAGCAGGTCGTTAAAGTTTGTTAAACCCGTAGAGACGCAATATTTTGCGTCTCATTTAACCGTATGACCTTCCAGGAAGTTCTAAACTTCCTGGAAGGTCATACGGTCTAAAACATCATTCGGCCCGCAGGCTTTTGATCGGGTTCACCACGGCAGCTTTGATACTTTGAAAGCTGATGGTAATCAGTGCAATGGCTATGGCCAGCAAACCGGCAGCGGCAAACATCCACCATTCAATGTCGATGCGGTAGGCAAAGCTTTCCAGCCAGCGGTGCATCGCATACCAGGCCAGTGGCGAGGCCAGCAGGATGGCAACCAGTACCAGCTTTACGAAGTCTTTCGACAACAGCGCCACGACACCCGCCACGCTGGCACCCAGTACTTTCCGGATGCCGATTTCCTTCGTCCGCTGGTGGGCGGTTAACGTCGCCAGCCCGAACAGGCCGAGGCAGCTGATCAGGATTGCCACGCCGGTTGCCAGGTTGATGATCCGTGAGATCTGCTGCTCCTTTTTGTAAAAATCGCCGATGGTCTGATCGTAAAATTTGTACTCAAACGGCGCATCGGGATAGAGCTTATGCCAGGTCCGGGTAATGGTATTGATCGTCTGCGGCCAGCTATCCGACCGGCCCGAAAGTTTGATATTCAGCATACTCAGCGACTCCCGGTTGGTCATCAGGGCGATGGGTTTGATCTTTTCGTGAAACGACTGGGCATGGAAATCCTTCACTACACCAACGACCGGTACGTTCCGGTTGGCATCGCCGCCGTTTTCTTTCAGGAAAGCCCCGACGGCATCAGCGGGTCGGGCAAACCCCATCTCCCGTGCCGCCGTTTCATTGATCACATATTCGCGGATGGTGTCGCTCGGTTGCAGGTTCCGGCCGGCCACGAGGGGTAGCTGATACAGCGGAATATAGTCTGTATCAACGTATTTGCGGAACAGGTTGAATGAAACGATTCCTTTGCGGGTCTTAACCTCGTGGATGTTGCTGCTGTAACCGCGTGAGGCAGGCTGCGTACCCAGACTAACCATTGATACACCGGCAATGTGGTTTACTTCGTCCCGTAGGGCATCCCGTTTGTCCAGTTTAGTGTCCATTATGGTTTTCCACGGAATCTGGGCGGTAATGATGGCATCGCGGGCAAAGCCCATGTCGGCCTGAATAAAATACCGTAGTTGCTGGTTGATGATCAGGGCGCCGACAATAAACAGCTGGGCAATAAAAAACTGGAAGACAATCAGCGATTTACGGAGCGTAATCCGCTTAGGACTGCCCTCGATGGCAAAACCCTGCCCGCGCAGAACGGTAACCGGCTGAAAACGGGCAATGAGCCAGCCGGGGTACAGTCCGGCCAGTAACGTAATGATGATCAGCAGACCCGCCAGAAACAGCACCAGCAACGGCCAGTTAACGTAGTCGCGGGTGCCGGTCGGCAGCAGGTCGCTGTACTGCTGAAAGAAAAGATGCGACAGGCCATAGGAGAGGGCAAATGACAGGCCGGTGATAACGGCTGTTTCGCCCAGAAACTGGAGAATCAGCGTGCGGCGGCGACTGCCGAGCGTTTTGCGGATCCCGATTTCACGGGCCCGCTGCGGGATCTGGGCCGAAGCCAGGTTGATGTAATTGATCACCGCCAGCACCAGAATAAACGCGGCCAGCCCCATCAGGCCGTACAAGACGCTTTTATCGGCGCGGTGGCCGTCTTCGCGGTAGTCGGTGCCGAAATGCAGGTCAGTCAAAGGCTGGAGTTTGTGCCAGCGTTTGGTTCCGCCCCATTTCTTGAAAAACTCCTCTGAGTTCTTGTTCGACAGCGCATTGATATTCGCTTCCACCTGATTGATATCTGCCCCCGGACTCAGGACGGCATACATCTGGGAATCGGAATTGGTGTTGCTCCATTCGGCCGGTTCATACTTGCGCCTGACGGTTGCCAGCGACAGGAATTCTTTCCCCGTAAAATCTGACAGGAACGGCAGGTCCTGCACCACACCCGTCACCTGTACCGCCAGTGTATCCCAGAGCGTGATGGTTTTACCAACTACCTGCCGGAGGTCCGTTTTCGGGAAAAAAGCGGTTGCCTGGCTTTGGGTGAGCACAATCTGGTTGGGTTGGTTGAGCGAAACGTCAGGTTTCCCCGCTAGCCAGGTATAGGGCACCATCCGGAAATAATTGCTGTCAACGGCAATCACCTGATCGCCTTCAGTCGGGAACGATTGCGGTTTGCCGCCCGGTTGCGGTACCTGAATGGTTTCAACCCACGTCAGCCGGACCGGCACGACCCGTTCTACGCCCCCAATCTGTTGCCGCACGGCATCGGGCATCGGCATCGGAATGCCGGGATTGCCCTGTTCCTTGCCGTCGAACATGAAGCGGCTCACGGCACGGAAGACGCGGTCGCGGTTAGGAATCCGGGTATCGAAGCCGAATTCAAACGACACCAGCTGGTAGATAATCCAGCAGGCACTGACGCCGATTGATAAACCGACCATGTTCAGGCCCGTAAACAGCCGGTTGCGCCACAACTGGCGGCGCGCAATTTTGATGTAGTTACTGATCATAACGAGACTAAGCGAAAAAGGCGGTGAATACGGTTCATTGTGCCGGGATTGGGCCATGGGCCGCATCAGTTTCAGCGCACTGAGGGCATATCGGCGGCCGGCCGCAGCCTTGCCGTGTGTTTGGACCCAGTAATCGTACAGTTCCAGCAGGTCGCCCTCCACTTCTTCCAGCGTGTCGGGATGCCCAAAGGTTTTCAGGAGCCAGCTGGCCCAGCGCGGCGGCGTTTGCATTCGGGGTGTATTTGGCATAGTGTATAGAGCGTAGGGCAGCGTGCGTATGATAAAGAGCCTGGGGCGTAGGGCAGAGAACATACGGTTCGGAGACGCGCTATGCACTCAGCACTGTGCTCTACGCTCCCAGCAGGTGCAATGTCTGGGGCGGCAGGGCGTTCCAGAGCTGATCGCGGGTATGTTTGACCTCAGCGAGGGCTTTGGTCCCGGCCGTCGTAATGGTAAAGTACCGCTTCCGGCGACCACCGCGCTCGGCCGTAGCCCCGCCCATGGCCGAGGAGAGATACCCTTTCTCTTCGAGCCGTTGCAGGGTCGTATGGACGGTACTGAACCCGACACTGCGGCCGGTTTTCTGCTCAATTTCCTGCGTAATGGTGACGCCGTAAGCCGACTCACCCAGAATGGCGACGGTCAGCAGAACCACTTCTTCAAACTCGCCGAGGAACGCACGTTTCATGGGATTGGTATTTATTCCGATAATGTCGAACAAATGTAATGCCAGTAAACAAAAAGTGCCTGTACGGCGTGTACAGGCACTTTTTATAGGATCAGGGCGTCCGGTAACGGACATAAGTTGTTCTATTGCGGACAGGCCGGTTAATGGTTCAGCCAGTCGGAAAAGCTACGCGGTTTATGGGTAAGCCAGCTGTAAATAAAAGCCAGCACGCAGTTAATGAGCAGTCCGCTGCCGATGATGGCGATCTGCCCGTTGAGGGCGGTTGCCTGAGTGAACATGCACCCTGTGATCAGAAAGACCAGTGCCATGACCGGTGCAATACTCGCTTTAACCCATTTCTGCATAACCCAAAGGAGCTGATTTATGCACAAAAGACAACGCCGTGCAAAGTCTCCTCATTTATGAAGCCGCTGCCCGATTTCGCGCTCCAGTTCGTCGGGAGGCAGGTTATAGGCAATGATGCGCCGGTTTTTGTCGAGCAGGATGGTGTCGTGCCAGCCTTTATAAAGATACGCATCGAGAGTCGTGGCCTGTTCAGCAACCGCACCAAATCGCCACGGGTACTGCTGCCGGATTTTCGTTATCAGTTCCGGCGCGTTTTCCACTTCTTTTAAGGGAATATCAGCACCGATACTGACAATTGTTAAACCCGCAGTCTGGTACTGATGGTGGAGCCGTTTCAGCCGTTTATGGTGTGTGTCGCGGTCAATGCCAAACAAAAAGGTAAAGTCAATAAGCACAATATCGCCGGGGAGTTGTGAGAGTGTGATGCTGTCATTGCCGGTTAACGATTTCAACGTAAAATCCGGTGCCAACTGTCCCGGCTGGCTTTGCGCCAGCTTTTGTCGGATCGCCTGATACGAAGGCAGCGTCTGAAAAGCAGCTAGGGCATCGAAGGTTTTCTGGGTTTCGGCAAACGATGACATCGGGAAATTCTCCGCAAACAAATACCAGCTGGACGGAACAGTCGGGTGGTCGAGCATATGTTTCCGGAGCAGGTACTCCGCACCGGTCCGCAGTGAGTCCGTAAACTGCTCAAAGCTGCCGGTATGCAGAGAATCAAGCGGCAGCGCTGTCATCCGTTCAACCCGCAGCGCCTCCTGCGCTTCGGCCAGTTCGTGGTCCTGCTGCAGTTTTTGCCGCCAGATGTCCGTGCTGAGGGAGCCGGTGAACATAGGGGCGGGGAAGTTAACCGGATCAATCGCCACCGAAATGGCGGGGGCGTCAATAAACAGTTGAACGTCTTCCGCGTATTCGTCGATCCAGATGTAGGCGGGACAGGGTTCATCTACCTTGATCGTAAAAATGGCATGCCGGTTTACCACAAAGGCCGTATCAAAAAACATCTCGCGGCCACGGGGCTTAACGACAAGCCGGGTTTCGCGGCCCTCCCAGGCAGCCGGATAAAAGCAGTCAATGCGGCTGGTCAGTTGGGCGAAGGCCCCCGTGAGCGACAGGCCAAGCAGGCAGAAAATGGTGTAAACGTACGTCATCATATCCGGATACAATAACGTACGTTTTCTGTATTGACATGCCTGTCAGAGAAAATTTTTGACAGGATTGCAGGATTTACAAGTCATTCAGAATCCTATCCTGTAAATCCTGTAATCCTGTCAGGAGAAAATTTTTTGACAGGATTACCGGATTTACAAGCTGTTCCGGATTTTTCCTGTAAATCCTGTAATCTTGTCACGAGAAAATTTTTTGACAGGATTACAGGATTGACAAGCTGTTCCGGATTTTTCCTGTAAATCCTGTAATCTTGTCAGGAGAAAATTTTTTGACAGGATTACAGGATTTACAAGCTGTTCCGAACCCTATCCTGTTCCTCCCGTAATCTTGTCAGGAGAAAATTTTTTGACAGGATTACAGGATTTACAAGCTATTCCGAACCCTATCCTGTTCATCCCGTAATCCTGTCCATCATTCAATCATACAAATCATCGTCATTCGCTGGCTTTCTTGTCATCGTTGCTGATCCGCTTTTTCTGGCGCTGACCACCGCTCATTTTCCCGAATTCATACTTCAGGTTGATCCGCCAGCCGCGACGATACATCGCCACATCAGTTACCTGGTTGAAATTCGGGCCGGTAAAGGTGTTGGCCCAGCCGATGGTTTTGTTGAACGGATTGTCGTAGCCGAAGCCAATGGTTCCTTTTTTCTTCAGTACTTCCTTCTGAACCACTACATTGTAGAACCCGAAGCCACCGAATGATCCCTGTAACCCGACACGGTCAGAGTTGTAGAAGCCGAAGAACTGCGCCTTAATCCCCTTGCCGAAATCGACGCTGGAGTTGAGATTCAGGCGGTACATCCAGTCGGCGTTGCGGGTTTTGAGTTCGGCGCTTTCCAGTACGTTGTAAAAGAGGTTCAGCGAGCCGTTGACCGACCATTGCTTCGTCAGTTTCGTGTTGGCGCTCAGGTTTACACCATAGGCCGAGTTCTGGGCCACGTTCTGGAATTTAAACGTCTGCACGCCCTGATTATCAACCGTACTGACATTTTCAATGGCGTTGTTGGTCTGCCGCAGGAAAAACGATGCGTTCAGGCTCGTTTGCTTGATCGAAATGCTGTAATTGGCTTCAATCGAGTGGGTCAGTTCCGGTTTGAGGTACGGATTGCCGCCGTACCGGTTTTTCGAATCGGCCTGATCGACGTACGGATTCAGGTAAAAATACTGCGGGCGCTGAATGCGCTGGGTATAGCTCAGGCGTATCTGCTGGTCTTTTTTCAGGCTCCGCGACAGGCTGATGTTCGGAATCACGTTGCCGTAGTTGTTCGAAAACGCCGCCGAACCGTTCAGGAAGTTGGCCTGAATCATGGTGTATTCATAACGTGCCCCGAGGTTAACGCCCCAGCCTTTTTTCGGATTGCGGCTGTAAACCATATACCCCGACACTACCTGCTGACCATAGTCAAAGACATTCGCCAGTGACGGAATTTCGGTAAACCGGTCCGAGCCATCGACCGCCGACGATATGCGGTAGTCGCTTTTGATTTGCCGCAAAATACCTTTGGCGCCGATTTCCAGTTTGCTGATGCTGTCGAGCGGGTTGGCAAAATCCAGCTGGAACGTACCTTCCTGGTTGTTGCCGGTGTTCAGGCTTTTTTCGCGGTAATAGATGGTGTTGCTTCTGTTCAGCAGGTTCGACCAGTAATCGCTGTCTTCGCCCTCGAAGGAGTACATGGCCAGAAAATTCAGTTCGCGCTCTGTCTCTTATACACATCTACGCTGCCGACGACTCCTTACGTGTAGATCTCGGT
>NZ_CAMFHL010000109.1 GCF_945952095.1 uncultured Arsenicibacter sp. | reverse complement strand
ATCCCTACCACATCAAACCCCTCAGCCAGCGCCGGAATCTGGCCGGCTTTTTGCACTGGGGTTGAGGTAATTGCCAACGAATTATGAGAGACAATATTCTGGTCGTGATACCGCGTATCAATGGCCGGTTTGAAGATGGCGACTTTTAGACGGGCAATACGGGCCCGGTTCAGCCGGCGGATCAGTTCTTCGGTTTTTCCGGAAAACATTGACCCGCTGATCACTTCAATCCAGCCCGTTCGCAAATGAGGAGATTCACGCCTTTGTGTTGGCTCAATAAACATTGGTTTGTAACGTTGTTTTGGCAGTTGTCGATACAAAAAACTGCCTGTTTGAAATTGATGTCAACAAAATGTGGCGAATTGACAAAAAATAAGTACTCTACTATCTTGAAAGAATTTAGTATTTTTCTTATTTTTTAGTTTTCAATTAAACGTCCACCAAACAAAGGTAGCTGATATGCCGAACATGTACTTCCAGGATGGCTTATCGACTAAGCAATTTAAAGTAGCAGACGTAGGAGAAACGGCCGAATCTGTTCGCATTGCATCAATTTTATCGCTTTTTTTTCCGGGAAAAAAACAGCTTTATTTTGAAAGCAATATATTTACCAAGCAAAGACTTTTACCAATGTCGAACAAGTTCCACCAAAATGCCCTGACTGAATACAGCCGCTCATATGCGCGGCGTGTTTCGGCTGATTTTTATAGCACGCACAACGTTATTAATGGAAAGCAGATTCTTAATCTGACCCCGATTAGTCAAATAAACTTATTGGTTGTAAGTAGTTTGTTCGATAAATGGAAAGCAGATGCCGAAAAATTCCGTAGTCCTTATTTCGATTTCAGTCATCCTGAAGTAGAAGAAGCACTCCGGCTCTTCATGAACGTTGTTTCGCAGCACATTGCCGTCCGTCGCGAACATCTGGAGCCAATGCTGGCCGATGCGGTCAAAAAAACGCTGATTCTGATTTTTGATCCGCGTAATTATTTTGACGATCAGCTCCGCAGCCAGCCCGATTTCCGGCTTTCACTCGACGCCGCCCGGCAGCTGACCCGCTATACGCAGATTAACAAGTTTGTGCCCGCTACCATTGAGCAGCGCATGAACGGCAAGGATTTCGTGTACGTTAATCAGGCCCTGATGCATCTCGATGAAGTGCTGGCCCAGCGCGGACATGAACTCGAAAAGCCGGAAAAATACATTGCCGCTCTGTCGGAAAAAGTCCCGATTGACCTCTCAACGCTAATCCGGAGCTATGATCCGGATAGTCCGCTGCTCGGTCAGCCGACACGGTCATTTTTCGAAGCTGCCGAAGAAACGCACATACCGCCATCGTCGTCATACGAAGCACCGGAGAGAGACCAGGCGCTTCCCTATACCAACGGCATACCACTGGGAACATCGCCCCTGCAGCCGTCGTATGATCGTGAACCGCTGCTGAACGGCGACAGTGACCTGTCATTCCGGCCCGCAGAACCACCTTCGCCGGTCATGCAGCCATCGCCGTTATCGGATTCGTCGTATGGTTCTGACGTACCGGCAATCCTGAAGACAGAAGCCGCCGAACCAACGTCGGTCGCCGAAGCCTTCCACCGGTCGCCAATCGAAAGTATTGCCAAGAGCATTTCATTGAACCAGAAATTCCGGTTTATCAATCAGTTATTCAACGGGCAGACCAGTGCCTACGAACAAGCCATTAATGAACTGGATAAAGTCGGCAACTACGGGCAGGCCCTGGATCTGATTTCATACCGCTATGCGTCTCAGTTTATGTGGGATATGAGCAGCGATGAAGTCGGTGAACTGGTCGAAATCTTAAAGCGCCGCTTTGCCTGATCCCCGTCAATAGTCATTCCATAGAGGCAGTACACGTGCGTGTGCTGCCTTTTTTATTACCGGCCATGGAGTGACACCCGCCATTTATCTTCCGTCATAAACCGGCTATGAGACACCGGTTTATATTCACAATGGTCATTCTGCTCTGGCAGACAGCATACCGGAGTATGGCCCAGACGGCTTTACAACCGCAACGGCCAGCCGTCAACATCAATGAAATCCTGAAAGACCTTTTCCCGATTCAGCCTGACGGAGTTGACTTCCAACAGGTTGCGGATAATCTGACGCAGGTACAGCAAAATCCGCTGAATCTCAACACGGCCACCCGCGATGAACTGGCAAGTCTGTTTCTACTCACGGAAAGTCAGCTGGAAAGCCTGTTGCAGTACCGCGCCCGATACGGTGCGCTGCTCTCGCTGTATGAACTACAGGCCGTTCCCGCATTCGATGCCGTTACGATCCGGCGGTTGCTGCCTTTCGTGATTGTTGCCGATCCGCTGAGCAGGCTGCCTACCCCTACCGACCACTATTTCATCTTACGGTTTGAGCATATTTTAGAACAGCAGAAGGGGTTTTCGGAAGCGGTTCCGGATAAAAACGGGAAGCTCCCGAACCGCTATACGGGCAATGCTCAGCAATGGTTCGCCCGCTACCGCTACACCCGGCCGAATGCCTTCAGCTTCGGGGTTACGCTGGAAAAAGATCCGGGTGAACGCATCACCTGGTCGCCAGCCACACGTCAGTACGGGCCTGATTATGTATCGTTCCATGCACAGGTCCGCAACCAGGGCAATCTTAAAAACCTGATTGCGGGCGATTATCAGCTCCAGTTCGGCCAGAGCCTGATCTGTTCGGCTGGTTTTGTGATGGGCAAAAATTCGGAGACCATATTAACCATCCGCCGCCCGACCCTCGGCGCCAGAGCGTATACATCACTCACCGAATCCGGTTTTTTCCGGGGACTGGCGGCAACCTATGCCCTGCACCCTTCCGTTGACCTGACGGTCTTTGGGGCACGGAACCGCCGCTCAGCCAACTTAGCCGCAACGGCCGGACCGGAAACCATCATTACCTCCTTCATCACCTCCGGTCTGCACCGGACCGGCTCCGAACTGGCTGACCGCTATAGTGTTATGGAGACCAATCTGGGAGCCCATCTGCTGCTGCACCTCAAAGACCGTCTCCAGCTGGGAATAACCGGCCTGAACACAACATTTGACCATCCGGTACAGAAACGGTCGCTGACCTATAATCAGTTTGAGTTTACCGGTACCCGGAATCTTGTGCTGGGCATACACGGAACCTACAGCCGTCAAAACTGGAATGCATTCGGAGAGTTTGCCCGCAGCAGCGGATCAGCGACCTACAGCGGCGGAACCGGCCTGGTTGCCGGGCTGATGGCCAGTCTGGGCCGGAAAACAGACCTTGGTATCGTATTCCGGCATTACGGCCGCAATTTCCATAGCTTTTATGCCAATGGTTTCAGCGAGAATTCACGAACCATTAACGAGACTGGTGCTTACATCGGCGCCAAATACACCCTGTACCGGCGGCTGAAACTTGGCGGGTATCTGGATGTTTTCCGTTTCCCGTGGTGGCGCTACCTCGTGGATGGCTCCTCAAAAGGTTTCGACTTTCTGACGCAGGCGACCTATACCCCTGACCGGAAAACTACATTTTCCATGATTTTTCACCAGGAACACAAACAGAAAAATTTACCGGGCAGCAAGACTACACCGAAACAACTGACCGGAACACGGCTGAGCCAGCTGGTCATGCAGGCAGAATATGCCCTGAACCGGTTTTCGTTCCGGTCACGGTTGCAGGGAAGCCGGTTCAGGTATATAGAGCAGTCGCCCTCTCAGGGAATTGCCTTTGCGCAGGATGTGGCCTGGCAGTATAAGCGCTGGCAGCTTAACGGACGGCTGGCACTCTTCAATACCGACGATTATGACAGCCGGTTATACACCTATGAACAGGACGTGCTGACGGCGTTCTCTTTTCCGGCCTATTTCTACAACGGCGTCCGGCATTATGTACTGGCCCAATACAGCCTCAACCGGCATATGGATCTATGGGTACGCTGGGCCCGGACTGACCTAACCAACCAGCCAACCGTTGGCTCTGACCTTGATCAGATTGCCCGTCCGCACAAATCCGAAATAAAAGTGCAGATTCGCTGGCGCTTCTGAGCGGATAAAAAAATGGTGATGCCCGTCTGAACCGGCATCACCATCCCTATTAACTCTTTATGTTTACCGGATCCGTTCCGCATCAAGGGGAATACAATTTCCGCAACCCAGCTGATTAGACGGAATCACGAATGTCGGAATATAGAACTGCCGCTGAATGGTTTCGCTGTCAATTGAATTGGATTTAGCAACGGTCGGTACCGGATAAATGCCGAAGACACCCCATTGCAGTACCACTTCGACCGACACTTCGGTGGAGGCATTATCGGCCTGTCGGGCACTTAAGCGGTAACGCCCTGCCACAGCCCCGCCAACACCAGGCGCAACCGGCGGATAAAACCGCTGAAAGTTATAGCCGGTTTCGTTGGTATAGGTCTGGCCTGCTCCCCAGTCTGACGGAGAGAAAGCGCCGTCCAGCCGTTCAATTTTGATCTGCACCGACCCGTCGGCATCTACCAGAACCTGGAGACCGTTTGTCGGAGCATCATATTTATAACCAAGTTTCCGGATACCGGCCACCGTTGTCGGCGGCGTAGTGGTTGTAGTCGATGGCGGCGTGGTTGTTGAACCGCCGCCACCCGATGAACTCGTCGAGGTATAGACCGGGAAAATTCCATATTGCAATACGACTTCGACCCCGACAGCTGTCGATGGCTGACCGGCAATCCGTGCACTAAGCCGGTAACGACCCGCTTCTACACCACCCACACCCGGCGCAACCGGTGAATAGAACCGCTGAAACGAATAGCCGGATTCACCGCCGTAGGAAGCAGCAGTGCCCCAGTCACTGGCGGTAAAGGTCCCGTCCAGGCGCTCCAAGCGTACTTCAACAGCAGACGAAGCATCGACGAGAAGCTGAAATCCGTGTGTCGGCACATCGTATTTATAACCGATTTTCCGGATGGCAGATGCCTGTATGTTGTCCGGAACGGTTGTAGTGGTCGTAGTTGACGAAGGCGGCGTAGTAGTCGTACCACCATTTGAACCGGTGTCAGCTGTAGGGAACAGTTTCCAGCTGCCGTTAGCCGGCGAAAATACAAAAGACTGGGCGGTTGATGCCTGACCGGTCCGCTGTACCGTGAGCCGGTACTGACCGGCAACAACGCCCCCGACACCTACCGCAGCCGGTGCATAAAAACGGGTATAATTGAAGCCACTACCATAATTACCGCTCACCATAGAGATCCAGCCGGAGGCACTGAAGGCCCCGTCGAGACGTTCAAGTTTCACTTCGGTTGGTCCGTCTGACTGGACATAAACATCAAATCCGTGTGTCGGCGCATCGTATTTATAGCTTACCTGCTGAATCTGACCGGTTGTTGTATTACCGCCGCCCCCGCCGCCGGTACTGGGAGCCACGCCGTTGGCCGAAAAGGCCGGGCTGACCGAACCGGTATAGGCCGGATTCGTTGACAGTACCCGCACCTGATACTGACCGGTCTGCAGACTGGCCGGCAGCGTTACCTGAAGCGGGTTGGAATTACCCGTGCCAAGCTCCTGCACTAAACCGCCATCTTTCAGAAGCTGTACCTTAAACTGGTTGCCATCCCTGAACCCAATGCTGCTCCGGAGGTACGGCACAGAAATCGGTTGTCCTGCCTGCTGTTGATTCAGCGGCAGAATGTAGCCGGTTGTGAGTACGGGAGGAACACCGCTCACCGTGCCTGGTGCCGACTGGGCAAAAAAGTTTTCTGTGAGGCATTTTTCCCAAAGATCGGTCAGACGGATCAGGCCCTGCCCGCCGAAATGCAGACCATCGAAACGGTTATCCGGCCCGATAAGCGGATCGGTTTCCGGGCCGGGCCACACCTGGTCGACTTCACGGATTAACTTATTCTGACCGTTAATAATATTCTGATCGGTTGTTCCGCCGATGTAGGATACGCGGGAAACCACCCACGGTAACCGGCTGAAACCGCTCTCCTGACGACTTTTGTCGATAACTGTTTTTACGTTATCAAAGTAGGCCTGTTCACCGCGATAGCTGTTATCCGACTCACCCTGATGCCAGAGTACGGCCCGCACACCCGTCCGCCGGGTATAGTGCTCCAGCACGGCTCCGATACAACGATAGGGCATCAGCAATTCGCCCGGCTGACCACCGGGATTCTGGCCGTTTGCCGAAATTTTCCAGACTTCGCTGTTGGTACCGCCGTAGGCAGCTCCATAAAAAAGTACCGGTACATTCAGGCGTTTTACCAGCCTGTCGCCCAGCATACCCCAGATATACAACGGGTTAAAGGGACCAACCGACCGTCCGGCATCAGCTTTACTGTACACAAACGGGAACCGGGATTCGGTCAGATCGCCATCGGCATAATCGACGACGGACACACGGTCATCGGAAGCGCCGGGGGTTGGCTGCAGGCCGCCGGAAGCGTTTGACTGGCCGGCAATGATAAATACTTCACCAACGCCAACGCGGTCCAGTACGGCTTCGCCAATCACACTACTGCCGGCAAACACCCGGACAAACAGGCGGTACCAGCCGCCTCTTGCCGTTAAGTTTCCCTGATAGGTACCGTTTTGCGGGTTACCATCAATCTGGAACCAGTTAGTTGAAACGCCTCCGCCCCCCGGAATGATTTCAAACCGCGCTTCTACGCGTGTGGCATTGGCAGGGCATAGTCCGGAAATCGGGACACTGGCTTCATTCTGCAGGTTTCGCTGGAACACCATCCTGGCTTGTGGCGACATAATACTTACTTGTGCCCAAAGCGACGATACGGTACCAACCAGCAAACCGACGACGAGTAAAAACCTATTCATAAAACAACCGTTATGGGTAGGGGTAGGTATTTCTCCTCGCTTCACTCGCCACACTGTCTACCTATAACCCGATTAAAAATGGTAACGTGTAAACCGGTTTGCATGATCCGGTTTTATTCGGTAAACATGATCAAAAAGCATGCCTAATTTGTTACCAGCTGCAGCTTAATGCCAAATAAAACGGATCGTCCCGGCGCAACATTATAATACCGGCTGCCAAACGCATTTAAATCATACCCAAGGCTATAGGTCTGGTTGAGCAGGTTATCACCGCTAAGGTAAGCATCAATCAGAAGCCGGGTCTTTGCAATTTCCTTGCCAAGCGTTTTGCGGTAACCCAGTGTGCCGGCCAGAATGCGGGTAGGTATTGATGTAACGGTATTGGCAT
This sequence comes from uncultured Arsenicibacter sp., assembly GCF_945952095.1. GTDB lineage: Bacteria > Bacteroidota > Bacteroidia > Cytophagales > Spirosomataceae > Arsenicibacter. The sequence continues at coordinate 14,452 of NZ_CAMFHL010000109.1, read as the reverse complement.
CATCCAGCGCAAATGGCGTCAGGAACTGAAAATTAGCATTAAGGTATAACCCGAAACGAGTTTGAAAATCTACCCCGCTGACATTGGTAACCGGCGCTACACCCGGCACTTTTTTACCCGATACATCAACGGCACCCTGCTTGTAATCCAGATAACGGTATTTTGTCATTGTCAGGCTATTGTAAAAGCGCAGGTCCGCAAACGAAACGGGTACATCATAGGCCAGATACAATTCTATGCCCTGCTGATTCGTCCGGCCGGCGTTCACAAAATACTCTGCTCCGCTGGCTGCCGAGCGCCGGACAATGGTCTCCCGTAGCTGAAACTGATAGGCCGACACGTCGGCCTGAAGGCGGTTTTGCAGGAAACGTCCTTTCAGACCCACTTCGTAACTGATTCCTCTTTCCGGATTAAGTGTCGTATTAAACGTTGCTTCCGATGGCCGTACTTCCTGCGTTGTCGGGGCTGAATAGCCGGTACTGATACTGCCGAATGCCGAGAATTGATCGTTCAGCTTTTGTAATACCGCAACACGGGGCAGCCAGACGGGCGTAAAATTCCGCTTCTGGTTAACAACCGGCCGGCTCGAAAAACGGGTAAACCCGTAGCGCATGTTATTCCGGCTGATGCCCAGGGTTATGATCAACCCTGTAGGGAGTGCGATTTCTTCCTGCACAAACAGAACCGACTGGCGTGCCCGCAGTTCATCATCCGTCTGCAATGTATCGGGCCCTCCGCGTTTGTTGCCCCAGTTCCGGTCGACGGTGAAATTCTGCTGGTATTCGCCGCCAAAGGTCAGGTTCATATCGACGCGGTCAGAGCCGTGCCGCCAGCGGGTAACGGTCCGGCCGCCAATGCCCTGATCCGCCCGTTTTTCGTAGTTAGAGATAAACGGGTTAGCAAAATCAGTGAGCGATCCGTACAGGACCGTTGTGTTCTGCCAGTGCTCATTGAAACGGTATTGCTGTGACAGGCCCAGAAAACCGGTTTTCTGGTAGATAGCCGCCTTTTGCTCAGCACTACCCGGCAACGCAGGCGTAGCAGGACGTGCCTGCCGCGGGTCAGCTTTAAACTGAGCCGCATTCAATCCGCCGGGTGTCTGGTAGTGCAGGTCCGAATAGAACCCCAGCACAGACACAGTACGTTTCGGACTAACCCTGAATGTACTGGCCAGACTCAGGTTATCGCGGCCCATACCGCTGTTTACGCGGTAACCGTTGCTTTGCTGGTGATTGTAACTGACTGACATTGCCGTATTGTCCTTACCGGTCTGCGCCGTCAGCCCATAGCCGAGTGCGCCGTAACTCCCCGCAAATGCTGAGGCTTCCACAGCATTTTTACCGGCCGGTACCGACAAGCCGCTGAACAGGACCGTGCCGCCGGTATTGGCTCCGTACAGGCTACCCGACGGACCTTTCAGGACTTCAACCCGCCCCAGCGAGCGCACATCGAGTGCATTCAGCGGCGTATTGCCCCCTGCGTCGGTCAGCGGAATTTCGTTCCAATAGGTTTTTACGTTGCGGACCCCGAACGGCGACCGGATCAGACTCCCCCGGATCGACAGCCGGTAACTCCCCGGCGACCGCTCGTCCATCCGCACGCCGGGCAGGGTATTCATGGCCGGGACGAGTGTCGGCAGATTAAACCGTTGATTCAGTTCGCGGCTGGTCAGGAGACCAACCGAAGCGGCCGTTTCCATCACCGACCGGTTTGATTCGTACCCCCGCACCGTCACCTCATTCAGTTGTCGGGTAGAATCGAGGGTTGTCTGGGCATAAAGCGATGATGGCAGCAGGCAGGTGGCCGGTAGCAAAAAACTCAGCAGGCAGGTAGAACGTACAGGGATCATGTGACAAAAATAGGCTCTGGCTATTATTTTACTTATAACTCCTGAAATTGTTATAAGGGTTGAGATGCGGTTGATTTATTCCTGTTCTTTTCAGAACTTGCCCCCGTAACCTATTTGTCAGAAATAATATACTACGCTATGCCCGAGTCGTTAACTACCGTTGAATATTCATTTACCATATCATTTTTTTAAAAACATATCTCTGTTTCTGACCATCCACTATCAGCGAATAAACTTGATTAAACCACCTATACTTATCCCTTCTGCATGCCCACGTCTACACGTACAAGCATACGGTTTTTCCGTATTGCCAAGCCCTTTTTTGTGTTCGGTTATGGCTGTCTGCTGCTCCTTGCTGGCTTCATAACACCGGCGTCTGCCCAGCTTCGTACCCTAAAAGGCAAAGACAGTACGTTCTGCGCCTCACCTGATCTGAGTGACTATCAGCGAAAGGAACTGGACAACATGGCGAAACTAGCCTTTCAGCTCAGGAAAACCACCGACAAAGCGTTTACCGGTATTCATTATGTACCAATCCGGCCGCATATTTTCCGTACGGCAGCCGGCAAGGACGGTTTTGATCTCGCCCGGATGAACAATGCTATCGCCCTGACGAATAGTTATTACCAGAAAAACGGGGTTGGGATACAATTCTATCTGGCGGGTACGTCGCCCGATTATATCGACAACGATGCCATGTTTCAGGTTTTCACTGACTTCAATGAAGGTGGCGTCGACGGGCGGGATGCGACGAACGCCCTGAACATGTATTTTGTTAACGCCTTTACCACCGGTGGCCTTCAGGGATATGCCTATTTCCCGGATAACACCCTATTGACAACGCGTTCATTTATTCTGGCCACGCCAACAACCGAAAACACGCTGGGGAACTTCCTGATTCCGCACGAGCTGGGGCATAATTTTAACCTGTACCATACCTTTCAGGGGAGTACTAGTTCTACGCCCGAGCTGGTGACCAGAGGCGATAGTGCCAACTGTACAACTGCCGGTGATTTACTGTGCGATACCCCGGCAGATCCTTATGGCCGCTCCGGATCTACGTTCACATCAACAAATAACTGCCTCGTATATACCGGAACGGCCACCGACCCGAAAGGCTTGACGTACTCTCCGTCGATGACCAACCTCATGTCATATTACAACTCCTGTACGCATGATTTCACACAGGGCCAATATGACCGCATGGAGGCCGGGCTAGCCCTCCGGCTCAGCCATTCCGCCTACACACTCGACTTCCCGCCGTCGCCGGTCACCGCCCCGAATCAGCTGACGGCTCTCGCAGGTATGACCGGGAACGTTATCCTGAGCTGGCGGGATAACAGCAGCAACGAAATGGGCTTTTTTGTCGAACGGGCCTCATCGCCGGAAGGACCGTTTATTCAGATTGGCGGAATTGCCCCGAACGTGACCAGCTTCACCGATGCCAGAACTGGCCGTGCAGGTACCTATTACTACCGTATCCGCCCATCGAATACCACCCTCGGTGCTCTGAGTAACGTGGCCGTTGCAACCATCAGCGCGGCCCCCGCCTGTACGCTGACTCCCGGCATTGGCTGTGCGCTCGGCGATGGCCTCAACAGCATCCAGCTCAACGGTGCCACCTTAAGTGTTCAGTCAGGTTGCTCACCGAATGCGTATCAGGAGTTCCCGACCACCTCTGTTTCGGTGGTGCCGGGACAAACCTTTTCGATTACCGGGCAATTTCTGAATGGATTGTTGTACACAGGCGTATCGGTCTGGCTGGACCTGAACCGCGACGGACAGTTCGGGAGCAACGAGCGCCTCGTCGGAACCGGCGGAACCGGAAACTTTTCGGCCAGCTTTACGATACCGGCCGGTCTGGCAGCCGGGCCGCTTGCCATACGGATCGCCGGTGTAAGAGGGTATTCCCCGGCGGGCAGCTGTGATAGCTACACCTACGGTGAAACCGAAGATTATACTATACAGGTTGCCCCGGCAAATGCCTGCCCAACCATAAGCGGGCTTAACACAACCAGCCTTACGACATCATCGGCGCAACTGAGCTGGAATGCGACCTCAGAAGCTTTTTCGTATGAACTCCGCTGGAAAACACAGGATGCCAGCGATTGGACAATCATATCCGGTCTATCGGCGACCCGTTTTCAGCTTACTAACCTCGCTGCCGGCACCGGTTATCAGTGGCAGGTCAGAGCGGTTTGTGCCGACGGAACATCTGTCTATGCCGGCTCTGCTTTTGCTACGGCCTGCCCTGCTCCCACTGCTCTGACTACCAGCCAGATTACGGCATCATCGGCCATACTGAGCTGGTCGTCTGCCGGTGAAGGCCGGACGTATGATCTGGCGTGGCGACCCGAAAGCAGCGGCACCTGGAATCTGGTTGACGGAATTAGCACCAATACGTATTCATTGACAGGTCTGCGCGAGGGAATAGGTTATGTATGGCAGGTCCGCAGCCTGTGCACACCTACCGGAAGCCAGACGTATGTGAGCCCGGTTAGTTTTAAAACGCAGGGAACCTGCCGCCCCATTACAACGTATGGTTGTTTCGATAATGACGGGCTTAATAGCTTTACGTTTAATAACCAGGCAATCACCCAAAGCCAGGGCTGTTCACCTGCCGGCTATCGCACCAATACACGAATCAATGTACCCGTTACAGCCGGACGCCCTTATTCATTCAGCGGAACGTTGCTCAGTTCATCATACTATGAAGGAATCTGCATCTGGCTGGACGTTAACCGGAACGGAATTTATGAAACCAGCGAACGGGTTTTTGCTACCCCTTCGCCGGTAACTACTTCCTTTTCCGGCAGCCTGACTATCCCGGCATCCACAACGGCAGGGCTGCTACCAATGCGCGTCATTGTCGCTTTTGGCACAATACCTTATGATCCGTGTGGCAACTATAGCTATAGTGAAACGGAAGATTTTTTACTGAATGTATACAGCACCAATACTGTCCAGATTACCCAACGCACGCAGCCGGTCTGTTATAATGCACCGTTGGCGGTCAGTTTTGCGACCACCATTCCATTTAGCCAGGCCAACATCTTTTCGCTGCAATTATCTGACAATAACGGCTCGTTCACCTCGCCTACCAATCTGGGTTCAGTTACGGGGTCCAGTGGCGGGTCATTAACGGTTACGGTTCCGGCCAGCATACCGGCCAGTGCTGATTATCAACTGCGCGTTGTTTCGTCCAGTCCGGCGCTGACCGATACCCCGGCAACACCGCTGACGATTGAATCGACGTGTAGCTGTCCGGTGCCAACGGCCTTAACCTCTACAACCAATCCTACTGCCAGTAGCCAGTATCTACTTACCTGGCAGTGTGATGCTTCGGTTAACAGTTTTCTGGTACGGTGGCGGATTCAGGGGAGTTCGGCCTGGTCATCACCGGTACCGGTGACGGACACACAGTATTTGCTAACCGGCCTGACCGGCAATAAAACTTATGAATGGCAGGTGCAGACAAACTGTGGGAATAATCAATCCTCTGAATGGGCAGTTACGGCCACCTTCCAGACACAGAATTGTGGAGTAGCCACGATTTCCTCGACCCCGCTTAGCCTGACAGCGGGCCAAACCTTGCCGATTTCGGTTTCCTTAACCGGGCAATCCCCATGGAATTTTACAGTTTACCGCAATGGTTCCTCATGGTGGACCTTTGTAGGGATGAGCTCGTCCCCCTACACATTCACATCAACAACGTACCAATCAGCTACCTATACCATTGGCAGTGCCACGAACAGTTGCGGCACCATGGAAACCACAGGGAGTTTACCCGTTTATGTTCCCTGCACAACTCCTGCCAGCCTGACCGAGTCTGACCAAAGCTATACCTCAGTTTATCTGAGATGGGCTTCGGTATCCGGTAATAATTACCAGATTCAATGGCGGGAGACCGGCACGGCTACCTGGAACGAATCGGGCACTTACTGCTGTTCATCCTACTACGTAAGTAACCTGCAAAACGGCAAAACGTATCAATGGCGAATCCGGTCGGTTTGCGGAGACGGTAGCTACTCTGAGTGGTCAGCAGAACGGACATTTACCATGGTCTGCCCGATACCTTTATATCTGTCGGAACAACTAGCCGCTGATAAAGCGACGCTGAACTGGGGTTATTTCTCTACGCCTGCCGGCAATTCGCTTACCTACAATATCCGTTGGCGGGCCGTCGGAACTACCGCCTGGACGTCGCTTACGAGTATATGCTGCAGCTCGTATACGCTGCAGAACCTGACGAAAGAACAAGCGTATGAATGGCAGATTCAGACCATTTGCCCCGACGGTAGCACATCTGCCTTTACAACTCCCCGTCAGTTCACGGCAACCTGTGAAGCTCCTGTTGGCCTGAGATGGGGAAATGGTACATCAACAGGAATAACTGTTTCCTGGAATGGGCAGTCGGGAGTCAATTATAGCGTCCGCTACCGGGTTCGCGGTACCAGTGACTGGACATCCGTCCCGGGTATAGGTGGCACTTCCTGCAACCTGACCGGGTTATCAGGCAATACAACGTACGAATGGCAGGTGCAGAAAATATGCTCCGCACAGGACAGTTCACCTTTTTCGGTCACCAATAGTTTCACTACCTATTGTTCGTCCTCCTACATTAGCAACGTCTTTACTACCGGTAACCAGGCCACGTTGAATTGGTATACGTATGGAAATGGTACACAATACCGACTCATTTACCGAAATGTTTCTTCACCAACGTCTACAACGATAAACAGCTTAACAGGGTCTCCCTATTCGTTGACAGGACTAACAAACGGGGAAGTCTATACCGCTCAGATTCAAACTATTTGTCAGGACGGGATTACGGCATCCCTTTCCTCTCCAAGAACATTTACCATTACCTGCACTGCGCCAACCTATGGCGGTACCAATAATTCATTTGGCGGTATTTACTGGGAATCATTGGGGACAAACATAACCTATGCGGTGCAATACAGACCTAAAGGCTCAAGTACCTGGCCTTATAGTCTCACAGTGGCGTCAAATACAGCAAGCCTGACCGGCCTAACGCAGCAAACCGGCTACGAATGGCAGGTACGGACACTCTGTAGCCCCGGCAGCGAATCCCCATGGTCATCGGTTTACAGCTTCACAACAAGCACCTGCCCCCCTGTGAATTCGAACAGTATGTCTCTATATAGTCTTGAGGGCGGATCGGCTGTTCTGGAATGGTATTATGGTAATACTTCCCTATTTTACACCGTACAATGGCGTCCACTTGGAATCTCCGAATGGACAAGCTTTACGACTACCCAAAGCAAATATCAGATTACAGGGCTTTCCTCTGGGTCAACGTACGAATGGCGGGTGCAGAATAATTGTAGTTTAGATTTCACGGCGCCTTTCTCCCCAATAAATACCTTTACTACATTCTGCAATAGCAATATTGCCAGGGGAGAAACATACATAAATCCTACGCAGGCAGAAATATACTGGTATAGTCAGGTTGGCGTACAATACCAACTCCGGTGGAGACGAGTCGGGACATCATCCTGGATAACATCGTCTGCTCCCATCTCATCCATCCACGGATATATGTTTTACACCCTGCCTTCGTTAACAACCGGCGCAGCGTACGAATGGCAAATACAGGTGATTTGTTCAGACGGAACCCTTTCAGGCTATTCATCATCACGGGTATTCACAACGCAATGCGGTACTGTCGGCTTTGTAAATCAGTTATGGACTGGTACAACTGCCATAGATCTGGTTTGGGGAGGGCCTGCACAGGGAGCACAGTACGAAATCCGGTGGCGCCCATCGGGAACGACAACCTGGGCAGGTAATGCAACAGCGACTACTAATCACTATGTGGTGTCAAACTTACTACCAGGTACAACGTATGAATTTCAGGTCAGATTTATTTGTGATGCCGCCCCCTGGTCGTATATATTTAACATACAAACCAACAATAGCTGTACTTACATAAACACCAGTTTATTAGTAAGCAAATTAACACCGGAGAGTATTACATTACGGTTGAGTTATGAACCAGACAAACCTCAGACAGTTTTTACAGAACTTTATTATAAACCTCTGAGTGAAAGTCTCTATAAACAGGCAATGATAGGTAACAATTCTGTTTTAACTTTAAACGACCTTCAACCCAACACGTTCTATGTTATTAGTATTTCGGCGTCCGGTTGCCTGCCGGGATATGCGGGTAATTCCAATATATATATCATCACCCCGCCAGCTACCTACACCATGTACACCGTCACCTCCGGCAACTGGGATAACCCGGATACGTGGTCGGAGCGGCGAGTACCAAACAGCAGCGATTTGCTCGAAATCCGGCATACCGTGACCGTCCCGGCCAACACAACCGGCTACGGCAAACGAATCATCTACCGGCCCGAGGGCAGGATCAGCACCGGCAGCGGGGCGCGGCTACAACTCGGCTTCTAAACCAGCACTACAGGCGGCCCTCCCCACGGGCCGCCTGTGCTTTTAATCAGCAACCCGCCGGAATGTCGTATCTTTGCGGCATGGTTACTGAACAACAAACAACTACGCATGCACTGCCGGTCATGGAGGCGTTCTACACCCTCCAGGGGGAAGGCGCACACACGGGCCGCGCGGCATACTTCATCCGCCTCGGCGGCTGCGACGTGGGCTGCCACTGGTGCGACGTAAAGGAATCGTGGGACGCCGCGCTCCACCCGCAACTGTCGATTGATACCATTCTGGACGGAGCGCTGCAATACCCCGGCCGCATGGCCGTGATCACCGGCGGCGAACCGCTTATGCACGACCTCACCGACCTCACAAACGCGCTGCAAACGGCCGGCTTCCGGACCAACATCGAGACTTCCGGCGTGTATCCCGTAACGGGTACGTGGGACTGGATCTGCTTTTCGCCCAAAAAATTCAAGGAGCCGCATCCGGGCATCTACGCACAGGCCAACGAGCTGAAAGTCATCATCTATAATAAATCAGACTTTGCGTTTGCCGAGTCGTTCGTTCCGCATTTACGGCCCGACTGCCGCCTCTTTTTGCAACCGGAATGGAGCCGGACAAACGAAATGCTGCCCCTCATCGTTGAATACGTAAAAAGTAATCCGCAATGGCAGGTTTCGTTGCAAACACACAAGTACATGGATATTCCCTGACAGGTGAGGCTGAGGGTGTAGTGCTTAGGGCTAAGCGCATAGGGCACAGGGCATGGCGCAACGGGCTGAGGATACTGGCCTTATGCACCATGCTCTATGCTCCCAGCCCAACCCGGGCGCAGGATTCGAAAGCCCGTGATCTCTATAATCAGGGCAATAAGCTGTTTACCGAGCGGAAGCCGGAGGAGGCCATTACCTTTATGCAGGAGGCCGTCAAACGATCGCCCGATTTTCTGGACGCGCATATCAAACTGGGTCAGCTCTACGAATTCCGGAAACGGTATGATGCGGCCCTTGCTTCTTTCCAGAACGCCATGCGCCTGCAACCCGATCCGACGCTGTCGGGTGTGGCTTTTCAGTCGGTTTCGTCGCTGCTGATGCGGCAGGGACGCTATGCCGAAGCGCTGCCCGTGCTGGAGCGCTACCTGACCGCCTTCGCGCCGCAATCGGCCCAAGCCTCGCGGATTCAGCGCCTCATTGCAACCGCAAAGTTCGGACAGGAGGCTATGCAGAACCCGCAGTCAGTTACGCCAAGGCCGGTATCCCCTACCCTGCAAACAACACTTTCCCAGTATTTCCCGGTACTGACCGCCGACGAACAAACGCTGGTGTTTACGGCGCTTAAAGCTGAGGGCGACGAAGATTTACAAGTCTCTACGTTTACCGGTGAAACCTGGAACGCACCGGTCTCTATCTCGCAGTCGATCAATACACCGGACAACGAAGGGACGGCCAGTTTATCGGCCGATGGGCGGATGCTGGTCTATACGGCCTGCCAGAACCGCGCCGGCCTTGGCGGTTGCGATCTGTATGTCAGCCGCAAAACCGGCAGCGAGTGGTCAGCACCGCAGAATTTAGGCCCGATTGTAAACAGTCGTTTTTATGAATCGCAGCCGTCGCTTTCGGCCGATGGACGTCGTCTTTATTTTGTGTCGGACCGGCCGGGAGGGCTTGGTAAGCGCGACATCTGGCGGACAGATCTCGATCCGGACGGCAACTGGCAAACGCCGGTCAACGTAGGAGCGCCGGTCAATACACCGTTCAACGAAGCCTCACCGTTTATTCATGCCAACGGCCGCAGTTTGTTTTTTGCGTCTGACGGGCATGTAGGCATGGGAGGGTATGACCTGTTTGTTTCCGATAACCCAACCGCAACCGATGCGCCGAAAAGCTGGTCGCAGCCGGTTAACCTGGGCTACCCCATCAACAATGCCGATGATCAGGCATCGTTGTTTGTGACCGCCAACGGCACCCGTGCCTATTACTCATATGAGGAGCAGAAAGAAGGTGTTTCGCAGAAATCACGCCTGTATATGTTCGACCTGCCGGAATCCCTGCGCGAACGGGTAAAGCCGGTCAGCTATCTGAAAGGCACCATCGTGGATGCGCGGACGAAAAAACCGCTGCCTGCTACCATCGAACTTATCGACCTGGCCACTAAACAGGTCATCAACCGCTTTACGGCTGATGCGCAAACCGGGCAATACACCTCCGTGCTGCCAAGCGGCGGCGAATATGCGTTGTACGTCAGCGTGCCGGGGTATCTCTTCAAAAGTCTTTCGTTTGATTTTACGCAGAAAACCAAAGGCGACGGCCTGACGCTGAGCGTGCCGCTCGAACCCATTACCACGGGAAAAGACGCTGCCCGCGAAACGCTGAATAACATCTTCTTTGAGTCCGGCCGGTATGATCTGGCCGATAAATCCCGCACGGAGCTTGACCGGCTGGCTGATTTCCTGAAAACCAACCCGACCGTTAAGATTGAAATTGCCGGGCATACCGACGATCAGGGCGAAGCGGCTACTAATCTGAATTTGTCGAAAAAGCGGGCGCAGGCCGTTGTTGACTACCTTGCTAAAGCCGGTATTGACGCCGGCCGGATACAGGCAGCCGGTTACGGCGAGGCCAGGCCGCTGGCGCCGAACACTACCGAAGAAAATCGCCGTCTCAACCGCCGGATTGAGTGGCGTGTGCTTTAATTAAGGCCGCAGCCCCCGTCCGGAAAACTTTTTCGGGCGGGGGCTGCGGCTTTTTCGTATAATTCATTGATTTGTACAAATCCACCTGTTCAGGGTCCATCACTCCACCAAACTGCTTGGTTTCTCAATGAAATTTTTTCAACTTTGCATATGTTGTCGGAGTACATCACTGTAAATAAGTGAACAAATAGTTTATCAAATGGCAGACAACTTACCTACCATGACTCCAGAACACGTTAAGTGCCTTATTATTGGTTCAGGTCCGGCTGGTTATACAGCAGCAATTTATGCGGCCCGCGCGAACCTGAGTCCTATTCTGTATCAGGGTCCGCAGCCTGGCGGCCAGTTAACCATTACTAACGACGTTGAGAATTTTCCGGGTTATCCGGATGGCGTTCAGGGCCCTGTGATGATGCAGGATCTGGAATCGCAGGCACGCCGTTTCGGGACGGATGTCCGGTATGGTTTAGTTACAAAAGTTGATTTCTCAGAACGTCCGCTTCGTGCTATTGTCGACGATCAGCACGAAATTACAGCGGATACCATTATTATTTCGACTGGTGCTTCGGCGAAATGGCTCGGCCTGCCGTCGGAAATGCGGCTGAACGGTCGCGGCGTATCGGCCTGTGCGGTCTGTGACGGATTCTTTTTCCGTGGCCAGGACGTAGTGATTGTTGGTGCCGGTGATACCGCTGCCGAAGAAGCGCACTACCTGTCGAACATGTGCCGTAACGTACACATGCTCGTTCGCCGCGGCGAAATGCGTGCCTCGAAATTCATGCAGCAACGGGTAATGGCTAAGTCAAACATCCATATTCACTGGAATACGGAAACCGTTGAGGTACTGGGTGACGAAGAAGTGACCGGCGTACGGGTACGCAATATTGTAACCAACGAAGAATCAGATATCGATGCAACAGGTTTCTTTGTTGCCATTGGTCATAAGCCGAATACAGAAATCTTCGGGGATTACCTGACGCTTGACGAAAACGGCTATATTATTACAGAAAAAGGCAGCACACGGACCAATATTCCGGGTGTATTTGCCTGTGGTGACGCGCAGGACCATGTTTACCGTCAGGCTGTTACAGCTGCCGGTACGGGTTGTATGGCGGCGCTGGATGCCGAACGGTATCTGGTGACGCTTGAGTTTCAGGAGCAGCTTGTACATTAACCCCAAACTCCGTTTGCAGGTGGCTGTTTCCCCTGACTGATTTGTCTGCCAGCCCCGACAGCCACCTGTAAACCCATCTGACGAGGATGAGAAAACTAATTCTATTTTGCCTTCTGGCCGCTGGCGGTTGCTGCGTTACCGCCAACGTGCAGGCACAGGAACGCGGCCTGTTCAAAAAAACGCCTAACATTAAACCCAAAAACAACCCGAATTTCCCGACGGTACAAACACCGGCAAAGCCAGTCGAAGTATTTGAGCAGGAAACAACCAACTTACGTTTCAACAATCAGTTCGAGCCAAAGAAAGAGGTCAATCCCGTTGTTGCAGAAGACACCAGCATGATCGACCAGGGCGAAATTGAAGTTGTCGAAGTAGTTGATTCCGTTCAGGTAGGTGACGAATGGGTCAAAATCGCCGAGTACTATCAGGTCTGGGATTCGAACATTATTAACCCTTATGGCCTTGATCCGCTGGAGTTCGACGAAACCATCGACATCAAGCTGTACGATCCGCCGGCCAACCATTTCTGGTCTGCGCCCTTACAGGAGGGCAAATTAACGTCTAACTTCGGGTATCGCTGGGGCCGCTGGCATACAGGAGCTGACCTTGACCTAGAAACCGGTGATCCGGTTTATTCGGCCTTTGACGGCATTGTGCGTGTCGTTGGCTGGAATGGTGGCGGTTACGGCCGTTTTGTCGTTGTCCGGCATTATAACGGCCTTGAAACCTTGTACGGTCACCTGTCAAAACAGCTGGTTGAACAGGGTCAGCTGGTGAAAGCGGGGGATCAGATTGGTCTGGGCGGCAATACCGGCCGCAGCTACGGGGCTCACCTGCATTTCGAGACCCGCTATGAGGGCAATCCGTTCAGTCCACTGAATATTTTCCGGTTCCCGGATAACCAGGTGGTTGGCGAGCATTTCCTGCTGACCAGCAGTGCCTGGGATTATTTACGCGGCGGCCGTTCGAGCAGCGGCGGAACCCCAACCCGTTTTAAGCGTACGGTCCTGCACCGTGTGCGTCCGGGAGAAACCTTATCGTCGATTGCCGGCCGGTACGGTTTGTCAGTATCAACGCTGGCCCGCAAAAATCATTTATCATCGCGCTCACGGCTACGCCCGGGCCAAAAGCTGCGGGTAAACTAAAAGACCTATCAATCGCATTATACAGCCTCTGTGCGCAGCTATGCACAGAGGCTTTTTTATTCGTCTTCGCTCCGGATATTCAGCAGCCGTTTAATCCAGCTCCTCTTTTCGGTTTCTTCCTCTCCTTTTTCGTCGGCAGACAAGTCTTTTTCGGCCAGTTTACGTAAATCCGGTTGTCCGGCATCGACCCAGCAAGTGAACCAGAAATCGCCGGTCATTTTCACCGATGCCCGCATCTGCCGTTCGACTTGTCCGCTCAGGTATTCATGATATTGCCGTGAGAATTCTGCACTGTATACCTTGGTCGATACACCATTCCGGTCCTCAAAACCAAATTTCTTGCGGTCTCCCAGTTTCTTCGTCAGTTCATCTTCGTAACAGAGCACAGAGTCCAGGGCTGCATGCGCAGTAAACACAGCCCGCCAGGCCGCTTTTTGCGGAGAATACACATATACCGCCTGCCCGACCCAGAAATCATAGTCTGTACTGAATAATTCCGGCAACCGGCTTTCCCAAAAGCCATGAATGCCATGCTGACCGGTTAGCTGTCCGTTATAGTTGCGGGTAGTGTGCAGGGGCACATTGGCATCCGCAATATAATGCCCCAAATCAGCAGCCAGCCGCAGGATACGCCGTATATTCTTCTGCCGGAAAGCCTCGGTCAGCTGGTACTTCGCCAGTTGTATATGCCAGGGGACAATCCCGTGCATGGCCAGCGTATCCTCACCAAACCGTTCAGCAGCCGTTTTGTAGAAACGCGGTAATGCTTCTGCCGATGTATCAGGATACATATCCAGATCAATAAAATGCCGGGGCGCCTCCCCGACTACCGCATACCGGCGTTTATCCGGATTAACGGCATTGTCTGTCAGAAAGCCGATATGTTTTTTAAAAAAAGGCATCATTTCCGGCGGGAGTGTAAAAACCGCCAACCGGTTAATCTGCTGATGTGCGTAAAATCCCCAAATAATCTGCGGCTTTTTCAGGGTCTCAGCGCGGGCCACTGAAAAAATATTTTGTGCAGATGCATACAACCAAATAAAAAACAAATACCTTTGAAACAACATAGTACTTTACTAAGAGAAAATTAGACTATTAAAATAAAGTACTGTGACAAACCGAAAAATCTTTTGATATATGATACAATTATATAAACATTATAGACA
>NZ_CAMFHL010000108.1 GCF_945952095.1 uncultured Arsenicibacter sp. | reverse complement strand
GGATAATTTTTTATGCAAACTAGAATATCATTCGGCTCTTTCGTTCTCAAAATGGGTACACTCTCCTGTCGACCGTCTTGATTTAGTTCTACTAGAAATCTTAGCCTCTCATACCCTAAGGATTCTTTACAAGCCTCTTCATTAAGATCAAGGAACCACCTATATTTTAGATGATAATGCATAAAATCACAGTTATTCTCCCACCCTGTAAAGCCAAAAAGATCTGAGAATACATTTCTGATAGTCGATAGTCTTTGTTGTCCATCAAGTAAGAACGAACAGGTGTCCGTAGGCTTTGCTTTTCTATTAAAACATAATTCTTTACTTATAAAATCATTAGCCTGACCATCTAAAATTAAGAAGGTGCCTATAGGTAAATTCACTAACAAAGACGCTATAAGCATTCTTTGTTGTTCAGGTCTCCAAACATAGTCTCGCTGAAAATTGGGCAATACAAGTTGGTTTTTTGCCGTTTTATCAAGTAATTCTTTGAGATTTGCTTTAAGAAAGTCCATGTGTGAAGTTGATTTTAAATAAAACAAGCCGCGCAGCCCTCGCCTTCGGTTTCGTCGAGGATGTCGAGCAGGTACGGTGATTTGGTTTTTAGTTTGTTGCGGGTCGTCCGCTTTATGTACTCGGCTTTGATGGATTCCATCCGTTCGGGCCGGATCATGTCTTCGAGCCGTTCGTCGTCGTTCCAGGTGTAGCCTTCTTTTTCGTACTCCATCGCTGCCGCAAAACGGTCGGGGTGTTGTTCGTAAAGCCAAATCCATTCGATTTTCTGCTGATAAAAGCAGAAGTAGCAGCCCGAACGGCTCCGCGAATATTGCCCCGTTTGCCCGTTTACCGAAAAATCGACCTTGTTGTAATACGCCGGTACGCCCACGCCACTTTCTTCAAGCAGCCGGAAAATGTCAGCGCGGACCAATACCTCGTCGTTTTCCAGCAACGGAAAACCGGCTTCGGTCGCCAACGGATAAGCCGTTTGTTTCAGGAATTGAAAAACCAACTGATTGAATAGCTTCGTATCGGTATCGAGCAGCAGGTTCAGTTTTTGCGGCTGCGTGAAACTGAACGACAGCGGTTTGCTCAGCAAGTCGGCAAAGCGGGTACTGCTGTTTGTGTCGGGTAGCTGTTCCAACAGCTCAGCCACCGTTTTCAGGTTGTTGTTTGCCAATACCTTGCTGATGACGTCTTCGCTCCAGATGTTTTTGCGGAAGGGAAAAATCGACTGAATGTTGCTCTTTTTGGAGATATAGCCTTCACGGTCTTCGTCGCCCCGAATGCCCACGTACGAGATTACCGGTGTGGTGCCGACAAATTTTTCAAACGGATCAAGCTTCAGTTTTTTCGTACACCATCTGGAATTTGAGGAGGGCAGGTAGCCACCGTAAAGCTGTAGGTAATGATCAAACGGATTTTGGGTGCTTTTCTCGGCAGCGACTAACCGTGTAATCGGTTTGCCCAGATAGACCTCCAGATTTTTAATGAGTTGGTAGGTTTCTTCCAGTTCCTTGCCGGTGTCGCAGGTGTAGTATTCGATATCGAGTTCAGGATACCGCTGCTTCATGTAGATGGCCAAAGCTGCGCTGTCCTTTCCGCCCGAAATTCCTAAAACGTGTCTGACTTTGGTCATTTTTTGAGTAATTCTTTAAGTACGTTCGTTAATGCTGCAATATTAACGATTGTATCTGAATGCAAAAGTTTACGGATACTTGCCTCTACTTGTGTTACCTGTACTTTCTTGCTCGCCGGAATCCTGACAAGGTCTTTGCTGATGCCATCGACAAACGAACTGATTTCCAGACTAAATACCTCCTCTTTTGCTGTGTCTACATCGGCTTTGGCAAGGTGGGTCAGGTTGTCGAGGTCGCGGATAATGCGGGTGAACTTGTCATATAAGACGTGCTCATCGGCGTCGCGTAACACATCGAGTGAGCGGCCGACCACGGCCTGTGCCATGGAGTTAAGCCATGCCTTGCGGTCATCAAGCTGTGAGTCAAGGCGTTGCACAAAGGTTTTTTGAGACGGTTGTAGCAGGTGGCGGCTCAATTTCTGAAAACGGGCCTGCAAACGGGGTTTATACTCGGCAAAACCGATCTCTTCGCCGATAAACTCATGCAGGATAAAGGTTTCAAAACGGCTGATCAGCGCATCGTAGCAGGTCCGGATTTCGGTAATTGCCTGTTGCAATGTGCTGATGTAGGTTTCAAAAACATTGTCGGAGACCTGTAAGCTATCAAACGAATACCCAAGGGCCAACGGGAAGTCATCGAAAAACGTTTTTTCCGGTTCGCGGGCATTCGCAATCGCCTCGCGCACGGCAAGGGCTTCGCGGCTCAGCCGGCGTGTATGTTTAGCGTAATCGGGTAAGTCCCGGTAAAAAGTCAGGAAAGGCCGGACCGTATCAACAAAGAGCTGATTACTAAACTGTAGCTGCGTACTCTGATTGAGCAACTGCCGGTAGCTGTTGAACAGATTGAGCCGGACACCATCGACCCCAAACGCCTTTATCGCGTAGTTGTCGGGGTTCTTTACCAGCAAATCCAGAATGTCGCCCGAAAGAGCAGGTACATACACCCCCGCTTCAAACAAGGCAAAATCGTTGCGTTTGATGAAGAGGTAGGTCGGTATCCAAAAGTCAATCAGCCCCTGTTTCAGTTTAAACGGGCTTCGGCTCAGCAGATCAACAAACTCGGTCAGTGGCCGGCGCGTGTGCTTGGCTTCTTCCAGAAACGATTCAGAACACGCCCACAGCGACCTGAACGAGGAGTCTTCCGCAATCTCGGCCCGGAAAGCCGGATCGTTCGGGTTCAGGTTTACGCCGTTCTGCTTGAGCAGCGTTAGGTAAATCGTTTTCTCGGGCGGAAAACGGTCTTTGTCGAAACCAAGGTCGGGTTCGTCGTAGTGTTCGACAAGCTGTTGAAAATAGAACTTCCGCGCTGAAAATATAGACGCCGAAATTTTGTGGCGGTTCACAAGTTCGTTCCAGAACACAGGCGTATCGGGGTAAACCGTTTTACACACCCGCGACAGGAGTTGATTAAACCGCCGTTGCGAGTCAATCGGCTGTGTTGTGCCCTGCCAAACCCATTTCAGGTGTGACGAACCCACATACAGATTTCCCACAATAAAATGATTCAGCGATTTAACGGTAGCCTCAATGTTCTCGTCCAGGAGTTTGATGGCCACCTTATCATCGTTATTGTCGGCCTTTACCTGTTCCAGCTTTTGCAGATCATAGAGCAGGTCAATGATGTTGCGGGCATTTTCATAATAAACAAACAACAGGGCTTTGTCCTGATGTTCGGCAGAAAATGCCTGAATCCTATCAAGGGTCAGGTTTTCGCTAAAAACGAGGTAGATAAATCCGTCGACTTCACCCGTTGGCAGATCGGCCCGCAGTTCGTCGGTAATCACAAAATCGAACAGGCGGGGCGTACCGGTTTCAAAGGTATAGGCTTTTGCCAGGGCCGGAGGCAGGTCGTCGTAGCGTTGCAACAGGGCCGCGACAGCCTCACTTTTCTCGACTTTGCCTTCAGCGGCAATGAGCGCGGCTTCAACGTCGAGCGTTGTACCATTGTTGGGGACAAACCGTTTGGCATGCGGTCTGTAAACAACAATCAGTTTTTGTTTCAGTTTGTCGATAAGCGCTCCGGCATCCGGGATATGCAGACACGTTTTGGCATAACGAACCAGAAACTTTTTATCGAGCGTGCTACCCTTTGCCGCTGTCAGATTCAGTAATGCAATCGTTTTGAAAATTGCCTGATAATCGTCTACCCGTTCGGCGAATTCCCGTTCGATTTCATCCAAACCGTCGCGCATTACGGCCCAGGCTGCGTGATCGGGACTGTGTTTGGATTGCAGGTACGAATAGAAGTTAAAAAACAGGTAATCGTAAACGGCGCTGATACCATACACCGAATCGGGGTTGTCGCGCCGGAAGCGTTTCAGGCTTGTGTGGTCCGACGATTCCAGAAACGTAAACAGACTGCGTTCGTTTTGCCCGTAGCGTTGCAGGGTAATTGCCAGCACATTGGCGGCCAATATATCCAAGGGAAACAGGCCGGTAGCAATTTCGGTCGTATAGGCGGCGTTCAGGTCGAACGCACGAGACTCTTTCGCGAGGGCAACGATTTCCTGAATCGCTGTTTGATCCTGTCCGGTTTGGGTCTGTTCGCTCAGGTGAGTAGCCGCCAACCGGAGCAGTTGCTCAATCGGTTCGTTAAAGGTTATCTCCCAAAAGCGGCCTTTTACCTTGCTCCATTCCTGTTTCTGCTCTTTGCGGAGGCCAAAGGCGTAGGCGTCAACGTTTTGGTGTACGGTCGTAATCAGCAGGGCATTATGACGTGGGTCCGACACAAACTCGGCCAATTCCTGCATGAAGTAAATCGCCTGTGCCGTATCGTACTGCGACGCATATTCCAGAAACTTACCGAATTCGTCGATCAGCATAACCAACCGGCCCGTAGTCAGTGCTGTTTTGTGTTTGTAATACAGTGCCGCAAAAATATCATTCGGGGATGCTTCTGCCGACAAGCCAACATGACCGGCGATCACCTGTGCTAATGACTGAAACTCGCCGACAAAACGGATGACTTCTGTCGGGCCACTGCCAAACAACTGCGGCCGGAAATAAGGCTTCCCGTCTGCTTTCAGGTTCTGTTCAAATGCCCATAAAAACGCACTTTTACCCGTACCATATGACCCGATAAGCGTAAATGCCCGGATACCGTTATGGTAATCGGTCACAAGCTGCGATACAATCCGTCGGGTGTTTTCGGTTGGGTAATAAACCATCGCCCGGTCGGCATCACGGATGATGTTAACAGAGGGGCTAAATGAGGGCTTTTGCATAGTAATCGTTCAGAATCTGATACTTGTCGGCGGGTTTTTCTTTAAACTGCAATTCGCGCACCCCTGCCTGATCACTGTAGGTAATATACGGATAGCGGGCAGTCAGTTGCTCAATTTTGGCAAGTAAACCATCGCGGTTCATGGCAAACACCGAGCAGGGCATTCCCGGTTCGTTTTCGAGTGTTTCCAGGCTGATAGATAAGCCAAGTTCGGGTGAGTCGAGCAGGCAGTAGAGCAGTAGTTCTGCCGGGATATCTTCCCGTTCGGTAGGGGTAATGACATAAACGGGGATTTCCCGTCTCCCGTCAGGCGTCTTCCGGAAAATGCATCGCACAAGGTCTAATTCGGTCAGGATACCCGAAAAGGTATCTTCGCGGTCTTTGGTCTTGCCATTCTTATCGACGGTTTCACGGTAATACATCCGGAGGAAAACACTGAAGTCAGTGCTTAACGTGTTTCTATTGGTAGCGAACCCCTCGTCTTTTCCCTTGAGTTCGACAAACCGAATGAAGTCGTCGCTTAGAAATTCAATTTTCCGTTTCCGTAACTCGTTGAAGATGATCCAGTACGTTGAGGCTTGTTGCGTTTTAATCAGCTGATAATGAAGGAGCCATAATGTGGCATTGTCTTCCAGAAAGGGGTCAAGTGGCTCTTCGCCGTTCAAACCGCCAAACAACAGGTCTGCTAATGTATTTGGAAATTCTTTGCCATTTTTTTCTTCCAGTAGTCCGAATGCCCGCATCCAATACCGGATAGCCTGCACCATATTCTTGCCCACACCGAGGGTAACAGGTGCGTCGTCGGCATTAAAATTTCCGTGTGCCTTTAAAAAATAATAGCCTTTTTTTAGCCACAGTAACCGACAATGAAAGGTGTCGTGACCGGAAAACGAGTACCGTTTATTCTTAAAAAAAACGAGTTGCTTAGTATCAAGGACTTCCATATTGGAAAGGTGTTTCGCTATTGTAAGGTACTAAAATATACTAAACCCTTTGTGCTTTTTGGTGAGCAGACCTTGTTAAAAGAGTCGTTCTATATATAACGCTGTAGTGCTTCAGAGAGTCTGCCTGTGTGAAAGAGAGGAGCGGGTAAGCAGGGTTTAAGTAGAAAAGAAAAAGCCGCTTCAAATGAAGCGGCTCCCAGTGCACTCGTAGGGATTCGAACCCCAAACCTCCTGATCCGTAGTCAGGTGCTCTATCCAATTGAGCTACGAATGCGTATTGTTATTGCTGTGTTCCCGTGTTGGGACTGCAAAGGTAGGAAATAAATTATTCACTCCAAATTTCAGACGAAAAAAAATCAGCTATTTTCCGGAAAAAGTGGGTTTCCGCTTCATTAAGAAGGATCCGATGCCTTCCATCGCATCGGCCGAACGACCCAAAAAATCCTGATTGTCAGCTTCTTTTTCCAGCTGTTGCACCAACGACGACGACAGCGATTCATTTAAAACTTTTTTCATCGCTCCGATCGATTTTGTCGGCGCGGCGGCATAATACTGTACCAGCTGACCGACGGCATCGTCCAGATGCGTGGCTGGCACCGAACTGCTGACCAGACCTAGCTGCTGCGCCTCGGGGCCGTATACCTTCCGGCCGGTGCTGCACAGTTCGAAGGCTTTCAGGCTACCCACCAGCCGTGGCAGGAAAAACGTCGAGCCGGCATCGGGCATGAGGCCGATGTTAACAAAAATCTGACTTAAATACGCCTCATCGGCCATCACAATCACGTCGCAGGCCAGCGCCAGCGAACAACCGGCCCCCGCCGCAATCCCGTTTACGCGGGCAATCACCGGCTTGGGCAGCTCCCGGATCGCCATAATCATGGGATGGTAGGTGTTCCGGAGCGAATCGCCCAGCGACAGGCCGCCACCCGTCATCGCCGAGGACATGCCTTCTTTCAGATCGGCGCCCGAACAGAACGCTTTTTCGCCGGCACCGGTCAGGACAACAACCCGCACCGCCTCATCGGCGCCGGCCGCTTCCATGGCGCGGGTAATTTCCAGAATCAGGCCGGGACTTAGGGCGTTATAGACGGCAGGCCGGTTGAGTGTAATACGGCAAATGCCCCCGTCAACGTCGTAGGTCAGGAATTCGTACATAATGTTGGTTTTGTTGCGTTGATGTTTGCCGTAAAAGAGTCAAATCTTCCGGACATCTCAAACTATACGTATAAAAATACGGCCGTGAGGCTGACCGCAATACCAAGCAGCAGTCCTACACTCGCCTGTGAAGGCGTATGGGCATTCAGCTGTAGCCGGGCGCTCAGGATGATACCGGCCAGCAGAATCAGCATCGCGAGGGTATACACCAGATCGGTTTCGCTGAATTTGAGCACTATCCCGGCCACCGCTCCGAGGCTGCCACCAATTCCGACACCGTGGGCACTGATTTTCCAGAACAGACTGATGATACCGACCAGCAGAATCGACATCGTGATGCTGCCCAGAATAACGGCAATTTCGGGGGCTACGTCAGAAATGAGCTGCATCCGGAACGCAAAAAGAAACGTCAGAAACGAGTAGACAAAGCCGGTGATGAGGTAGGGGAGCCGCCGGTCGAGCCGGTCGTCGAGGTGCAGGCTGCGGACGTAGCCGCTCCTGAACAGAAAATAAATCAGCAGCGACGGAACGGCAAATGTGCCGATCAGAATCAGAACAAGTAACCGTATGCGGAGTTCAACGGAAAATGTATCGAGACCGAGCACTACAGGTACCTGATACAACAAAATGCCGAAAAGCCAGGTCGGCATAAGCAACGGGTGAAACGCAACGGAAATGATGCGTGCCAGTGTATTATTCAAGTTTACTGTCTGTTTTGTGTACGCTTTAGATGGTCAGCAATATGCCGGAAAAACAAAGGTAACGCATCCGGTGCATTTTTGGTGATTTTGCGGTAAGACTACCAAAAACGAATTAAAAGTTGCATCTTAGTGTTATAATACCATAGCCGTAAAGTGATTTACCTTATGAAAAAAACACTGCTGACCGTATTGGCTCTGTTAGTAATCACCACGTTGGGAAAGTCCACCCGCCCTGTTGCCTCAACTGAAAAACTCGTCCCGGCCACGCCGACCGTGCATACCATTTATGATGAACTCCATCTGGTAGAATCGGGGCTGAACCGCGATGTGTTTGATCTGGCACTCCGGGGGATGCACAAGATTCCGGGTGTCCGGCCGGTATTATCCATCGTTGATTTTACCCAGCCTTCGAGCCATAAACGCTTATATGTTATTGACCTGACAACGCGCAGGTTGTTGTTCAACACCTATGTTTCGCATGGCCGCAATTCAGGCGAACTGGTGCCAAAAGCCTTCTCAAACGTTAATTCGTCGTTTCAGTCGAGCCTGGGCTTTTACCAGACCATGAACACCTATCAGGGTAAACATGGCCTGTCACTTAAACTGCGCGGTCTGGAAAAGGATTTTAACGATAATGCCTTTGCCCGTTCCATTGTTATGCACGGGGCGGATTATGTGTGCGAAGACATCATCAAACAAACCGGCCGCCTTGGCCGCAGCCAGGGATGCCCTGCGGTGTCAATGGAAATGTCAACGCCTATCATCCAGGCGATTAAAGGCGGGTCATGCCTGTTTTTATACTATCCGGACATGACCTACCTGAAAAAATCGTCGTTTGTTCTTGGCTAAGCCTTATTTCACCATCGCGTAAATATCGCGGTAGTGCGCAACCTGCCCTGAGGGGTCTACGTCTGTGGTCAGATACACAATAAAGACGGGGACTTCTTTGGGCAGTTTTAGTGTTTTAGGGGTCTGATCCACGAGGCACCGGTTCATAAATCCGTCATCAAACACTTTCTTTTCCAGCACCAGATTGGCCAGGTCAACCGGCTTCTGCACCCGCACACACCCGTGGCTCCGGAACCGGTCCGATGACTCCGTAAACAGGTCGCGGCCGTTGGTGTCGTGCAGGTAAATGGCATATGGATTCTTCAGGTCAAATTTGAGCAGCCCCAGCGAATTGTGGCAGCCCGACGATTGCCGGAAGCGGTACGGAAAATTGTCGGCCGAAAACGAGGCCCAGTCCAGCGAGGAGGGGTCAACTTCCTGATTGCGGTCGTCGAGTACCTGCATGTTCTGCGAGTCCAGAAAGTTCGGATTACGCTGCACTTTGGGCAGAATCTCCTTCAGCCCGATCCCTTTCGGTACGTTCCAATAAGGATACGTTACAATCTGATTCATGGTGGTAGCCATGCAGGGTGTTTGCTTATCGGCCTTTCCGGCAATTACGTCTGAGGTCAGCAGGCGGTCGCCTTTCCGGTCGAAAACGGTCAGCGAAGCCGTCGGCAGGTTAACGATCACGAAATGATCCATCGGGAAGCGGTTCAGATACCGGTAAAAGTTCAGCGTTTGCCGGTACGACAGCAGCGAATCGGCCGAGACATGACTACGCGCCTGATGGTATTGGCCAACCAGCGTCTGGTAAGGTCTGAACGCTGAAACCGGAAGTGCCGAATCCGGGAGATTTTTTCCTTCCTGATTGGCGAGCGAAACGGCCCAGCTGGTGTCGATCACCGGCTTCAGACTGTTGTAGGTAAACTGAGACGGTGTTTTGCCATAGCGCAGTTCAAGCAGCAGCGCCGTCAGTTGCTTGCGCGCGTCGCGGTCCCGCAGCGAGTCATCGGTTTCTCTGACCACAAAGCGTGTTGTATCAATGCCAACTGAGTCGGCCATGCGGTTCGCCTGATGCAGCAGACTGACGCCATACCACTGTTTGGGCGCTGTTTTCGGTTTATTCAGGGTGGGCCAGAAAAAAATGCCCGCTATAATCAGCACTGCCAGTATTCCGCCGGCAATGGCCAGGTTTCGTTGTCTATCGTTCATGGTTGTTGAGTGAAAAAGCATCGTGTATACATATAAAACAAAAAAGCCGTCGCAGTGTCCTGCAAACGGCTTTAAAAATGGGTGAACGGACTCGTTACAACCGGACAATCTCGGCACCGATGGCATTCAGACGCGTGTCAATGTTCTGATAACCACGGTCAATCTGTTCAATGTTGTCAATAATGCTTGATCCGCTTGCCGACAGGGCAGCGATCAGCAGGGAAACCCCCGCCCGGATGTCCGGCGAGGTCATCCGGATACCGCGCAGCTGCTGCTGACGGCCCAGACCAACCACCGTAGCGCGGTGCGGGTCACAAAGAATAATCTGTGCGCCCATCTCAATCAGTTTGTCGACGAAGAACAGGCGGCTTTCAAACATTTTCTGGTGAATCAGTACCGTTCCCTGTGCCTGGATAGCCGTTACGAGTACGATACTCAGCAGGTCAGGCGTAAAGCCCGGCCACGGCGCATCGGAGATCGTCATCATGCCACCGTCCAGGAAGGTGTCCACCTGATAGCGGTCCTGCGAAGGAATGTAAATATCGTCACCGCGGAATTCCATCTGAATACCCAGGCGTTTGAACACGTCAGGGATAATGCCCAGCTCCGGAATGCGGCAGTTTTTAATCGTTATTTCTGACTGCGTCATAGCGGCCAGCCCGATGAACGAACCGATCTCGATCATGTCCGGCAGCATCGTATGGTCGGTGCCGTGCAGTTCGGAAACCCCTTCGATCGTCAGCAGGTTTGAGCCAACGCCTGAGATTTTGGCGCCCATTGCATTCAGCATCTTCGAGAGCTGCTGCAGGTAAGGTTCGCAGGCGGCGTTGTAAATGGTTGTGATCCCTTCGGCCATCACGGCAGCCATCAGTACGTTGGCCGTACCGGTTACCGATGCCTCGTCGAGCAGCATGTATGTACCTTTCAGGTGCTCGCCTTCTACGCGGTAGAAATCACCGTCGAAGTGGAATTCGGCGCCCAGCTTTTCAAAGCCGAGGAAGTGGGTATCTAAGCGGCGGCGGCCGATTTTATCACCACCAGGGCGCGGGATACGGCCTTTTTTAAAGCGCGCCAGCATCGGACCCAGCAGCATTACCGACCCGCGCAAGGCAGCGGCTTTACGCTTAAACGTATCAGTTTCGAGGTAGTCGAGGTTAACATCGCTCGCCTGAAAGCGGTACGATGATTCACCGGTCCGGGTTACCCATACGCCCATGTCGCCGAGCAGGTCGATGAGCTGGTTTACGTCCCGGATGTTAGGAATGTTATGAATGGTAACAGGTTCGCTTGTCAGCAAGACGGCACAGACGATTTGCAGCGCCTCGTTTTTAGCACCCTGAGGGACCAGCTCACCTTTAAGCTGCCGGCCACCGGTAATTTTGAATGAAGCCATTTAGTTTTGAATTATCGCCGCCGACCCCGGTTATCGTTGTTGTTGCGGCCCCGGAACGAGCTGTTATTATTGTCGTTACGGCGGTCGTTGCGGTCATTACGGTTTTGGTTACGGTTCTCCCGGTGTCCGCCTGTGTTCCGGTTCTCGCGTCCCGTATTATTATACGGATTGGAATAGCTGCCTGTATAGGGACGTACACTGTTACCGGCCCGCTGCGGCTGGTCACTGGTACGTTCGCGCGGGGTACCTTCTACCAGACCACCGTTACGGATTGCATCGACTTCGTCCAGCAATCGTCCCCTCGAGAGGTCAACAAGGCTTTGATAAATGGTTTCGTCTTCGACTGATTCCTTGTTCCAGCTCTGGTACAGCGTCCGCATCAGCCGGGTAAGGTACGAAACAAACGCCCGTTTTTCATCGGCATCCTCGATGGTCAGCGCTTTTTCAATCAGTAGTTCGATATTGCGGCCGAAGTGTTTAAATTTCAGATTATGCGTATTGTAGGGGACACGCTGAGGCTTACGGCCCAAAATCTCAACCGGCGGCGGCGGATAGGGGCTGTCAACATCAAGGGTAAAACCAGAGATAATATAAAGATCGTCCCAGAGCTTGTTATAGTAGTCCTGGCCGTCTTTCATGTTCGGGTGAATCTGGCGCATCAGCTCAACCAGAATGTGAGCATAGCGCGTGCGCTTTTCCCGATCTTCAATGGCGACAATGTTGTCGACCAGTTTTTGAATATTGCTTCCGTACTCTTTCAAAGACATGTATTAGATACGTGTGCGACGTTACAACAAAAGTAAGAACATTCACTTAAAAAAAAGTACAGATGGCTAGCTTTTACGTTCTTTGCCTTTTTAATCAGCAACTTTCATGAAACGTATTCTGTTTACCCTCTTCGCTTGTTCACTGGTCCTTGCCGGTTATGCCCAGACGCCGTCGGCACCTCCGTCAACGCCGCCCTATACGGATGCCGTTGAAGCAAGCGGCCTTTTGTTTGTTTCCGGACAAATCGGCCGCCTGAATGGTCAGCTTGTCACCGATTCGTTTGAGGCTGAGGCACATCAGGTGATGAAAAACGTAGAGCAGATTCTGAAAAAGCGCGGTCTGACCTGCAATGAACTCGTAAACGTAACGATTTATTTAACCGACATGCGGAACTACAGCAAGATCAATGATGTATACCGTACGTACTTCACGGGGCAGAAGCCATTGCCCGCCCGTGTGTGCGTGGCTGTTAAGGAACTGCCGTTCAATGCCAATGTCGAAATTGCGGGCGTTGCCGTCATGGCGAAGTAAGCGCTTCCGGTATTATCATCGTTTTTTATGCAGAAGAAATGGGTAACGTACCGGCCTGAACTGGCTGATACGGTCCGGCTGAGCATTCCGATTGTGATTGCGCAGCTGGGTGTTATTTTAATGGGGGTGACGGATAACCTCTTTGTCGGCCGCCTGCTCGGGGCTGTTCCGCTGGGAGCGGCCGGACTGTCTAATTCCCTGTCGTTTCTCCTGACCAGTATCGGTGTCGGGGGGCTGTCGGTAGTAGCCGCGCTGGTCTCGCAGGCAAAAGGCCGGAACGAAGATGCCGACATCAATAAACTGTTTCGTGCCGGTTTGCGGGTTGCTGTATTACTGGGCGTTATTTTGGGGGGACTATCGGTGCTGATGGCCTTCTTCTTTGATGTCTTCGGGCAAAGTGCCGAGGTTACCCGGCTGGCCCGCAATTTTATGCTGGTGCTGAGTGCTTCCATTCTGCCATTGCTGATTTTTGTCGGGGCCCGGCAACTGTGCGACGGCCTCCGGTACCCCCGTGTGGCCATGTTTATCACGATGTCGGCGCTGGTCCTGAACGCGCTGTTTAATTATGTGCTGATCAAGGGGATCGGCCCGTTTCCGGAGATGGGGTTGCAGGGTTCTGCCACGGCAACGCTGCTGTCGAGGATCTATATGGCAATTGCCATGCTGCTCTACGTGTACAAATCCGGTTTGTTCACCACGTACCTGCAACCCGCGTTTAACGCCTTGCCGGTGCAGGCCGACGTTAAGCATATTCTGCGGCTCGGCCTGCCGGGCGGTATGACATTTTTCTTTGAGGTAGCTACCTTTTCGCTGGCACAGGTCATGGTCGGCTGGTTAGGCGATGTGCAGCTGGCGGCGCACCAGATTGCGCTCAATATGGCATCGACAACCTACATGATGGCAACCGGTATTTCGTCGGCTGCGGCCATCCGCGTGGGCGCTGCGGTCGGGCGGGAGAGTAAAACCGGTATCCGGCGGGCAGGCGTTGCTGCGTTTATCCTTTCAATTGTTTTGATGGGGGCGTTTGCCACGTTGTTCCTGACGGCTAACAACTGGCTGGTTGACCTGTACATCCGCGACAATCCGGCTGTGAGCTCGGTGGCGGCTTCCTTACTGATCATGGCCGGTTTTTTCCAGCTTTCCGATGGCATTCAGGTCGTGGGCATCGGATCGTTACGGGGTATTGCTGACGTCAACGTCCCGACCTGGATTACGCTGTTTTCATACTGGATTGTGGCCTTGCCAACGAGTTATTTCTTTGCCTTTACGATGGGCATGAACGTCGAAGGCGTATGGATTGGCCTGCTGACCGGCTTAACGTTGGCTGCTGTATTGCTGACCGCTCGTTTCTTCCGGCTTATCCGCCGGTGGGAGGGCTTAGGGCAGGGGGCATAGTGGCTTGGGGTTAGCGCATGCTGGCGAGAAGCGCTTCGCGGAGGGGCCGGTCGGTAGTAGCCTCGTAGGAAATACCTTCGCTATCCAGCGTTCCGGTGAAGGTGACATAGTTGTCGCGCTCAACCTGAAAAATGCACCAGTTGTGGTAGGGCTCGTTAAAAATCTCCACTTCGGTTAATGTCGCAAGCTTTTGCAACTGCTGATAGATTGGTCGTCGTAAATCTTCCTGATTTACCCGGAAATACCACATAGGCTGATAAGGATAAAAAAACAGGTTTCAGGTTACGGGCGAGCCCTTTTTCCTGAAACCTGTTTTGGTTTTATAAAAAGTCAACAGCGCATTTAAACAACTATAGACTACGGTTGCCGTTGCTGGAAGGCAATCATATCCGCCAGGATACGGCCGGTTTCCGTCAGATAAACATCTTTTTTCTTTTTCGCTGTAGCATCGGCAGCGGTCTTAGGCGCGTCACCGTCTTCCGGTTCATCATCCTTCGCGGCCTTGTTTACAGCTGCCCGTTTTTTCTCGGCTTCATCGCGCTCTTTGCGGCGCTTTGCTTCCTGTAACGAGACAACTGTGTTTTCTTTCGCTTTCTTAAAGTCCGCCAGATCCTGCGCCAGTTGTTTCAGGTCATTATCAGACTTCAGCCGCTGATCGAACTTGTCACGCAGGCGGGCCAGCAGTTTGTCATCCAGAGCACGGGTTACGTCATAACGGGTCGAATTGATCTGATCCCATGGCAACGCACTTGGCTGTGAGCTTTCACCGAAATCAGAGGCGCTGAAACGCTGTGGCAGTTCAATGTCCGGCGTAACGCCTTTGTGCTGTGTACTGCTGCCGTTGATCCGGTAAAATTTCTGGATGGTCATTTTTACCTGCCCCACTTTATCCGGCTCTTTCGGTAACCACTGGTTCAGGTCAATCAGGGTCTGAACCGTACCTTTACCAAACGTCTGGCCACCAACAATGATACCGCGTTTGTAATCCTGAATAGCGGCGGCAAAGATTTCAGAGGCCGACGCACTGAAGCGGTTGACAAGTACCGCCAGCGGTCCGTCGTATGTCGTATTCGGATCCGGATCGCTGTAGACTTCCGTTTCGCCGCTCGATTCTTTCACCTGTACAACCGGGCCTTTTTCGATGAACAGACCGGTCAGGTTGATGGCTTCGGTTAAGGCACCGCCGCCGTTATCGCGCAGGTCAATCACTACACCGTCAACTTTCTCCGCCTTCAGCTCGTTCAATAGCTTCTGCACGTCAGTTGTGGTAGAGCTGAAGCCTTCTTCTTTCTTGCGGGCTCCTTCGAAGTCGCGGTAGAACATCGGAATGTTAATAACCCCGATTTTATAGGGCTTGCCATTCTCCGTCAGTTCAATGACTTCTTTCTTGGCACGCTGCTCTTCGAGTTTAATTTTTTCACGTACGAGCCGTACTTCTTTCGGCGGAGCACCGGCAAGCGCATCGGCCTGTCTTATTTGCAGACGAACAACTGTGCCTTTGGCGCCTTTAATCAGCTTTACCGCATCATCGACACGGTAGCCGATAATACTGACCATCGGGCCGTTATCGCCCTGGGCAACACCAACAATCTTATCATTGGCACTGAGGGCCTTACTCTTGATAGCAGGACCGCCAGGCAGCACACTGCTGATTTTGATATACTCGCCATCTTCCTGCAACAGCGCACCGATACCTTCCAGTGACTGACTCATCTCCTGGTTAAAGCGGTCGGCATTGGTTGGCGACAGGTAGTTGGTATGCGGGTCAAGGGCTTCCGCAAACGAGTTCATATACATCTGGAACACGTCTTCGGCGCGGATACGGCCCACGGCGCGGTCAAGATTCTTATAGCGTTGCGTCAGCGTATTAGTGATCGCACTGTCTTTCTGGCCGGCCAGTTTAAGCTCCAGTGCCTGGTTTTTCACCATTTTGCGCCACAGGTCATTCAGTTCTTCACCGTTTTTAGCCCATGCCGCTTTTTCGCGGTTTGTGTTAAAGGTTTCGTCTACGGTAAAGTTAAACGGCTTTTTCAGCAGTTCCTGTACGTAGGTGCTTCGTTCCTGATACCGGTTGCGGAAGACATTATACAGGTCATAGGCAGCCGTCAGATCGCCGTTAACCAGCGATTCATCAATGGTGGTGCGGTATTTCTCAAAGGCAGCGACATCAGACGCCAGCAGGTAGCTCTTGCTGTTATCGACTTCTTTCAGATAATTATCCCAGACAACCGATGACAACGAGTCGTTCAGCTTCACTTTACGGTAGTGGTAGCGGGTCAGGAGCTGGGCGACTAGCTGCTCAACGCGCTCCTGCGATACGGTTGGTTTCAGGTCTTCGGCCGAAGCCACCGAAACCGTTGACCGGCCACCTTCGCTACGAGGTGTGCCCGCAGAAGGAGCATCCGGCTGAAAGCCTAGCATCAGCACGGGAACCAGGGTTATCAGGTATTTTTTCATAGTGTTCGTTGAGTGATTGAGTGATTGAGTGATTGAATGCTGTCTATAAATCATTCAATCACTCAATCACCCAATCACTATTTAACAATGTCTAATAACTCAACATCAAAAATCAGGGTAGCACCAGGGCCAATGTCGGCACCTGCGCCACGATCACCGTAGGCCAGGGCTGATGGAATAAACAGTTTCCATTTTGAGCCAACCGGCATCAGCTGCAGGGCTTCCGTCCAGCCGGCAATTACCTGGGTAACGCCGAATTCGGCAGGCTGGCCGCGTTCCACTGAGCTGTCAAACACCTGACCGCTGATGAGACGGCCGGTATAGTGTACCTTCACTTTATCGTTCGGCGTCGGTTTGGCGCCGGTTCCTTCCTTCACAATCTGATATTGTAACCCGCTGGCAGTGGTAACGATACCCGGCTTGGTTTTATTTTCTGTTAAAAACGCTTCTCCTTCCTTTTTGTTAACGTCGGAGACCTTTTTAGATTCGGCAGCCCGTTGTTCATACTGCTTCTGCATATACAGGCCAAGCACCTGATTGGCCATTTCCGGCGACAGTACAGTCGGCTTTTCTTTCAGGGTAGCTTCGAGAGCACTGGCAAGCGCGGCGGTATTCACATTGTTCATGCCTTGCTGTTTCAGGCTTTGGGCAATGTTCATACCAATGCTATAACTGATTGAATCAGCGTTGGAGGCAAGTTTAATAGCGCTGCCGGCGGCAGGCTGCGGTTTGCTGGTAGTTACAGGTTTTTTGGCAGGTACAGGTTTTTTGGCGGCTCCGGTCTGAGCAAAAACGTTGCCACTAAAAAACAGGGCCGAAACAAGACCGGCCAACGTCCACTGAGTTACTTTCATGAAAAGTGAAAAAAACAGGTTGTTAAAACCTTTAGAGGTTAATAAATAAACGTAAAATTGCCTGGTAAAAGTTTGGCAAAATAAAGATTTTGACAATAATTAGAAAGGATTGACTACAAATGTAGCTAATTACCTGTAACTGAGTAAATATAGATAATCCGGCCGGAAATAGATAAAAAAGCGCCTGTCAATTCAGGCAATTTCCGGTGAACGGTAAAAATGCGGGGGTCAGCGGCAGGTAAATGGAAGCTCATAAAACGTATATTAAACGGGGCGGTTATTAGAAAAGTATAACATTCCGCTATGTTTTTTATTCGTCCTACAAGCTTTTATTAAATTTTAGTGCTACCTTTGCGGCCGAAAAATCTTCCATAACTTTCTAATTTTCCACGATAACTATATGGTATCCGTAAGACCCGACGAGGTATCCGCCATACTCCGTGAGCAGCTTTCAGGAGCGCGCACAGAAGCAGAACTCGAAGAAGTCGGTACGGTGCTGCAAATCGGCGACGGCGTAGCACGTATCTACGGCTTGTCAAAGGTGCAGGCCGGAGAATTGTTGACGTTCGAGAATGGTTTGCAGGCGTTAGCCCTGAACCTCGAAGAAGATAACGTCGGCGCCGTATTGCTGGGCGACTATTCTGAGATCAAAGAAGGCGCTACAGTAAAACGGACAAACCAGATCGCTTACGTACGTGTCGGCGAGGGTATCCTCGGACGCGTTGTAAACACGCTGGGTGAGCCTATCGACGGTATGGGCCCAATTCAGGGTGAGACGTACGCAATGCCGCTGGAGCGTAAAGCCCCTGGTGTTATTTTCCGTCAGCCCGTAAACGAACCGCTTCAGACTGGTATCAAAGCAATTGATGCCATGATCCCGATCGGACGGGGTCAGCGCGAGTTAATCATCGGTGACCGTCAGACAGGTAAAACTGCCGTGGCGATCGATACGATCATTAACCAGAAAGAATTCTACGACAAAGGTGAGCCGGTATTCTGTATTTACGTTGCCTGTGGCCAGAAGGCCTCGACCGTAAAGCAGGTAGAAGCTACCCTGCGTAAGGCAGGTGCAATGGCCTATACGGTTGTCGTATCGGCTGCCGCATCAGACCCGTCGCCAATGCAGTTCTTCGCGCCGTTTACCGGTGCCGCTATCGGCGAGTACTTCCGGGATACCGGTCGTCCGGCCCTGGTGGTGTATGATGACTTGTCGAAGCAGGCTGTAGCGTACCGTGAGGTGTCACTGCTGCTGCGCCGCCCTCCGGGACGTGAAGCATATCCTGGTGACGTATTCTACCTGCACAGCCGCTTACTGGAGCGGGCCGCTAAGGTGGTAAACAACGACGCCATTGCTGCGACAATGAACGACCTGCCGCCATCGCTGCAAGGCAAGGTTAAAGGTGGTGGCTCACTGACGGCGTTACCGATCATTGAAACACAGGCCGGTGACGTATCTGCCTACATCCCGACGAACGTAATTTCGATCACGGATGGCCAGATCTTCCTTGAGTCTAACCTGTTCAACTCGGGTATCCGTCCTGCGATCAACGTAGGTATCTCGGTATCACGGGTAGGTGGTAACGCCCAGATCAAATCAATGAAGAAGGTTTCCGGTACACTGAAACTTGACCAGGCTCAGTTCCGCGAACTGGAAGCGTTTGCGAAATTCGGTTCTGACCTTGATGCGTCTACCAAACTGACGATCGAACGCGGCCGTCGTAACCAGGAAATCCTGAAACAAGCTCAATATGCCCCTGTGGCTGTTGAACAGCAGGTTGCCATTATCTATGCATCGATCAACGGTCTGCTGGATAAAGTACCTGTCAATAAAGTGAAAGAGTTTGAGAGCGAGTTTGCCATGCTTCTTGACGCACAGCACAAAGGTGCTCTGGCCGATTTCCGCGCTGGCAAAATGTCTGACGAAGCTATTGCTGCCGTTAAAAAGGTCGCATCTGAATTAGCAGCCCGTTACGCATAGTTCGAATAGCAGTTGTCCGGCAAGTTCGCTGCCGGACAACTGAGCTATAAGACTCTAACTATTCACTCTAAACAATGGCATCACTAAAAGAAGTCCGTAACCGGATTAGTTCGGTTAACTCGACGCAGCAAATTACGAAAGCCATGAAAATGGTGGCCGCGGCCAAGCTGCGCCGTGCACAGGACAATATTATACAGATGCGTCCGTATGCCCGGAAACTGAGCGAAATGCTTGGTACGGTGTCTGCGGGTGCTGAGCTGGCCGGCGATAGCCCGTACAAGCAGGTACGGTCTGTTGAACGGGTTTTGTTGATCGTTGTGACCTCTGACCGGGGCTTATGCGGTGCATTCAACGCAAACGTGGTGAAAGCAGCTATGGCCCGTATCAACGAGGCCTATAGTGATCAGGCCCGCCGTGGTCAGGTTGAGATTCTGGCTATCGGTAAAAAAGGGGCGGAAGCCTTTGCACGCCGTGGCTTCAAGGTGAACACAACCTACGTTGAAACGTTTACAAAGCTGAGCTTCAATGCCGTTCGCGCTGCTGCCGAAGAGGTAATGACCGCGTTCGGAAAAGGACAGTTTGATGTAGTTGAACTCGTATATAATGAGTTTAAAAACGTGGCTACACAGATCATCCGTACGGAGCAAATGCTGCCGATCGTATCGACTCCGGCTGATACGACGACTAAGGCCAGCAATGTAAATTATATTTTTGAGCCGTCAGAAGAAGAAATCATCGCTGAGCTGATTCCTAAAACGCTGAAAATCCAGCTGTACAAAGCCGTTCTTGAGTCGAACGCTTCTGAACACGGTGCACGGATGACCGCAATGGATAAGGCAACTGAAAACGCCGGTGACCTTCTTCGTGAACTGAAACTGGTTTACAACCGGACGCGTCAGGCTGCCATTACCAAAGAGATCCTCGAAATCGTTGGTGGTGCCGAAGCGCTGGCTAACTAATCCGATATAATCTGCTACAGGCATACTGCCGGTACGGTTACTATACTACCTGTTGACCCACAACCCTGGTTCGGTTGTGGGTTTTTTATTGGCCCGGGCGGAGGATTTTGCTATTTTTGAGCAAACCAAACTCCTTTTATGAAGAAAGTAATGCTACTTGGTGCGTTCTTTTTAAGCGCACTGGCTATTCAGGCACAAAGTGTTGACGAGATCGTGACTAAACATGTAGAAGCGATGGGGGGAGCGGAAAAATACAAAAATCTGAAAGCCATCCGGATGCAGACATCGACTGAACTCATGGGTCAGTCATTACCAACAACTTCAGTAATTGCACTCGGGAAAGGCATGCGCTCGGATGTTACGGTAATGGGGGCAACAATTTCGCAGGGGTATGACGGACAGCAGGGGTGGATGATTAACCCGATGCAGGGCAGTACAGCGGCAGAAGCGACGCCGGCGGAATTAAATCCGTCAATGGATGTGCAGCTGGATATTACAGGCCCGTATTATAACTACAAGGAAAAAGGTAACACCATCGAGTTACTGGGCAAGGAAAAGCTGGATGGGACGGATGTGTACAAGCTGAAAATTACGCGTAAAAACGGCGTTACCGAAACACAGTATCTGGACGCTGTGACTTACCTGAACCGGAAAACAATCGCTGTTATTGAGGCAGGCGGGGAGAAAAACGAGAATGAGACCATGTTCAGCGATTACCGTCCGGTTGAGGGAATTAAGTTTCCGTTTGTAACGCAGATGACGCACCCGCAGTTCGGGACCATGAAAATGAAGGTGGACAAGCTGGAGATTAATCCGGTGGTCGATGAGACTAAATTTAAAATGCCTAAATAAACTGTCTTTTGTGTTTTCCCGGTTGCCGTCTTTCTTTGCACTAACCGGGAAAATAGCCTGTCTTTCTTCTGACACAGACAATATCACGTACTTATATGAGAATTTTCTTAACGTTATTAGTCGCGGCCGGTATGGCAGTGGCCTTCCGGCCGATGGCTCCCAGCATGATGGGCGCATGGCGCATGAAAGCCGATACAAAAACGATTTCGTTTCTGGTGTCAGGAAACTATGCCATGGTCACTGCTTACGAAGCCGATAAATACCTGAATACGTTTGGCGGCAAATGGCGGATGGATGGCGATACCGTGCGGTTCACGGTAGAATTCGATACTCAGGACAGCACGAATGTGGGGCAGATGGAGAATTACCACATCAAGGTAACCAACAAGAATCTAACCATTACGAACAGCCAGAAGCAGCAACAGATCTATGACCGGATTGACGATGCCGGTGGTAACATGGCCGGTTTATGGCGGATTACGGGCCGGTTGAACGAAAACGGGGAAGTTACCACCATGCAGCGTGGTCCGCGCAAGACGGTGAAGCTTCTGACGGGTACGCGCTTTCAGTGGGCGGCAATCAATCCGGAAACCAAACAGTTCTTTGGCACCGGCGGCGGAACCTATACCGTGAAAGACGGAAAGTACACAGAGAAAATCGACTATTTTTCCCGCGATAACTCACGGGTCGGCCGGTCGCTGACATTCAATTGTGAGGTGAAAAAATCGCCGGAGGCCGGTACGCAATGGTTCCATACCGGTCAGAGCTCGACCGGCGGGCGGGTTGCTGAAGTCTGGACAAAGGAGTAAGCCTTACCGGATGCCTGAATATGGGTGATTGACGGTTTGTGACCTTCCCGTGACCTTCCTGGAAGTTTAGAACTTCCAGGA
>NZ_CAMFHL010000107.1 GCF_945952095.1 uncultured Arsenicibacter sp. | reverse complement strand
AGGTTGGCGTGAAATCCCATTTCAGACCACGTGCGTTGTAGACCGGCAGATCCAGCGAGAACTGTACCCCGTTCGAGGACATGTCGATGGCATTGGTCAGCTGACCGGTAGACCCCAGCGACGGTGGTACACTTACGGTGTAGATTACGTTTCCGCTCTTGCGTTTCCAGTAGGTCAGACTGGCATTCACCTGCCGCAGCCATGCCCCGCCGGTATTTGTGTTGATCGTGAAGTCCGTACCGATTTCAAGTTCTTTCGATACCTCTACCTGGAGGTTCGGGTTCTTGGTCGTTGTCGGGATCGTATACACCAATGACGAACCCAGGTTTTGCTGGCTTAATACCGGATAGCGGTCAAAAGCGCCGGGCTGGATACCTGCTTCACCATAGGCTGCCCGTAACTTGAAATAAGGAACCGAGTTGCCGATCGGGTTATCTTTCAGGAACGACAGCGGGTTTACGTGTGCATCAAAGTGCGGGAATGTAAACGGCGTCGCACCACCACCAAAGGCCGATGACCAGTCACTCCGGAAGCCGGCTGTTAACCCGCCGTAATCACCAAAGTCAACCTTCTGGTTCACCAGATAACCATACGTAATAAACGGCGTCACAACGTCATAGGCAACAGCCTGTGAACTTGTTGAGGCAATGTTGTATGGCGGCGCAGTACTCAGGCCGATACCATACGTATCGTATTCCGACGACTTGTTTTTACGGTAATCAAACGTGATCTGCGTACTGGTCTGAATCGGCAGGTCAATGTTGAAATCGTCCTTGAAGTTTGTCCGGATGTAGGCCGTTCCCAGGAAGTTCTGGAACGTATTTGTGTAGACAAAGTTGTTGATTTCTCCTTTGTTATCCGGTGCATAGTTGCTCGCCCACGACTCGTAATACTCCGAACTTCCGTTCTGAGACTGGTTAAAATAGGTCTGCCGCAGGGTTTCTGTACGGTAGTCAATACCGTATTTAGCGTCCAGCTCAACAAACTTGTTGACCTTATAATTGGCATTGAAGTTCTGAATCGCGTTGACCTTATTGTTAACGGCATCTGTATACGCAGCCTGATAGAACGGGTTACCGGCGTTAACGCTGAGGAAGTCTGCCGTCGGGTAAACCGGATATGTTCCGTCGGCCAGTGTACGCGTCAGGTCAAAAAACGGTGATGTGTTCAGGAAGCCGTAGACCGAGCCAACGTTACCGGTACCGGTACCGAATACAGCACCCAGCCCCGGCTTCAGCGTGTTTTTAGTATACACCAGCTGCGTCGACGAGCGGATTGTAAAGTTTTTGAACAGCTCCGTGCCCAGATTAACCGACACGTTGCTCCGGTCTACATACCCGTTCTGCTTGGTCAGGATCGGCGAAGTCGTGTGATTGTTGGCTACCGAAATGTTGTAATCGCTCTTATCGGATGCCCCTGAGATGCTCAGCGTATTGTTTGCCGTATGACCGGTCTGGAACACCTGTTTGAAGTGATCATAATACTTCAGGTTGGCATTATAGGCCTTGCTGGCATCATTCCGGATGTCCTGAATCGCATACCGTGTGGCACCGCCATACTGGTAGGAAATACCGGAAATCGCGCCGTACTGCGTATAATCCAAGATATTCCCCTTGGCATCGACGATGTTATTGTTTGCATCAGTCAGGTAAGGGTGTTTATCGGCTTTGTGTACATTACCGGTATTCAGGAATTCGTTTGTTGAATAGCTGGTTGAGAAATTGATAGCTGTCCGGCCTTTTTTCCCTTTTTTTGTAAAGATCTGAATAACCCCGTTAGCACCCTGCGCCCCGTAAATTGAGGCCGAAGCAGCACCCTGGGCCACCTCAATCCGGTCTACGTTACTCAAATCAAGTGAGTTGATGTCGGTCGCCGCTACCTGCACTCCGTCTACCATGATCAGGGGTTTGGTACCACCCTGTACCGAGTTAATCCCGCGGAGCAGGATGTTAACCGGGTCACCGGGGTTACCACTCACCGACGAAATCTGGGCGCCCGGGATTTTACCGATCAACGCCTGGTCAATCGAAGCGGTTGGCGTCTGCGGCAGTTTTGCAGCCGAAATACTTTCGACGGCGATACCCAGATTGGCCTTGCTCGTTGCCACACCACTACCTGTTACGACCACTTCGTTCAGTAACCGGGAATCTGACACAAGCGATATATTAATTTCGGACTGCGCCCCCACTGCTTTCTCCTGTGGAGCGAAGCCGACAAAACTATATACCAATACTGCATTTTTCTCCGGTATGGAAATCGTATACGCGCCAGTAGCATCTGTAGTGGTCCCCCTATTGCTACCCTTCAGCGAAATAGATACACCCGGCAGCGGGGCTCCATCTTCTGAGCTGGTAACTTTGCCGACAATTTTCCTCTCCTGTGCCCATGCCGTGGCAAAGAGTGAACATACTAGCAGCATGCTCACAAATAAAGATCTCATCATGATTGTTTGGTTAGTTAAGAAAATGTGTTTCCGACAAATTTAGCCGCTCAGAAACATTCAACAAATTCGCATTAACCCGTTTTTAACAATCATAAATTCTGCAAATTAAATTGCGTACAGAATATTATTCTAAACAGCTAGATATTAAATAGGCATTAAAAAATGACTGTATTTGCATTAAAATTTTAGCCTGTTTTTTAATTCCTGACGAAAGTCATACTATATAAAGTTTCCCCCAAATCAGTTTTTATAGTTTATTATTTTACCTACTAAATATTATACAAAATTTATTATTGTAAATAATGAATAAAAAAGAATATACTTAATTGACTACATGTAACTTATAATTGACTATTTCTCATCTATCAGCGCATCTGTGTTAATCCGGGTACAATATGTTGGAGCTGAAACAACATCACCGGATGGCGTCTCTCTGGTGAAAGCATCATCCGGTGATCCGGAAAGACCTGAAAAGTGGTTAAGCCGCTTTATGTTCACATATAGTTGCCGCCCCCCTGTCTGTGCTAAAACGTCAGGTCAGCCAGGCGGGCAACTCCTGAAAAAAGGAAAAACCGTCGTTATTTGGCTGCTAGTTGCGCCTCTGTATTTTTCTGCGCAATGTTATTTTTCAGTTTCGGTACGGTACGGAGGTACTCATAAATGGCGCCGACTTCCGCATCCGTCAACACCGGCCGTGGTTCCATCGGATACCGAAACACTGATCCGTCCGGACGAACGCCGGTTTTCAGGGCTTTGATGAACTGTGCCCGGGTATATTTTTTACCAATACCGGTTTCCGTATCAAAGGTAAGGTTTGCCGAGAAGACCGGTTTGCCATCCAGGTCCTTAAATTCACTACCCCCGCCGAAATAGCCCTTTGTCCGCTCCGGATACTCACCATCCAGGTCAAGGTAGTCCGCCGAATGACAGCCAAAGCAATCCGCTACGGCTGTCGCCAGGTATTTTCCGGTCTGGATCTGATCAGTACTGTCGGGCATTGGAATCAGTTGTTCAGGGTATTTACCAGGCCTCATAACCGTCCAGGGCAATAGTTTAGCAATCAGACTATATTCAGCCGGCGGTGCTTCGTTGGTGGCAGGCTGCACAGGAAAGCGATCCGACCGCAGCCAGGCCACTACCGAATAAATGTCCTCCTCGGCCATGTGGGCATAGGTTGGCATAAAGGCTACCTGTCCGTTCCTGCGGATTCCCGTCCGCAAAAAATAAATGATGTCTCCGTCCGTCCAGTTGCCGATACCAGCCGCTTTATCCTGTGTGATGTTACGGGAAAACACCTTGCCGAAAACAGACGGGATGTCATTCAGTCTTTTACCGGTCAGCCGGTTATTTTCATCTGCATGGCAGGCAATACACTGGAGATGCGCAATTTTTTCACCGCGCGCCACCCGCGATTCCGTGACAGCGACATTGATCCGGGGTGTTACCGGAGGTTCATACGTACGCATCGGCGACAGCGACAGATACGTACAGAAACCGGCCCCGATAAGTGTTAAACCGCCCAATCCAAGACCAATGATTTTCAGTACTTTTTTCATGCGTATTGTTGTTTTAGTATTATCCGCTTACCGGACAACTCCACAAAACTCTGCCTGAAACCCTCTGAAACCAGCAATTTTCCGGCGGAAACAGCAATCAGACCCGACGAATAGACACAATTTGCCCATGAAGTGTGCCTTGAATCCTGCCAGACAGATACAAAAAAAGCCGGACAGGTAATCCCGTCCGGCTTTTCGGTAACGCTACTCTCTCATGAAAACTATCTTGGTCCTCGACGGCCGTTTCCGCCCTGACCACCGCCTAAATCAGGCATTGGAGCAGAGCGTTGCTCCTGACCACCGCCGCGCTGCTGGTACTGTCCGCCACCGGATTCCTGACGGCCGCCGCCCTGCACCCCGCCCCCTGTCTGCGGCATGGTTGGCTGGCCCGGGACTTCATACCGGCGTGAAGGCTGGCCACCGCGCGGGGCATCGCCACCATAACCGCCGGCATTCGTTGATCCGGCATCGGACGGGCGACCGCGGAAGCCTCCGTTATCGTTCCGGCCCCAGCCCGACTCTCCGCGGCGCTCCGGCATGGTGGCCGGTGCGTTGTTCTGTGGCTGGTAATCAGGACGCTGGCTGCGGTCGCGGTTGTTGTCGAAACCACCGCCGGCCGGTGCGCCCGGGCTTTGGCCGCGGTCGCGGTTATTATCGTAACCACCGTTCGACGGGGCATTTGGTGCCTGGTAGCGGCCACGGTTATTATCATAACCGCCGTTTGCCGGTGCGTTCGGACTTTGGTAGCGGCCATTATTGCCGTTGCCTGGGTAGTTACGTGTACCATCATTCATGTCCCGTGAAGGGCCCGGATACGAACCGGTCCGGTTTGACTGTCCGCGATCGGGGCCATTACGCCAGCCATTATTGGCGCTGTAACTACCACCGCCACGACGTTCGTACCAGCTGTTATTGTTGCGGGAATACCCTCCCGAACGATACACTTCGTTGCTGCGATAAACCGGCAGATTCCGGCGGGTCACATATTCAATATCGCGGCGGTTGGGTCCGTAATAATACGTCCGGTTATTGTACCGGTGATAATTATTGATAATCACTGTATTATTAAAGAACCCGCCGTAGTTATTCCGTGGCAGACAATAGCTGTATACCCGCGGGCTGGTGATGTACATCTGCGGCACAAACACCCAGTAATTGTACGGGATATTTACGTTCAGGCTGATATTGATGCCAGGCGCTAACGGAGCCCAGCCATAATAGCCGCCACCCGACCGCCAGGCAACCCAGGCCGGTGCCCATTCGCGGCCAGGCACCCAGACCCAACCCCGGTAGGCATCAAAGTACCAGCGGCCGTAGTGAAACGGAGCCCAGCCCCAGGCATAGTCCGAAACCCAGGTATTGCCGTACTCTGTCATAACCCAGTGCCCGTTGGTAGCATATGGCTGGAATCCCTGCTCAACGCGCGGCATCCAGACACGGCCATATTCAGGCGTATTCACCCATTGTCCGTAAGGACTCAGTTCATCGTAAAAGCTGTCAACCGGCCGGTCAACGGTATAATCGCCGTATTGATCATAGCCGGTATCGTAACCGGGCTGATCATAGCCATAGCCGGTTTGGGGCTGACCGCCATAGAGCGGATCATAACCAGACTGCGCCATTGCACCGGCGGCAACGGACAGGCCTAGTACACTTAGTAATATCCGGAAAATAACACGGGCACTCCGTTGGGTATTCATGGCTTTATGTGTTCAGAATCAAATACTGATGGTTAGACGGTACACACAATCAAAGGTTTAACGAATACTAACTTTTTTTGAACATAAATCTGTGCAACCGGTCAGAATTCGGGACCACGGGCTAATTCTGTACAAGTTCTGATAAACAAACCATAAATTATTGCCTTAACTTTGCACATTATTTGACTGCGGGATGTTATACCGTCCCATATGCAACCTCTTTATTTCATGGAAACTGCGCAAAACGACGAGCTTATACGGATCATTGATCTTTTAAATACAACATACGAAAGTGAAGAAACCTGGCACGGACCTTCGGTAGTTGAAGTCCTGCGGGACGTAACGCCCGATATGGCCGGTCTCCGGATTACCCCGAATACCCATTCGATTGCCGAACTGGTTTTTCACATGACGAGCTGGCGTATTTTCACCGTCAAGAAAATGCAGGGCGATCCGACATTTGATATCCTGACCCCGGAGAAAAACTTTGGTTCGTTTCCGGATAAAATTGACGATTTCGAGTGGGAAGCGCTGCAGATGGAACTGAGTCTGAGCCAGGAAGAACTCGTGAACGAACTTGACAAGCGCGACGATGACGAG
The DNA here is from genome assembly GCF_945952095.1 of uncultured Arsenicibacter sp. Classification (GTDB taxonomy): domain Bacteria; phylum Bacteroidota; class Bacteroidia; order Cytophagales; family Spirosomataceae; genus Arsenicibacter. The sequence continues at coordinate 15,532 of NZ_CAMFHL010000107.1, read as the reverse complement.
TTCCTCGAAGACATTGTCCCCGGCCGCCCGTATACGTATTATGACCTGCTGCACGGCATGATTAACCACGATGTGTATCATACAGGACAGATTGCCATTCTGCGGAAAGCACTGGCCTTTAAAAGCGCCGGTATGTCGAGCAAATACAGCGACGATGAATACGGCAGCGGCTACGGCGACACCTACGACAACGACGATTATTATTGATTAAATACCGGGGCGCCGGCCAACCTGCGCCCCGTTTTGTTCACTCACTTCACGTTACATTGAACTACTGGTTAGTTAAATCAGAACCCGACGCCTATTCATGGGATCGGTTTGTTAAGGAAGGACGCGCAATCTGGGACGGCGTCCGGAACTATCAGGCACGCAACAACCTGAACGCCATGAAAAAAGGTGATCAGGTTTTATTTTATCACAGCGTTAGCGGCACAGCCGTTGTCGGCCTGGCCATCGTTGACCGGGAAGCATACCCCGATCCGACGGATCCGCCGGCAGCTAATGGCAAGCCCACGCCCTGGGTAGTTGTTGAACTCATTCCGGAAATTGCCTTTGCCCGCCCTGTTTCGCTGGCACAGATCAAGGCCGAACCACTGCTACAGCATATTTCCCTCATCCGCCAGTCGCGTCTATCGGTGATGCCGGTAAAGCCTGACGAATTTGAACTGATCCTGGCCATGGGTCTTCACTAACCTCATTACAAGCCTATGCAACTGTTAACACCCGCTCCGTGGCCGGATTACGAACTATTGGACAGCGGAAATTTTGAAAAACTGGAACGCTTCGGCCGCTACATCCTTGCCCGCCCCGAACCACAGGCGATCTGGGATAAAACCCTGCCGGAACAGGAATGGAAACGCCTGGCTGATGCCTCTTTCCGCCGCGATAAACAGTCGCCAGAGCGCGGCGACTGGACAATCAGTCCGGGCATGCAGGTCCCGTGGATAATTAATTTCAACCAGCAGGGCCTTGATTTGCGCTTTAAACTGGCCCTGACGACGTTTAAACATGTCGGCATTTTTCCGGAACAGGCCACTAACTGGACTTTTATTCATGACCGGATTCAGGCGCTGCGCCAACAGGGCGTGGAACGCCCGAAGGTGCTCAACCTCTTTGCCTATACCGGTGCTGCCTCTCTGGCCGCCCGCCAGGCCGGTGCCGACGTGACACACGTAGATGCGGTTAAACAGGTGATCAGCTGGTCGCGGGAGAATATGGAAAACAGCAAGCTCGAAAACATCCGCTGGATTGTGGAAGATGCGCTGAAGTTTGCCCGTCGTGAAGCCCGCCGCGGAAATACCTACAATGGCATTATTCTTGATCCGCCGGCCTATGGACGCGGTCCGGAAGGGGAAAAATGGGTGCTCGAAGAACATCTGAATACCCTGTTGCAATCGTGTGCAGAATTGCTCGATAAAACAAATTTCTTTTTTATTATCAATCTGTATTCGCTTGGTTTTTCGGCACTTATCCTCGACAACCTGATTCAGCAGCACTTTGGTAATCAGGCCAAAGCCGAATGGGGCGAGCTGTTTCTGAACGATTCGCACAAGAAACGCCTGCCACTTGGTGTCTTTTATCGGTTTTCTTCCATATAAAAGCCTTATCTTTGCGGCAGGTGAATAACACGTTTATTACCGGACACGATTACAGGACAGTATCTGGCACTAAACATCCTGTTAACCCTGTAATCCTGTCTTGTTTTTCCTTTTGTCAATTAAACCGGATGTGCCTTGGGGACGCTTTTAAATACATAGTATTACTTGGGATAGTGCTGACACTGGCTGCCTGTGGCGATAACGAACGCCGTCAGGCGCGTATTCCACCCCTGCCCGATCAGGCAGACAGCAGTCGCAGCGAAGCTACCCTACGTGCGTTGACCCGGGCCATTAATCAATCGTCTTCCCCCTACGCTTACGCCAAACGAGCTGCCCTGTATCTTTCTATGGAGAAAAAGCAGGAAGCCCTCGATGACATTGATGAAGCAATCAGCCGTAATGCAAACGTCGGTAGCTTTTACCTGATCCGTGCGCAGGTGTACCGCCTGATGAAACAAATCCCGAAAGCACTGGAAAATGCGCAGCGGGCCGAGATTCTGGGTGTTGACACGCCTGAACTGTATACGATCCTGGGCGACCTGTACCAGCAGCAGAAGCAGTTCGGCAAAGCACGGCTGCACATTGCCCGCGCCCTGCAAATGGCTCCGTACGACGGAGAAGCCTACTTTTTTGAAGGCATCATTACGGCTTATCAGGGCGATACCGGTAAGGCGATCACTCTCTATGATCACTCGCTGAGCCTGAAGCCACGTTATCTGGCCACGTATAACCAATTGTCGAACATTTACCGGGCACTGGGGAATATTGACCAGGCACTGGCCTATAACGAAAAGGCTTCAGCCTACTTTCCGGACAATGCAGACCTCTGGTTTACCCGTGGTCTTACGCTGCAGAGCGGCGGCAAACTGGAAGACGCACTGGGTTGTTACCGGCAGACGGTGAAACTACAGACCAACTATTATCAGGCCCATTTTCAATCGGGTCTGATTTATCAGAAGTGGAAGAGTTTCTTTCCGGCGCTGGCCAATTTTCAGAAAGTACAGCAGTATAAGCCGGATTACCCGCGGATCGATACATACATCGGCCAGTGCCAGGAACAGGTTGGTCAGTTAGACGAAGCCATTGCCTCGTACACAAAAGCCAGCCAGCTTGATCCGGGCGATCAGCTCGCCACTGCCGGATTGTACCGGGTGCAGCGCCGTCAGATGGGGTATTACTACAATAACCAGCAGACAACGGGCGGTTCTGAGACCAATACACCGGCCGTGAATCCGGCCGACACGGCGCGCTTACGCATTCAGGCACTGCCGTCGCGGACCCGGATGCAAAGCCGTAGTGACTCCATAAACCGAACTGTTAAACCAATCGGACAAAATTAAGTATGGTGGTACCGGCCTTTGCCGGCCGATGCCACGGTATGAATGATTAACTATTTATAACTATGACTGCACAGGACGTAATGATCCGTGTGACGCTCCCCGACGGAAGCGTGCGGGAATACCCCAAAGGAAGTACCAGCCTCGACATTGCCACCAGTATCAGCGAAGGCCTTGCCCGCAATGTGCTGGCCGCCAAGGTTAATGGAATTGTTCAGGATGCAACGCTTCCGATCGATGCCGATGCTACGGTGCAATTGTTGACGTGGAATGACCCCGAAGGTAAGTCTACGTTCTGGCACTCATCGGCCCACTTACTGGCCGAAGCACTCGAATCGCTCTATCCGAACGTAAAATTCGCCATCGGTCCGCCGATCGAAAACGGCTTTTATTACGACATCGACCTGAATGGTCAGCACTTTTCGCAGGAAGACTTCAAAAAGGTTGAAGACAAAATGCTGGAACTGGCCCGTCAGAAAAATGCCTATGTCCGGAAAGCGGTGCCGAAAGACGAAGCCATTGCCTATTTTGAAGAAAAAGGCGATCCGTATAAAGTAGAGCTGTTGCAGGACCTGCAGGACGGCAACATCACATTCTACACCCAGGGCAATTTTACCGACCTGTGCCGCGGACCGCACATCCCGAATACCGGTTTCATCAAGGCGTCGAAAATCATGAACGTAGCCGGTGCGTACTGGCGCGGCGATGAAAAGAATAAAATGCTGACGCGGGTATATGCCATCACGTTCCCGAAACAAAAGGAACTGGATGAGTACCTGCACCGCCTCGAAGAAGCAAAGAAACGCGACCACCGCAAACTGGGTAAAGAACTGGAAATCTTTACGTTCTCGGAAAAGGTTGGTCAGGGGTTGCCGCTGTGGCTGCCGAAAGGGGCCCTGCTGCGCGAACGGCTGGAGAACTTCCTGCGCCGGGCGCAGGTACGGGCCGGTTACTCACCGGTTGTCACGCCGCACATCGGCGGTAAGCAGCTGTATGTAACGTCAGGCCACTGGGATAAATACGGGAAGGACTCGTTCCAGCCGATTCATACGCCGGAAGAAGGCGAAGAGTTCATGCTGAAGCCAATGAACTGCCCGCACCACTGCGAAATTTACAAGTCGAAGCCACGGTCCTACCGCGACCTGCCGCTGCGGCTGGCAGAATTCGGAACCGTTTACCGCTACGAGCAATCGGGTGAGCTGCACGGCCTGACGCGGGTCCGGGGCTTTACGCAGGATGATGCCCACATCTTCTGCCGCCCGGATCAGGTGAAGGAAGAGTTTATCAAGGTAATCGATCTGGTACTGTATGTATTCCGGTCACTGGGCTTTGACGATTTCAGCGCGCAGATTTCGCTCCGCGACCCGAACGAGCCTGGCAAATACATCGGCTCCGACGATCTCTGGGAAAAAGCCGAATCGGCCATCATCGAAGCCGCTGCCGAAAAAGGCCTGAATACGGTAACCGAACTTGGCGAAGCCGCCTTCTACGGCCCGAAACTGGACTTTATGGTACGCGACGCCCTGGGCCGGAAGTGGCAGCTGGGAACGATTCAGGTAGATTACAACCTGCCGAACCGTTTTGAGCTGGAGTATACCGGTGCCGATAACCAGAAGCACCGTCCGGTAATGATTCACCGGGCACCATTTGGTTCACTCGAACGGTTCATCGCGATTCTGATCGAAAATACGGCCGGTAACTTCCCGTTGTGGCTATCGCCGGAACAGATCGTTATTCTGCCGATTTCCGAGAAGTTTGAAGATTACGCCAACGAGCTGTTCTTTATCCTTCAGGAGCAGGATATCCGTGGCTTTGTGGATCACCGCGACGAAAAAATCGGCCGGAAAATCCGGGATGCGGAAGTTACCAAGGTACCGTTCATGCTCATCGTTGGTGAGAAGGAACAGGCCGAAGGCAAGGTTTCTGTACGCCGGAAAGGTCAGGGCGACTTAGGTACCATGACCATTGACGAGTTTGTCGCTATTTTCAAAGCGGAAGTAAAAGTTTAGTAAATAATAGAGTGGTTCCGGTAGCTTGTTCGTTGTGAATGAGCTACTGGTACCCGATTTGTAATCCTTGATAAAATTTGCGCTGAATCAACAAATTCAGTATTTTCCCGAAACTTTTCACGGGACCTGACGTTATCAGGGAAATATTTGTATCACTAACCAGTTTATATGGCACTACCCCAGCGCAGGCCACCACGTCGTGTGGTTGAAGAACCCTACCGAATTAACGATCGTATCCAGGCCCGTGAAGTTCGGGTTGTCGGAGAAAACGTAGAGCAAGGTATTTATAATCTCCAGCAGGCGAAAGCCATGGCCCAGGCACAAAACCTTGATCTGGTAGAAATTTCGCCTAACGCAACCCCTCCTGTCTGCCGCATCATTGATTATTCTAAGTTCAAGTACGAACAGAAGAAAAAGCAGAAGGAAATTAAGGCAAACGCCCAGAAAGTTGTTATTAAAGAAATTCGTTTCGGCCCGAACACCGACGACCACGACTTTGAATTCAAACTGAAGCACGCCATCAACTTCCTGAAAGAAGGAGCCAAAGTGAAGGCGTACGTACAGTTCGTTGGCCGTGCCATCGTTTTCAAAGAACGCGGATTCCAGCTGCTCGACCGGTTCGCAAAAGGTCTGGAAGAGCACGGAAAATTAGAAGCAGAAGCCAAACTTGAAGGAAAACGGATGAGTATTTTCGTTGCTCCGAAACAAGTGATTAAAAAATAATCTGCCTTAAGCAGACTTCAGGGAGAAAAGAAGCCTCACGGGACGTTTTTTTAAAACATTCCGCGGAAACTTCCTTTCTCCCTTTCTTTATTTTTCCGTATCTTTGCGGCCTGTTTACTTTTTTACATTTAGCGGTTCAAACTAATGCCTAAATTAAAAACAAACTCGGCAGCCAAAAAGCGTTTCAAGCTGACAGGCACCGGGAAAATCAAGCGGAAGCATGCCTTCCACAGCCACATTCTGACAAAGAAAAGCACAAAGCGGAAGCGCAATCTGGTGCACACGTCACTGGTACACACCAGCAACGAAGACCGGATCAAGGCTCTGTTGAAAGTGTAATTGTCGGTTTGTCCGATTGAGTAGCGCCAGCATTGGCCGTTTTTACTCACCCAAAATAATTAGGAGTCTGACTCCTGGTTTTATGTTTCACCCGATGGCCGGTATTAAGTGCAGCAAATTGCCACCGGCATTCAAAAAACAAGTATTACAAAATGCCACGTTCCGTCAATCACGTTGCGTCACGCGCACGCCGGAAAAAATTCATGAAGCTGGCCAAAGGTTATTACGGCCGGCGTAAAAACGTTTGGACAGTAGCGAAAAACGCTATTGAAAAAGGTTTACAGTACGCATACCGCGACCGTCGCGCCAAGAAACGGGATTTCCGTGCTCTCTGGATTCAGCGTATCAACGCTGGTGCCCGCATCAACGGTTTATCATACTCTGCCCTGATGGGTGCCCTCAACAAATCGGGAATTGAATTGAACCGCAAGGTTCTGGCTGACCTGGCCATGAACCATCCCGAGGCTTTCAAAGCCATCGTTGACAAAGTAAAGTAGGGGCGCCCCCACGTGGGCGCCCGATTCTCTGAATTGAGTTCACTACGTCCACGTGAGCACCCGACACAAACACTGGTCACTCCAGATGCAAAAATGGCACGCCGTTCGGCGTGCCATTTTTGTTGTGGTACAGCTTGATACTAGGGTTAAAATGCAGGCAACCACCCGCAATTTTGGGGCGACCACTTCATTACAAAAGGGCGACCCCTCGTGGTCGCCCGTACGATTACGATTATGTTTCGATGACGCGGGTTTTCAGGCCGGCACGGCCGGACCCGTCGGGTAGCCGCCCCAGCAGGTATACATCGACCTCCGTATCGCCCACGCGGAATACCTGACAGCCCGTCAACGGCGCAAGTGCTTCCTGAATCTGCCAGTACGCAGCTGTACGGGATTTCTCCTCCTCTCCGTACCAATCCTGCTCTGTCGTGACCGGCTCCCAGAACCAGTCTGTCGTTGTTTCTTCCACATAAACCGAAGGCGGAAGCATCAGCCAGTCCTTAATCTGACTGACTGTTAACGGTTCCTCCTGCTTCAGATAGCAGGTTACAAACGTAACGGCTTCGTCTGATTCGCTCGGGTACAGGACGTTTTCAAGTAATGGCGTTACCTGAGATTCTAATTGGTTATTTCCCGCTTCGGATATGTTACTATTTTCGGTATTGTCCGTCATAAGATCGAAAAGCTTTACAGCAAAATAAACAGATATGCTGATTGCTGTGTCTTTTTTCATTTATTTTTAGGCCTGTACTCAAAACCCGTTAATACCGGTCTTTACCCCAAAACAGTAATACTCATGTTAGAAACCCTGTTGAATCTCGTCCGCGAATCATCTGGTGACGCCATCGTTAACAACCCTGCTATCCCGAACCAGCAAAATGAAGCGGCTATCGAAACCGTATTAAGTGGTATCACCAACGGCTTGCAGCAGCAGGCTCAGGGCGGTAATATCGGCGGGCTGCTGAGCACAATTATGGGTCAGGGCGGTGGTCTATCGGCCTCAAACCCAATGGTGAATGGTATGATCAGCAATGTAGTCGGCAACCTGATGGGCAAACTCGGCGTTTCCGAAACCGTGGCCAAAAGCATTGCCGCAGCCGTTATCCCGATGGTGTTGAGCAAACTCTTTGCCAAAGCAACAGACCCGAATGACTCCAGCATCGACGTTGGCAGCATCATGGGCGCCGCTACCGGCAACCAGAATGCCGGCAATATCGATTGGATGGGCATGGCCTCTACCGCTATGGCCGACGGTAAACTGGATATGAGCGATGTCATGCGTGTGGCCGGTGGCCTGATGGGTGGCGGCAACACGGGCGGCACGCAGCAGTCGGGAGGCCTTGGCGGCTTACTGGGAGGTCTGTTCGGCGGCAAATAATTGCAGTTTCCCCTTTTTTGGCTTTTTTTGTTAAGGCAAGCACATGCTTGCCTTTTCATTTTCCAGCCAGCTTATGCAGCCACTTTTTGACCTGATCCGCTCCATCAAACCCATGCCTGATGGATTCGACCATGAATTAAGCACCTTCCTGACACCACACCGGCTCCGTAAACACGAGGTAATTCTACAGGCCGGTACTACGTCAAACCGGATCTTTTTTATCGAGACCGGGCTTACCCGCCGCTATTACCTGAAAGACGACAAGGAGATCACTACAGACTTCATGCGGGAAGGTGATTTTATCCTCTCTCCTCTCAGCTTTTACACCCGGCAGCCTTCGTTTGAGTTTGTTGAAACACTCGAAGCGTCGGTACTCTGGTCTATTTCCCGCCCTCAGCTTGAATTCCTCTATGACAGATTCCCTGCTTTCAACGCTATAGGCCGCGTGCTGACCGAACAGTATTATGTCAAAAGTGAATTACGCGCCCATAGCCTGCGCCATCTTTCGGCCGAAGACCGGTATGAGCAGTTTTTCCATGCCCATAAAGACCTCCTGAACCGGTTACCGGGTAAGCACGTTGCCACACTCCTCGGCCTGACACCGGAGACCTATAGCCGCATCCGGGCGAAAAAGGCGAAAGCCTAATTGATACAGATCAAGAAATTTACCCGGCCTCACAAGCACTTTTGTAAAAAAAGTCATGAGGTCAACACTCTTTTCGGTTAATACCCTCCGCAGTTTCCTGCTGCTGCTTATGGCTGGTTCTTTTGCGTTTATACACATCGGTGACGGGACTGTCTTTATGCCGCTCCTGATGTGGCTACTCCTGCTATTGTGTATTCCGACCCTGGCAAACCTGATTACGCTGCTGATTCTCGCCTGTTGGGGTTATTTGCTGGCAGCCGCCCTCTATCCGCGTTTCAGGCAAAGCGAGTTAACGGTATCGGTGGTTATCATGCTGGCGTTACCCATCGGCCTGGCCTTCCTGCGGGCAACGCCTTCCCTATCGTTTAGCTATACATCACTGTTAGTATGGCTCCCGTGTCTGCTCTTTACCTTATCCGGCTATTTCTATATGTTGATCCGCAAGCATTAGCCAGCCATATTCATACTTGCCCCGCAACAGTTATGACCCGATTCCGCCAGTACGGCTGACTTTGTCAGGGCGACCCGCCGACTTGTCTCATTTGTTCGGATTCCACTGCCAATCTGTCACGATTCCGAACAAAATTACGGGCTGGCATATTGCTTGATAGGATAGGTGTAACTGACATTTAGAACACAAAGCATAAACATAGCAATAAACCATCATGGGAAAGATTATTGGCATTGACTTAGGTACTACAAACTCATGTGTAGCCGTCATGGAAGGTAACGAGCCTGTCGTTATTCCGAACAGCGAAGGAGCCCGCACCACGCCTTCAGTTGTGGCTTTCATGGACAACGGTAACGGTGAGCGTAAAGTAGGTGCTCCGGCCAAACGCCAGGCCATCACCAACCCTAAGCACACTATTCAATCAGTTAAGCGCTTCATGGGTAAGCGTTTCGCTGAAGTTCAGAACGAAATCAAAACGGTTGCCTATGACGTGGAGCGTGGTGCCAATGACACCCCGCGCGTACGTATCGGCGACCGTCAATATACACCACAGGAAATCTCGGCGCTGATTCTGCAGAAGATGAAGCAAACAGCCGAAGACTATCTCGGCCAGACTGTTACAGAAGCCGTTATTACGGTTCCTGCCTACTTTAACGATGCTGAACGTCAGGCAACTAAAGAAGCCGGTCAGATCGCTGGTCTGGATGTAAAACGGATTATCAACGAGCCGACTGCGGCCGCTCTTGCCTATGGTCTGGATAAAACCGATCAGGATCGCAAAATTGCCGTATTCGACTTAGGCGGTGGTACATTTGATATTTCAATCCTTGAACTGGGCGACGGTGTCTTCGAAGTAAAATCAACTGACGGTGATACACACCTGGGTGGCGATGACTTCGACCAGGTAATTATCGACTGGCTGGCCGACGAGTTTAAGAAAGACGAAGGCATTGACCTGCGTCAGGATCCGATGGCCCTTCAGCGTCTGAAAGAAGCTGCGGAAAAAGCCAAGATCGAATTGTCGAGCTCAACATCGACAGAGATCAACCTGCCGTACATCATGCCGGTAAACGGTATTCCAAAGCACCTTGTCCGTTCACTGTCACGCGCTAAGTTTGAGCAACTGGCTGATTCGCTGATCCAGCGCAGCCTTGAGCCTTGCCGCCGCGCACTGAAAAACGCCGGTATGTCGCCAAGCCAGATCGACGAAGTGATCCTGGTCGGTGGTTCGACCCGTATCCCGCGTGTACAGGAAGAAGTTGAAAAACTGTTCGGCCGCAAACCATCGAAAAGCGTTAACCCTGATGAAGCCGTTGCCGTAGGTGCAGCGATCCAGGGTGGTGTATTGACCGGTGAAGTGAAAGACGTACTGCTTCTTGACGTTATCCCTCTTTCGCTGGGTATTGAAACAATGGGTGGCGTGTTCACGAAAATGATCGAAGCCAACACAACTATTCCGACCAAAAAATCGGAAACGTTCTCAACGGCTTCTGACAACCAGCCAAGCGTGGAAATCCACGTATTGCAGGGTGAGCGCCCGATGGCCACGCAGAACCGCCAGTTAGGCCGGTTTATCCTGTCAGACATTCCGCCGGCACCACGCGGTGTTCCACAAATCGAAGTTACGTTCGACGTAGATGCCAACGGTATCCTGAATGTAACGGCCCGCGACAAAGGCACCGGTAAAGAGCAGAAGATCCGGATCGAAGCCTCAAGCGGTCTGACTGACGCTGAAATCAACAAAATGCGTGAAGAAGCGAAAGCCAACGAAGCGGCAGACAAAGCGGAACGCGAAAAAGTTGAGAAGGTAAACCAGGCTGACTCAATGGTGTTCCAGACAGAGAAGCAGTTGAAAGATTACGGCGATAAACTGTCGGCAGCTAATAAGTCAAACATTGAAAGCGCGCTGGCCGAGCTGAAATCAGCGCACGCCTCACGGGATGCAGCGGCAATTGACGCGGCTATGACAAAAATTACCGAAGCCTGGAACGCAGCCTCTCAGGACATTTATAACGCTGGTGGCGCAGAAGGTGCTCCGGGTGCTGATTTTAACGGCGGCGCACAAGGCCCTCAGGGTCAGGCAACCGAAGACAATGTGTCTGACGTTCCTTACGAAGAAGTGAAGTAATTCAAAGACCCTCGTGGTCTCTCATAAATACCGAAGCCCTTTACTGGTTCAGTAAAGGGCTTTTATTTTGTAGTACTTCATCACAACGGCCATGATTTCGTACAAGCACGAGGTTTTTATTGAGGTTGCCCGGCTGCTGAGCTTTACCAAAGCCAGCCAAACGCTGTTTATCAGTCAGTCGGCCATCAGTAAACAAATCCAGGCACTGGAGTCCTTTTACAAAACCGGCCTGTTCGAACGGAAAGGCAACAGCATTCACCTGACCCCTGCGGGTAAGCTTTTGTACGAACGGCTGCTGGAAGCGCGGCAGTTCCAGCAAACACTCTATCAGGACATGCAGGCGCTGAACGAGGCATTTGCCCCGCCCCTGCGTATGATCCTTGGCGCAAGTACGACCATTTCGCTCTATGTGCTGCCTCGGGTGTTGTCGGCTTACCTGCAACAACATCCGTCCCTACAGCTCACCCTGAAAAACCGCAACAGTGAAAACATCCTGAAAGCCTTGCTCGACCATGAAATTGATCTGGGTATCGTTGAAGCAATCAGCAAGGCAAACAACGTCACGTCTATTCCCTTTCTGACGGATGACGTGATTGCCGTCTGTTCGCCAACCAGTCCGCTGAAAGATCAGACGCTGACCATTGCAGACCTGCGCCAAACACCGATTGCCTTGCGCGAAACCGGCTCGGGCACGCTGGCCGTTGTCGAAGAAGCACTGGCCGCTACTGGTATTGACCTCTCGGAGCTACCGGTCCGTGTACGGCTGGGAGGCACGGAGGCCCTGAAAAACTTTGTCCGTGTAGACACCGCCATGGCCTTTCTGCCTCGTCAGGCGGTGGCAAAAGAGCTTGAGTCCGGCGAGCTTATTCAGCTCCATATCAACGGATTACAAATAACCAGAACGTTTCATTTCATTCAGCGTCGCGGCACCGAAAACCAGCAGGCGTTACAGGACTTTATCCGGTTTACAAAACGCTATTATGCCAAACCGGCATAACCCATTCCAAAAACGAGATTGCATTCCCGCCCGGTTGTGCGGTCTTTTGGGGCATGACTGCTGCTTTACCTACTTCATCGCCGACCTATAGCCGGTTCAGCCACCTGACCTGTTCCGCTTGCCGGAAGCCCTATACAGCGGCTGTTTTACATACATTGTCTCCCTGTTGTAACATGCCGCTACTCGCGCAGTATACGCTTTCCGGCGGGCTGGACAAACAGATACTTCTCCACCGCGAAGGCACCATGTGGCGGTATCAGGAAGTTTTACCCGTGCATAATCCGGTGCATATAATCAGCCTCGGCGAAGGGTTTACGCCCATGCTCCGGCTCAACCGGCTCGGCGCGGCCCACGGCTTTCCGGAACTGTGGCTGAAAGATGAAGGCAAGAATCCGACCGGCTCATTTAAAGCGCGCGGCCTGAGCATGGCCATTTCTAAAGCGCATGAATATGGCGTCGAGGGATGTATTATCCCGACGGCGGGGAATGCCGGTGTGGCTATGGCGGCCTACTGCGCCAAAGCCGGTATGAAAGCCACCGTTGTTATGCCCCGGCACACGCCGAAAGCGTTTCAGGAAGAATGTTACTGGTATGGTGCCGACGTACACCTGATCGACGGGCTCATCAACGACTGTGCGGCCATCGTTCAACAGCTTAACGCCAATAAACAGTGGCTCGACGTGTCGACGCTCAAAGAGCCGTACCGGATTGAGGGGAAAAAGACCATGGGCTACGAAATTGCCGAACAGCTTAGCTGGCAGTTACCGGATGTAATTCTGTATCCGGCAGGGGGCGGAACCGGGCTGATCGGCATCTGGAAAGCCTTCCGCGAGATGCAGCAGCTGGGCTGGTTACCGGCCAGCGCCAGGCTCCCGCGCATGGTGGCCGTTCAGGCTGAAAACTGCCAGCCGCTGGTAGATACCTGGCTCGGCAGGCAACAAAATGCAAAGCAGTATACCGGTAAACCAACGCTGGCAAACGGGCTGGCCGTCCCCCGCCCCATTGGCGAGCCGCTGATGCTGAATGTGCTACACGAATCACAGGGCCTGACACTTGGCATTCCGGAATCAGACATGGTTGACAGTGTGCGGGAGATCGGCAGAATGGAAGGAGTTTTTGTTGCCCCTGAAGGAGCCGCCTTATGGGCCGCTGCCCGCCAGCTGGTTCAGCGCGGCTGGCTGCTGCCAACGGAGAAAATACTTTTACTCAACACCGGCAACGGCCAGAAATACCTTGATAATTTACGTTCCTTCCAGACCACATAACGGCTCCTTATTGCGCGGTATTCCCTATTTTTAGTAGCTTCGCAGGAAACCTGAACCATCATGCATCCATTCACGTATACAATTCTGCCTCCGCCGGTCAGCTGCTAAGCTAAACAACCGGATGTGATTTCGGGCACACACCTTTTGTGCCGTAAAGCCAGTCAGTCAGGTTGTTTAGCCGATTGCCCGTTTTATATGCAATTCAGCCAGACAATCCTTTTTATGACTAAATATATCTTCATGGTGTTAGCCGGTGCGGTCAGCTTCGGCATCCTGTCTTCTTTTGTCAAGATCGCTTATCAGCAGGGCTATACGCCGGCTGAAATTTCCTTTTCGCAAGCCTTTACCGGTGCCATACTGCTCTGGTTGCTGGCCCGTATCACCTCACCCGGCTTTCCGGTACGGTCCATGGGTATAGCGCAAATACTGGCTTTGTTGGGTACCGGAGCAACTATTGGCCTGGCTACCTTTTACTATTACCTTTCGGTTCATTACATACCGGCATCCCTCGCTATTGTCCTGCTGATGCAGTTTACATGGATGGGGATACTGCTCGACTGGATCTTCTTCCGGAAAAGGCCGTCACTGATGGAAACAGGAATCTCGGCTGTTATTATCGGTGGTACTGTTTTAGCCGGCAATCTTGTGGAAAATACCGATATACAGTTTTCGTGGACCGGCGTTTTTTATGTATTACTGGCCTCTGTGCTGTACGCAGGTTATATTGTCGCAAACAGCCGGGCGGGGAAAAACATACCGAATCTGACGAAAAGTGCATGGATCATGACCGGCTCGGCCCTGGCCATTGCACTGGTTAATCTCCCGTCACTCGCTGCCGAAAGTCATCCGGGCCTTGCCCTTGGCCAATGGGCTTTGTTTCTGGCCCTGTTCGGAACGGTGATTCCGCCGGTGTTGTTTGCCAAAGGTATTCCCCACGTCGGTGCCGGTATCAGTGGTATTCTGATGACAGCCGAACTACCGGTAGCGGTCATTACCGCCCATTTTCTGTTGGGCGAACAGCTGACTAACACGCAGCTGACTGGCATTGTTATCATGCTTGGGGCAATCATCGCCATGAATCTGTACCGCGTCAGGAAGGTAAAGCCGGTAACGGCAAACTGATAACAGCAAAAGCGCCCTCTTACCGCTAAACTTGCAGGAGGGCGCTTTTCTGGCTTCCGAACTAAAGCACGGGGTTATTTTTTTTACCTATTGACATTACCTGTTAGCCTGAAGGCAGCAACAAGCGGTAAGCCCATTTGCAGTATACCTGCTACTAACATGCACATGTCAGCCTAAGTCAGTAACTTGCCGCAAACAAACGTGCTTTGTGCATGATAACGTTTCAGACAGAACTGCTTAAGTTCGGAGCAAAAGGCGAAAAATCGGGCTGGACATATATTGAGATTACCGCGTCAATGGCTGAACAGCTTAACCCCGGTACCCGTACGTCATTCCGCGTCAAAGGGTCCATAGATCAATATACCCTCAACCAGATCGCTCTGGTGCCGATGGGTGAGGGTGATTTTATTCTGGCCGTCAATACTACCATGCGGAAAGCCTTGCGGAAAGAAGCCGGTGCTAAAGTAACGGTTACGCTGGCCCTTGATGAGTCAGCAGTGCAGCTATCCGCCGATTTACTAGCATGTCTGGAAGACGCTCCGGAAGCCAAAGCCTACTTCGACAAGCTGCCGGGCAGTCACCAGAAGTATTATACCCGCTGGATTGAGTCGGCCAAAACACCAGGCACAAAAGCCAAACGGATCACGCAGGCCATCATGGGCATGACCCAAAAAATGGATTTCGGCGAAACACTCCGCCATTTTAAAGGCAAGGATGCTTCCTGAAGAACCGAAACTTTCCGGTCTGGCGGGGAGTTACGTTTCTGACCGGCGCACTTGCCCGGTCAGTACTATCTTTCTCAGCAACAAAAATTATGGCAGACGTTAGTAAAACGGCATTTATAACCGGTGGTTCCAAGGGTATTGGTTATGGAATTGCCGAGGTATTGATAAAAGAAGGCATCAACGTGGCGATCACCAGCCGCTCACAGGACAGTGCAGATGCGGCCGCCGCAGCACTCAACGCCATCAGACCTGGTTCGGCGCTTGGCCTCGAAGCCGATGTGCGTGATTTTGCCTCCCAACAAAAAGCGGTCGATACC
>NZ_CAMFHL010000106.1 GCF_945952095.1 uncultured Arsenicibacter sp. | reverse complement strand
GCATTCACCCACAGGATTAGCAGCGGTTACTCCGCAGTTGCCAGTTCCTTCCGTTTCATGAACGATTGAGCTTGTTTTTTCTTCTCCGGCAGCCGGATGATGTGCAGCACATTCAACAGCTTCATGATCTGGTACGACGGATCAAGTTCAAACCAGCGGTAGGCAAAATTGGCACGGTTACCATACGTGTGGTGATTGTTGTGGAAACCTTCGCCCATCATGAAAATGTCGACCGGCATCAGGTTTCTAGACGTATCATTGACCTTGAACGTAGTGTAGCCGATTTTATGAGCAAACCAGTTAATGATCGCCCCGTGAATAGGCGACATCAGGTAATGGAACGGCAACAGCAGAAACCAGATCCACGAGGGGGCAAAATAAATGTAAAACAAGGTGTAAAGCGTTCCCCAGGCTAAGCGGGTCAGCCGGTTCGACGCAAAGTCGTCGAAGGCGCGCCAGTCAGGAACATTGGTCGTGAATTTGGGGTCAACGGCCATGGTACGGTTACGGATTGATGAGTAAAAGCGGGCTGTTTTCAGCATCATATCAAAAATGCCGGAGCTGAACATCGGCGAGTGCGGGTCTTTTTCGGTGTCAGCAAAAGCGTGGTGCATGCGGTGCATTACCCCGTAAGCATAGGCGCTCAGGTAGTTTGAGCCCTGAAAGATAAACGTCAGGACAAAGAAGGTTTTTTCCCAGCCTTTCGACATGGTAAAGGCCTGGTGGGAGGCATATCGGTGTAAAAAGACAGTCTGAAAAAACAGAGAGCCGTACCAGTGAAGCAGGAAGAAGATCAGAATAGCGGTCATACTTTGTTCTTTTTTTGACAAAGATTTGACCCGATGGCGCCCAAACCGTCGGATAAACGACCATTGGTTGTTTCCGGCCGACGACCGGTCGATTTTTCAGACCGAATCGCAGTGGTGTTTTTGGACAGGATTAATATGATTTCAGGATGGACATGATGTATTGCCAACTCCGTTTCTTGCTGTATACCTGTCCGGAGACATTTCAGGAGTCTACCCAGTCTTTGAATGCCTGCACACGATCGCGGCTGACAAATACTTCTTCCTCGTCGGCCGGAAGCAGATCGAGTTTGAGGCGGCCGTTAAAATGCGGGTGTATCTTCTGAACACTGTCGATTGAAATCAGGCGGCTGCGGCTGATGCGGGCAAACCGGTGCGGATCCAGCTGATCCTGCAAGTCGTCGAGCGAGGTATCAATGATGTACTTCTGACCGTCGGACGAAACAAGGAAGGTCAGCTTCTGATCGCTCCGGAAATACGCCACATCCTGCATTTTGACGAACGTCATGGCGTTTCCTTTTTTCACGAGGAAACGTTCTTTGGGCTTATTCTGTGGCGCGGGCGGAGCGCTCTCCAGCGTTTTTTTCAGTAACCGTAGTTCCTGCTGTTCGAATTTTTTCAGGGCAGCCCTTAATTCGGCACTGTCGATTGGTTTGAGCAGGTAATCAACGCTGTTTTGTTTGAATGCCTGAATGGCGTACTGATCATAGGCCGTCGTATAAATGACCGGAGCATCGATGGTAAGCTCATTAAACAAGGCAAAGCTTTCCTTGTCTTCCAGCCGGATGTCTGAAAAAATAAGGTCCGGCTCCGGGTTCGACCGGAACCACGCTAATGCCTTAGCCACCGACGGCAGGATGGCCAGTACCTCAATGGCCGGATTAATCTGCTGAAGCAGGTGCCGGAGCTTCTCGGCCGAAAAAAACTCATCCTCAATGATCAGCACTTTCATGGTATTCGTGTAAAAGGGGAAGCCCGACCCGGAACATCGCCGGCTGCTCATCAATGACAATCGGCCGGTCGGTAACGAACGCATACCGTGCCTGAAGGTTTTTCAGACCGATTTGCGGGGAGCGTTCAGTGGCTTCTTTTTTGTTCAGACTGTTTTCCACCCACAGCATTCCCTCTTCGGTATAAACCGACAGAACCAGCGGGTGTTCATCGGAAATAAAGTTGTGCTTCACCGCATTTTCGACCAGCAATTGCAGCGAGAGCGGCAGCACAAACACGTCCGGCAAAGGCTCGCGGATCGACATGGTGATTTTGTTGTAAAAACGGACGTTCAGCAAAAAGCAATAGGCCTGTACCACGCTGATCTCTTCCCGAAGCCGTACCTGCCGTTCTTCGTTGTGGTCGAGCAGATACCGGTAAACCTGCGCCAGTTTCGTAATGTACAAATCAGCCAGCGCCGGATCCTTGTAGACGACTCCGCTCAGTACACTCAGAGAGTTAAACAGGAAATGAGGGTCCAGCTGCTTTTTAAGGCCTTCCAGTTTAGCCACCAGGTTTTCCTGCCGGAGCCGTTCCTGCTCAATGAGCGACAACTTCCATTGATTAAACAAAAAAGCACCTTCGTTGAACGCAATGAACAGCAGCGCCAGCAGAAACGACACAAAGTTATTCTGTAGGACAATGCCGGTCGTTATAACAACGGACGAAACCAGCTTACTGTGCATGACAATCCCTGTAATCAGGGCCAGGGACGAAAAAAGAAAGATGCCGAGAATTTCAAAGACCAGGTGTTTGGCAATGCTTTTTTCCCACGGAAAGTAGTAGAGTGTCAGGGCCTGAATAAACTTGCTGCCTTCCCAGATAACATAGCTGGTGATGGTAGCGACCAGAATAGACAGGTAATGGGCCGTTGTGCCGAAGCCGGTGGGGATAAAAAACGTAGGAACCACGATTCCAAACGACAATGAACCCAGCAAAGCGGTCCATTTGACCCGGAAGCGATATGTAAACGGGGAGGCTGCCATTGGCATCGGAGATCTTAAGCCGGAAATTATAGAAAAAGCCGCTTAGATTCAACCGGCAACGATCCAATGCCTTATTATTGAACGCTGGTAGTAAGGTACTCATGCAGGTGCCGGCCCTGTCACCTGCAAAGACTTTTATCGGCTCAATTTCTTTAATATGAGGAGCTAATTCAGATACTATTTGCCTGGATTATTCATGTTATTCAGGCTACTTATTGTATTGAGTTTTTTGTTAAGAGAGGTAGGTAGTTTTCCGGTATATATTCCGGAAAACAGGCAGCTATTTTTTTAAATAAAAGCGGAGGCAGCAGGATCGAACGGGTGACTCCGCCGAACCTGCAAGGGCCTTTCACCCATGGCAGTTTTCAAGACTGCTGCCTTACCCGTCAGGCAGGCTATACCTCCGTATTCTACTCGTGCCGATCCGATAAAAGCAGTAAGTAACTGCTTTAAAGTCAACACATAAGAGTCCCGTCGGGGAGTCGAACCCCGCCATACCTGTTTTGCAGACAGGCCCCAAACCGCATGAGTTACGGGACATTCAGGCAATAAAAAAAGGCCTCCCGGATGTACCAAGAGGCCCTTGCAATGAAATAAGTTTTCTATATACTTATTACACATAAGCCCCTTGTTCTGCCTGCCAGCAGCGAACACGAATAGAGACAATATGTGCAGCATTTTTTCATACTGC
The DNA here is from genome assembly GCF_945952095.1 of uncultured Arsenicibacter sp. GTDB lineage: Bacteria > Bacteroidota > Bacteroidia > Cytophagales > Spirosomataceae > Arsenicibacter. The sequence goes on along the minus strand of NZ_CAMFHL010000106.1, from coordinate 18,598 downwards.
AAATGTAAAACGATTTTTAAATTACTTCCAACTATTTCTTAAAAATTTCCGGAAAAATATTTTTAATTTATCAGGAATAATAAAAAAATAGTCCATTCGTCACTTTAGCGGATCAACGCGTTGAGGGCATCGTCAATCCTTCAGCTTTACAGTAATAGCCGGGTTAACATGCAGCAGCCCCCGGATAAAGCCTGTTTTGTCTTTGGGGGAGACCAGTACAAAATCGAACCGGTTGTAACGGATCTCAAGCCGGTCCAGCGACGTGGCCGGAGCTCCCAGCGGATTTCGGGTCTGCGTGACACTGCGGATTGATCCGATGTCGATGGTCTGATTAATGAAGAAGCCGCATTTTACCCGTAATACGTTTCCCTCCAGCTGGTACCAGGTTGTCAGAAACATGTGTACGATAAATGCCGATACGGCTATGATTACGGCTATACCGCTCCAGTTACGGTCATAGGCAAACGCGATCAGCATGCCGCCATTGATCAATGCCAGCGGAATGACTAATTCAGGCCCGGGTTTTGAATAGAATCGTATCATGATTATTGGTTTAGCAAAAGTCGATGGTGCATCAATAATACAGGATCAGTTGTTGAACCGTAGTATTATGCACGTAATCACCCTTTATTTTGTACAATATGGGAATTAATCCCGATTAGAAAAGTCCTTCCAACGTTCTGCTTTACAATAGGGTCTTAGTGAAAAAGTGTAAACAAATGAAAAGGACGCTGCTTTTTGTAATAGTGGTTTTAATGAACTCCTGTAAAGATAAACGCGACAATTGTCTGCCTTATACAGGCAAAGTATACGGGATGGGCTGTGGAGCACTGGCGGTAAAGGTCATCAACCGCGAGGTTAATTCCAGAATCTATGCCGGCGTAAATTCATTTGAGGAGAATGTAATTGAGGTACTGAATTTACCTGATAGTCTGCCTTCGGGTGAATTCTACTTCGACTTTAGAGAACTTCAGCCAGGCGATGCTGTTCGCCCTTGTCTGGCATTATATGCCGGAGCCTCACGCAAAGTTGTGCTTACTGAATTTTCCTATCGACGGTGTGATCTTCCTTAGTATTGACTTATACATCTGACGGAAACCGGCTAAGCGACAAAGAGATTCACCCTATTTACTTATTATTTATTCAAATAACCATATATTTGATTTTCTGTCTACCTTTGGCATGTTCTCCAATTGTTGTTTTGATTTATGTCGGCTTCGTCTGCAACGGCTTATCGTCAATATAATGAAGACCAACTCGTTGTCGCTCTTCAGGACGGTAACCAGGAAGCCTTTGCGGAAATTTATGATCGCTACTGGCGATTACTTTACCGGCTGGCCTATAAGAAGCTGCGGTCCCGCGAAACGGCAGAAGAACTGGTTCAGGATTTGTTCGTCAGTATCTGGACCAAACGCAATCAGACAACCATTCGGGAACTACGCCCCTATTTACTGACGGCACTCCGGTTTTCCATCATTAATCATATCGAATCATTACGGGTCCACGACCGCTTCATCGCGTATTACGAATCGTTTCTGCATCAGCCAGCCACTGAGCCGGCCGATGAGCTGTCTTTACAGGACCTGACCGACGCTGTTGAACGCTGTTTACTGACACTGCCGGAAAAGTCACAGCAAGTGTTCAGGATGAGTCGGTTCGAGTATCTGACCATCCCCGAAATCGCCCAGCGCCTTGACCTTTCGGAAAAAACCGTTGAATACCATCTGACCCGCTCCCTGAAAGTAGTTCGTGAAAACCTGCGGAATCTGGGTAGCCTCGCTTTATTTTTCCTTATTCAGTAACAAATAGCATTATATAAAGAAATTGCAGGTCTCCCGAAAGTAAAAATATAAACTTTCCCGGATTTTGCATTTTCTTTCAGGGTTACCTGCCAGGCTTCCTGACTTACACCATGAACGGCAACCTTAGTGCTGTTTACTGATCTTATGACTCCATTTGACTTTCGTCAGCTCCTGCGCCGCTACCAAACCGGTCAAACGACCGCCGAAGAAACCCGGCGTGTAGAAGCCTGGTATGAATCAATGGATGCTGACCCGGAACAATCGGTTGATTTCGTGGAGGATGAAGCTGTTCAGCAACGGATGTGGGCGCACATTCAGGCAGAAACGGATTTACCGGCCATTGTCCGGCCCCTGCCGGTTTACCGGCAGAGCTGGTTTCGGGTGGCAGCATCGGTGCTGCTGGTAATAGGTTTTTTCGGCTACGGACTCTGGCAGTGGTCGAACAGACGGAAAGAGCCGGTCGAGTTATTGAGTGTTCAGATGAACAACACCACGCATCCCATACACATCCGGCTTGATGACGGTAGCGACGTAACGCTTGAACCCGGTAGCTTTCTCCGTTACCCCGGTCATTTTCCGGCAACAAAACGTGAAGTGTTTCTGATGGGCGAAGCGTTTTTCAGTGTAACCCGCCAGCCGCAGCGGCCGTTTCTGGTGGTGACCGACCGCGTTGTGACCCGGGTGTTAGGAACGAGTTTCCGCGTAAAAGCCTTCGGGGGAAAGGCCAATGTATCGGTAACCGTCCGGACGGGCAAGGTGTCGGTATTCAGCCGCCCGATGACCAATACGCCGGTGAAGGAACTGGATAATGCGGTGGTACTGGTGCCGAATCAGCGGGCGGTGTTTTATCCGGCCGAAGCGCGGCTTGTGAAGACGCTGGCCGAAAATCCGGTGCTGCTGACGCCGGGTAACCAACAACCTGACTTCAACTTTGTGGATACTCCGCTGACTGAAGTGTTCGACCGGCTGGAAAAAGCGTACGGTGTCGATTTTGTGTACGATGCCGACGTGCTGGCACGCTGCACGCTGACAGCGAGGCTTGGTAATGAATCACTCTACGAAAAATTAGCGCTTATCAGTGAAGTAACCCATGCCCGGCACGAAGTGATAGACGGGCAGGTGGTGATCGATAGTCGCGGGTGTACACCCGTCTCCAGACAGACAATGCCTTAAACCGATCAGACGAACGCCTATGAATCACAGTAGCACCCTGACATTGTAGCGAATTATCGTTTAGTTACAGAAAAGCCGGTAATGGTGGCACATTACCGGCTTGAAATTCCCTGATTTTCCGTGTCGCGAAACGCCCGTTAACCGGGCGCAGGGATTGTTTTATCCAGATTTTCTTAAAACCCGTTAAAACCTCCTAAAAGTATGCATCGACAGTCAACTTTACCAACATTGTTGTGGGCAATTATGAAAATTACTGTCTGCCAACTCCTGCTTGCTATTCTGTTTGTCAGCATTTCGGTAGCCCATGAAGGCAGGGCCCAGGAAGTGCTTAGCCGTCGGGTAACCCTGACGGCCATTGACCAGCCCGCCCGCACCATCCTGAGTCGTCTTGAGCAATTGACCGACATACGATTTATGTACAGCGCCGAGGTTATCAAAGCTGACCGGCTGGTTTCGGTATCCGTGCAGGAACAGCGGCTTGACAACGTCTTGACGCAATTGCTTGAACCGCTTCATATTACCTACCGGGTAGCAGGTCAGCAGATTGTGCTTAATGTAGCCGCTGAAGACCCCGTGACCATACCGGCAGCACCCGTCATAACGGGAAAGGTAACGGCCAGAAACGGGGAAGTGCTCCCCGGCGTCAACGTATCGGTAAAGGGCACTACGCGGGGTGCCGCGACCGATGCGCAGGGCCAGTACAGGCTGGAGGCTGAATCAGGTCAGACGCTGACGTTTTCGTTTATCGGGTATAAAAACCAGGACGTATTGCTGAACGGCCAGACAGCTGTGGATGTAACGCTGGAAGAAAGTACGGCTACGCTGTAGGAAGTGGCCGTTGTCGGCTCGCGGTCGGGCGTTGCCCGAACGGATGTTGAACGCCCCGTTCCTGTTGACGTACTGACTGCCAAAGAGTTGCAGTCAACGGGGCAGGTGGAGCTCAGCCAGCAGGTACAATTTACTTCGCCCTCGTTCAATTCGGCCAAAAATGGTATCAATGGCGTCGCCAGCTATGCCGACCCTGCCTCACTCAAGGGACTGTCGCCCGATCAGATGCTGGTGCTGGTCGATGGCAAACGACGGCATCAGTTTGCAGCGGTGAACCTGAACGTAACTGTGGGCAAAGGTACCGTGGTAACGGATATGAACGCCGTACCGACACTGGCCGTTGAGCGGCTGGAAATCCTGCGTGACGGTGCGGCGGCTCAGTACGGTTCCGACGCGATCGCGGGTATTGTCAACCTGAATCTGAAAAAATCAGTCGGAACAGGTAGTGCCATGCTGCAATATGGTGTGACAAGCCGCGGCGATGGCGGGGGATACACGGCGGGTGTAAACTACGGTTTCCGGCTGGGCAAAACGGGGTATCTGAACGTAACGGGGAGCTATCAGGATGTAGCAGGCACCGACCGTTCGGACCCGTACAATCCACAACCCGTAGCCGGGGGAGCGTATACCGGCATCTATACCAATAATAAAACCACCGACGAATCGGCCCGCGAATCCCGTGGCGTCTACGGCCAGTACGGTTCGTTCCGGGTGACGCAGTACGGCAGCAACGCCATGAAATCAGGGCAACTGTTTTACAATGCAGGACTGCCGCTCAGTCAAAACTGGACGCTCTATTCGTTCGGCGGCTTTTCCCGGAAACGCGTTAACGCGCTGGGCTTTTTCCGGACTGCTAACCCGGCCACCGGCACGACAAACCCGGCTATTTATCCTGATGGATTTACGCCCCAATTACCCGGAACGGTGCAGGATTATTCCGTGGTGCTGGGAATCCGCAGGAAGGTGCTCGAAGGCTGGAACCTGGATTTAAGCACGGGTTACGGTTCGAACTACCTCGATCAGAACGTAACCAACTCCACCAACGCATCGCTGGGGCCCAATTCACCCAAAGATTTTTATGTAGGCCGGATTGGCTTCGGTCAGAGCGTGAGCGAAATTAACCTGAACAAAACCATGTACGGGGCACTGGGCACTAAAACGCTGAGCCTGGCACTGGGAGCCCAATACCGCATTGACCGGTTTCAGTTGACGGCAGGTGATCCGGCCAGCTATCAGGTCGGCCCCCTGGCGGCTACCAACAACAAGATTCCGGGATCGCAGGGGCGCGTCGGCATCGGTCTCGCAGACGAAACCAAACGTACCCGCTCGAACGCCGGCCTGTATATCGATGTGGAAAGTGACCTGACCGAGCGGCTTCTGCTGGCCGCTGCGTTACGGTACGAAAACTACAGCGATTTTGGCGGTAACCTGTCGGGTAAACTGGCGTCGCGCTACAAGCTGAACGACAATTTCTCCGTTCGCGGCTCCATCAACCGTGGCTTCCGTGCACCGCTGCTGCAACAGGTTGCAAATGCGGTAACGACCTCAACGGTGCAGAATGGGGTTGTAACCTCAACGAAAGAAATTCCGAACAGCGACCCCCGCCTGAACCAGATCGGCATCGAAAATCCGAAAGCGGAAACATCGTGGAACTACAACCTGGGGCTGACGGCAAAAGCGGCCCGCAACCGGCTCCTGTTTACCCTGGATGCCTACCAGATCGATATCCGGGACCGGATTATTATCACGGAGAACCTGCGCGTAGCCAACATTGCTGCCCTGAAACCGCTGTTCCCCGGCCTCCAGGAAATTACGTTCTTCACTAATCAGGTGAACACACAAACCCGTGGTATCGACTTCGTTACCTCGTTCCGGCAGACACTCCGGCGCAATAACGTCTTTACGGCCAGCGTAGCCCTGACGGTGAATAAAACAAAAATCGCCGGTACGAAAGGAACACCCGCACAGTTGCAGGCCGGTACTACCGCTCCGATTCTGCTGATCGACACCGTAAGCCGCGCCCTGATTGAAACCAGCCAGCCCCGTACCAAAGTGCTGATATCGCTGGGGTATCAGATGGGAAAACTGACGGTAAATCTGCGCTCGACCTATTTCGGGTCGGTAACAGCCTGGGAAAAACCGTCCGGACTTCCTCATCGTGTACAAACATTCGGCGGCAAAAACCTCTTCGATTTGTCGGCAGTATACGCGTTCAGCAAGCTGTTCTCCCTAACGCTCGGTGGCAATAATATAACAAACGTATATCCGGACCGTGTGTTCAGCAACTATGCTTCTTACAGCAACGGTCAGGTCCCATACACCAGAAATGCAAACCAGTTCGGGTTTAACGGAACGTATTATTATGCCAACCTGATGGTTAATTTTTAGATTCCTCACAAGCCCGGAAGGCCAGAAAAGGGAAACAGAACCAATCATGGTGAACATCGCGCTATTACTGATTTGTCTGCTGGCAGGAGGGTTGCTACGCATTTGCCGGCTATTACCGGCAAATGCCCATCTGACGCTGAATCAGTTGCTGGTAACGGTGTTCATCCCTGCTCTGACGCTACGGCACATTCCCGAAATGCACATCACACGGCAATTCTGGTTGCCGGTGCTGGTTCCCTGGTTCGTGTTTCTGACGGGGCTGCTCTTTTTCGGATTAGCAGGGCAATTGCTGCGGAGCACCCCACAGGCGCTCGACCGGCCGACACTTGGTTCGCTTCAACTGACCGGCGGCATCAGCAGCGTGTCGTTCGTGGGTTTCCCCCTGTTTGAACTGCTCTATGGCGAACGGGGACTGGCGGTCGGAATCATAATGAGCCAGGCCGGAACGTTCGGTGTGGCAATGACACTTGGCGTAGCGCTGGCAAGCTGGCACACGGCTAAGCACCATCCGGTGGGGTACCATCCAGGGCGGCCACCTGCTGTCTGGCAAGTGGCGGGGAACATGCTCCGGTTTCCGCCCTTTCCGGTGTTTCTGCTGGCGCTGGCGGCCAATCTGGCCGGCTACAGGCACCCGACGCCGGTGCGCGATATGCTTGATACGATCAGTGCCCCGTTTACGGTGCTGGCGTTGGTATCGGTGGGGATGCAGTTACGTTGGCATGTAAAACCCGGTGAACGCGTTCATTTGCAGTTGGGGCTATTATACAAACTATTACTGGCCCCGCTGCTGGTTTTTGCGCTGTGCCGGTTCTGTCTTGACCGGCAGGACTATGTAGCCGGTTTATGTGTGCTGGGGTCAGCGATCGGGCCCATGAATACGGCGGCCATTCTGGCAAGCAGGTATCAGCTCAATGCCCCGCTGGCGTCGCAGATGGTCGGCATCGGGATTCCTCTTTCGTTTCCTGTGCTGCTTTTGATTTATTACCTGATGGAAGGCGGATTTCTATAATCTGATAAGTTGAATGCAGATCATACAAGTCTGCATCCGGTATTACTGATAACAACCTGCTGAAGTTTATGAAAAAACTAGTGAATAACCTCACGTTCTGGGTCCTTACGGCCATCATTTCAGGGGCCTTGCTGGGCCATTTTGCTCCCTCTGCCGCTGTCCGGATGGAGTTTTTGGGTAAGTGGTTTATCAGCGTCGTTAAGCTGTTTATCAACCCGATTATTTTTCTGACCATTACACTGGGTATCAGTAGCATGGGCGATCTGAAGAAAGTGGGTCGGGTGGGAGGTAAAGCCCTGCTTTATTTTGAAATCGTAACCACACTGGCCCTGCTCATCGGTATTGGCGTAGCAAACCTGATCCGGCCAGGGGATGGGGTAGCAACCGGCAATCTGAATGGCGCGGCGGTCAGCCAGTATTCCGAGCGGGCTGAGTCGTTCTCGTGGCTGAAATTTCTGGCCGATAACCTCACACTTCAGGTACTGCTGGTATCGATTGTAATCGGTATCGGCCTGAGCCGCTATCCGGGCCGCGAGCGGGTGCTGGACTGGCTGACTGTTGCGTCGAAATGGGTCTTTAAAGGCTTACATCTGGTGATGCGGTTTGCCCCGATCGGAGCCTTCGGCGGGATGGCTTATACCATCGGTAAGTACGGTATCGGTACACTGCTGCCGCTCGCCAAACTAATGACGACCGTATACGCCACTATGTTTCTGTTCGTATTCGTCGTGCTCAACGGGGTTCTGCGCTACTACCGGATCAGCCTGTGGTCGTTTCTGAAATACATCCGGCAGGAGCTGTTGATTGTCCTGGGCACCTCATCGTCGGAGGCCGCACTGCCCGCGCTGATGGAAAAGCTCGAACGTATGGGCTGTGCAAAACCGGTGGTCGGGCTGGTGGTGCCGGCGGGCTACTCGTTCAACCTCGACGGCACCACGATCTACCTCTCACTGGCGACGCTCTTTCTGGCGCAGGTGTTCGGCGTCGAGCTGACCGGCTCACAAATTCTGACCATTATCGGGATTCTGATGGTCACCTCAAAAGGTGCCGCGGGTGTCACCGGCAGCGGGTTTGTGGTACTGGCCAGTACGCTGACAGCCGTCCGGGTCATTCCGGTGGAAGGACTGGCCCTGCTGCTGGGCGTCGACCGGTTTATGTCCGAAGCACGTAGTATTACCAACTTTATCGGCAATGCTGTTGCCACAATTTTTCTGGCCAACAACGAAAATGCCTTCGACCGGGCTATGATGCGGCAGGCTTTCGACGAAAGCACGCCGCCGCCTTCCATACCTGAACTGCCGAACCCGGAGCCTGCGCTAAGCCGGTAAGTCTCCCTCTTCCTTATTGATGCATTCGTTAATCAACAACCTGTTTGCTCCATGAATACAAACTTATTTCCGATCATTTCTGATGTCGATACGACCGTATTGACATCGCTGGGCTTACCAGAAACAACGACTGTGGCGCTGAACCTGACAGTGCCTCAACTAACCGGATTAGCGCTGGAACGGGGCGAAGGGGTACTTACCGAATCAGGCGTCCTTATGTGCGACACAGGCAGGTTTACGGGCCGTTCGCCCAAAGACAAGTTTATCGTGCTTGATGAGCTAACCGAAAAAACAGTCTGGTGGGGAGAGATTAACCGACCCTTTGCGCCGGAGCAGTTTGACCAGCTGCACCGGCGCATGCTGGCCTCACTGGCCGGCCAACCGGTGTTTGTTCGTTACGTCAAAGCCGGAGCCGACCCGCGTTATGCCATTAACATTACCGTAGTGAATGAGTTGGCATGGCATAACATCTTCTGTAGTAACCTCTTCATCGAAACCTCTTCCGCCGAACGTGAAAACTTTACCCCTGACTGGACGATCCTGAACCTGCCTGGTTTCCGGGCAGTTCCCGCCACTGACGGTACCCGGCAAGAGAATTTCACCATCATTAATTTCAGTAAACGGGTTATTCTGATTGGTGGCACCGGCTACGCGGGCGAGATGAAGAAAGGGATCTTCTCTGTGCTCAATTTCACGCTGCCCCAACAGGGCGTCCTGTCGATGCATTGCTCGGCGAATGTCGGTAAAGCAGGCGACACGGCCTTGTTCTTCGGGTTATCGGGTACCGGCAAAACTACGTTATCAACCGACCCCGAAAGGCAACTCATCGGTGACGACGAGCACGGCTGGAGCGATCAGATTTTCAATTTCGAGGGAGGGTGTTACGCCAAAGTGGTCAACCTGAGTGCTGAGCAAGAACCGGAGATTTACAAGGCAATCAAGCCGGGAGCGGTGCTGGAAAATACCCGGTTTATACCCGGTACCCGGATCGTCGATTTCGCCGATCAGTCCGTTACGGAAAATACCCGGACCGCCTATCCGCTCACTCACATCGCTAACCGGGCGAACCCGGCCATAGGTCCCGCTCCCCGCAACCTGTTTTTTTTAACGGCAGATGCCTTTGGTGTATTGCCACCCATCGCCCGGCTAACCGTCCGGCAGGCCATGTATTACTTCCTGTCAGGCTACACGGCCAAGCTGGCAGGAACCGAAGTCGGTATCAAAGAACCCGTTCCAACGTTTTCAGCCTGTTTCGGCGCGGCCTTCCTGCCCCTGCATCCGTTTGAGTATGCTGATCTGCTGGGACAGCATCTGGAAACGGCGGAGGTTCCGGTCTGGCTGATTAATACGGGCTGGACGGGCGGCTCATTCGGTACGGGGCAACGAATCAAATTAGCCCATACCCGCGCTGTCATCCGGGCAGCACTGACGGGCCTTCTGGATCATGTGGCGTATCAAACCCTGCAACCGTTTGATTTACATATTCCGATGACCTGTCCTGGCATACCTGATGAATTACTTAATCCCCGCAAAGCATGGACAAACCCGATTGATTACGATGTAACCGCTGATCGATTGTTGCGGGCCTTCCTGGAGAACTACAAGACCTACGAACACCCGGCCAGCCGTATTCTGACTGAATGAGTATGTTCCTGAACGGTATTTGACCTTTTTCAGGAAATAAAGCCGCCCGTATCTGCAAAGAAAAAGCCCCGCCTTTTGGAATATAGCGGGGCTTTTCCGGCGTTCAAACGATAGGCTATCTCACTAACTGACTTTTCTGGTCTGGAACCCGGTTAGTGAAACGACCCGAATCACTGCTTAGAAAGATCGTTATTGGCGGGTTTAGAGAGCTTCGGTTCTTTCCAGGGGTACTTCACTTTTCTGGAATCTTTTTTGGTTTCCCGGTGTATGGAACGTTGCCATTTTTCTGCCATAAAAGCAGTGGGCAATAAAAAAACGGTTGTAAATACTTGATTTACAACCGTTTGCAAGGTGACCACGGGGAGACTCGAACTCCCATGCCGTGAAGCACCACCCCCTCAAGATGGCGTGTCTACCAGTTTCACCACGTGGCCATTTCCTGTAAGTGGGTGCAAATATAGACGTTTTTGTGCCGTTTGTCAATCCCACTGTACAAAAAGTCAAGGTTTATACGGCGGCAGGTATAAACGCCAGCATGGCCTCAACAGCTTGCCGGATGTTAGTACGTACCTCTAAAATGCTGGCTTCCATCATGTAACAGGGAGCTGTAATGATGCGGGTTGCCGGGTCAACCGCGATTTCACGAACAGATTTTTTTACAGGTATCTGTCCGGTTTTTTCCATACCACCCGCAATTCCCGCAATGTCATAAGGCGATGCTTCGGCATCAGTACCAACGGTAAGCATACTTTTAATACCTGATCCTTCGAGTGCCCTGGCAATCGTTGTCGGGCTCATACAAAGGCCGGCGATCGGTTTTTGTTGGGCGACCAGGTCAAGAATTAATTGTTTAACCGCAGGAAGAATCGTTCCGTCCGGGCCGGCAAATGCCCAGTTTGTAATATTTTTGGCAGTGCCGAAGCCGCCCGGCATCACAAGGCCGTCAAGGTCATTTGCCGAAATGGTTGCCAGATCCGCAATCTGACCGCGTGCGATCCGTGCTGATTCAATCAGAACATTGCGGGTTTCCGGCATTTCTTCACCGGTTATGTGGTTCAGTACATGATGCTGAGCTACATTCGGGGCAAAACAAACGGCCTCTGCGCCGGCCTCGGCAAGTGCAAGTAACGTAAAGACAGCTTCCTGAATTTCGGTGCCGTCGAAGACGCCGGAACCGTGTAAAAGAACACCAATTTTCATGTAGTTTAATGGGATTGTTTGGCCGGAATATCGTGAAAAAACGCTGAAAAATCGTAATTTTAACCTTTCGTTTATAAAACAGCAAACAGGTTGTCCTACACGGTTTACCGCACTGTCAATGTCATATCGCTGGTGTTTCTGATCATGCAGAAATGGCTTCTGATAGCGCAAAGGCAGGTAAACAGTGGTAGACAAACTGTTAATTTCAACTAAAACATGGCGTTAGAATTAACCGGTAAATTAGTTAAAACCCTGGCGGAGGTCACAGGGCAGGGTCGTAACGGTGCCTGGAATAAGCAGGAGTTTGTTATCGAAACCATCGATCAGTTTCCTAAAAAGGTGTGTCTGGCTGCGTGGGGTGACAAGGCAAATGATCTGAAACAATTTACGCCCGGCGATACACTGAAAGTAACATTCAACATTGAGTCTCGGGAGTGGAATGACCGTTGGTTTACGGAAGCCCGTGCGTGGCGTATCGAACTGGCTGAGGGTGATTCAATGCGTCCGGAGTCGTCGTCACCGGCTCCCCGGGCAGAACGGCCGGCAGGCCAGCCGGCAGCCTCACCGTTCGGCATGTCATTTGAAGAAGAATCAAATGATTTACCGTTCTAAAACAAAAAAGCCCCGGTTTCGGGGCTTTTTTCGTGATCCGGCTGGGATTCGAACCCAGGACCCATACATTAAAAGTGTATTGCTCTACCAGCTGAGCTACCAGATCGTCACTGGCTGCGATATGAATCAGCGTTGTGCTTTCCCTGAATCGCGGTGCAAAACTATGCTCTTTGATTTGTAAATGCAAGTGTATACCCTAAAAAAAATACTATTTATTTTCTTTTTGCCTGTCTGTCTTGTAGTTAAGGGACAAAATTTTTCTGCGACCAAACGGGCTGATTCGCTGTTTTCGGCAGGTTTGTACAATGACGCTGCCACATTGTATCAATCAGAATTGTCCAAAGGAGAGGTTGCTACTGACGGAATGATTCTCAAACTGGCTTATGTAGCCGAAAAAAACAATGACGTTCCCAGATTGCTCTATTTTCTGGAAATGTATTTCGAGCGGCACCCGAATGAGTCTATCCTGCAAAAGATGAACGACATTGCCCGCGCCAATGGATTGATTGGGTACGAGACGGACGACCTGAACTATTTTTACCTTTTTTACAAGCAATACGGACTGTATGTCTTGCTGGCGCTGCTGGCCTTAGGCATGTATGTGTTTGGCATAATTGTCATCCGGATTTATAACCGGGAAGGGGTTCCGCTGCGTTACAAATGGGTTGCTTTCGGATACCTATTTATGCTGTTTATCTTCGTAAATCTCCCTGAAGGATACCAGTCCGGCATCATTAACCGCGATAAGGTCCTGTTACGGGCTGAGCCTTCTTCGGCCGCTCCGGTTGTGGAGGTCATAAGCCGGGGCAACAAAATCAACATCCTTGGCAGTGCTGATATCTGGCTCCGCGTTTTCTGGAACGACCGGCTTTATTACATCCGGAAAGATGATGTCTGGGTGATTTAGCGGGATGGTTCTGCTATACCGCACCTACTTTTCCGCCAGATAGGCACCCTCCTGATTGACCGCGTAGCAAGAAATAGTCAGCGCGCTGGCTTCTGCCAAAAGTCTTGCCGTTAAACGGGGCGAGTTTGACGAATCCAGAATCACCTGACGGGCTACAACGCGGCCATCGAGCTGCTGCCAGTTTCTGAGCGCATTTTTGCGGATAACTGCATAGTCAACCACCGCTGGTAAACGCCAGAATGTCGTATGGCTTAACTTGTTTATCAGCAGGATACGCTTACCGTGGACAACCCAAAGCGTATAGGCGTCTGTACGGAGAATAGGAGTGGCTGTTCGTGTACTGTCGTCAACCGGGTTGATCAGCGCAATCCGGTCCACAGCCCACTGACCAAACGTATTTTTAAGATGAAAATCGAATGCTTTCGGATCTTTGGCGGCGTCAAGATCGGTCAGTAGTGTAGCGGTATGGCCGTTGACAAGGCTAATGGCTGTATTGTGAGGCAGGTAATGCACTGTAAGCCGTTGCTGCCGGTCCTGCTGGTACAGGTCTATCAGCAGTGAACCCGATAGCCAGAAGCTGAGGCAGGCAGCCAAACCGAGCGCCATAACTTTTCGGGAGGTTATGGCCCAAACAGCCGCGAAAATCAGCCCGTAAAGCAAAATCAGCTCTTCTGTCGATAGCCAGAGGTTTTCAATCGCCGCATCGGGCAACTGCCCGACGAGCCGGACGCTGCCGTTCATCAGCCATACGATTTTTTGCAGCAGAAAACCCGCCAGCGTATTGATGAAGGGTATCCAGGAGAGGAGCAAGGCCGCCAGTCCGGTATAAAGTAATAGATTTGATAAGACCAGAACCACCGGGTTCGCCAGCAGGAAATAAGTCGGGAACTGGTGGAAATAGTAAATCGCCAGCGGGAAGGTGATCAACTGGGCTACAAGCGCAACCGACGAAACTTCCCAGAGCCGGTTGGCCCATGTATTGTTAAAGGTGATGGATTGATATAACCCCGGATGCCATGCCCCGATGCCGGCTACGGCCAGATAAGACAACTGAAACCCTGCCGAAAATAAGGTGTAGGGACTGAAAAAGAGCACAAACAGGGCCGAAACAGCCAGACTGTTTGCCAGTGCCTGCGGCCGGTCCATGGCTTTGGTTACAATAAGTACCGTAAACATGCCGGCCGAACGCAGCACGGCCGGTTCCAGCCCGGTCATCAGGGCGTAAAACCAAAGGATACAAAGCTGGATGGCGGGCCAGAGCCACGGATACCGGGCTTTACGTTTAAATAAGCCTACTATCCACGTAAGGGCCAGAAACAGAATGCTGACATGCAGACCCGAGACTGACAGAATGTGAATCGCACCGGCAGTGGCGTAATCCTTGTACGTATCGGTGTCGAGCGCGTCGGTTGCGCCGAGCAGCATGGCTTTGACAATACCGTATTCTGTACGGCTGCTAATCTGGCGGGCGAACACACTGTCTGCCCATTGGTTCAGCCTGATCGCCAGCGCTTTTACCGGATTCTCCGTTTCGGTACCGAGAAGCAGTCGCTGATGGGGCCGGATAAATTGCTGGTAATAAATTTGCTGATGGCGCAGGTACCGTTGGTAATCAAGGGCGCCGGGATTTTTAGGTGGTTCTACGCTCGAAGGAGCACCAAAGACAAGCCAGCGCTGACCGTAAACCGGCTCACCGGCCGCAGCTGCTTTATCGAAATAGGCAATTACCTTTCCGCTGACCGGTTGCCACCCACGGGAAGTTTTCCCGCGATGCAGAGCCAGAATGACCCGATAGCTGTTGGCACGGGCCTCGGGCTGTTCAGTAATAACGGCTTCGTAAGCCTGTAGCGTGTCGGTTATCTGTGTCAGGTGGTGGGGAAAATTCCGCTCATCATGCTGCCATGTTGTATACCATCCTACGATAAAAAACAGCATGATAGCGCCTGACTCCTGAATCAGTTTTCTTGTTGTTACTGCTCTGTTATTCAGGTGAATAAAGCCCTGTAGAAAAGCAAAAAGGCCTATACTTCCAATCAAGTAAATAGGCCATTTTGGTAAAGGGATGGTTTCGTAGGCGACTATGCCCGTCAGCAGGGCAAGGACAAAACGAACAACCGGATATGTCATTAGTTATGCGGATACGCCGCAGGCGGCAAAATCATTTTAAAATGTTGAATAGCGCATTCTTCAAACATCGGGCCTACCGGAACAAAACCAAAGCCGGCGTATAGCGGCATCGCCGATACCTGGGCGTGCAGGTAAATCCGTTCGATCGGTTCGGGCTGTTCGCTGAAAACATCGTCCAGGACGGCCTTGACCAGCGCTTTCCCGACTCCTTTTCCCCGGAAGGCTGTTCGCACGGCAAACCGCTCGAGTTTAATGCCCCCTGAGGTCCGGCGCCAGCGCGACGTACCGGCCGGTTTACCGTCAATCAGCGCCAGAAAGTGGCGGCTGGTTTCTTCAAATTCGTCGTCTTCGTCTTCCGGGCTAACCTTTTGTTCATCCACAAACCCTTCCCTGCGGACGGCAAACGCATCGTCCAGATGGTCTTTTTGTGAAATAAGGATAACGTCAATCATACAGTTGACAATGCTGTCGGATGGTTTAAGGCAAAGTACCGAATCCGGACAACAAATCAAAGAACCAGCAATCGTTTACTGACGGTTTCCTGATCGGCTTTTACCCGTAAAATGTACGAACCTGCCTGGTAGTTAGCCATGCTCAGTGAAATCGTTGTACTGGTCGTAGCAGCGTAGCCGTTCTGATAAACCAGTCTACCCGTTACGTCATACAATTCTACCGTAAAGGCCTTGGAGCCCTTAAACAGAATTTGCGCATCCGCCGTTGAATTCGTAACCGGATTGGCAATATTTACCGTCAGCGCATCGCTTTCGGGCAATGGCCCGCTGGAAGCCTGTACCAGTTTCACCCGGCGCGGACTTAACTGCAGAACGGCACGCATCCGCTCCCGCTGACCTTTGGTAAACATATTCATGCAAAAGTCAGGCGAATAGTCCATATAGTTTTCAATAAGGTTGCGGGTACGGGTTCCCGAACAATTTGAGTAAACATCGGTACAGGTCGTACCGGTATAACTGCTTTCGGTAACCGGTGTATCATACACATAATCATTCCCGCAGAAAGCATCACCCCAGGTGTGAATCAGCCCCAGCCAGTGACCGATTTCGTGGGTGGCTGTCCGTCCCAGACAGTTGTACCGGTATTGTGACGGGCAAACGCGTCCGAAAACAAGGGAACTGATCAGCAAACCATCCGTTTTTTCGTCAGTGGTAATGCTAAGCCCCTTCAATGTGTCGGCGGCAGTGGGGTATTTGGCAAAGCCAAGGTAGTCGTTATTGAGTTTGGGAACAACCCAGATGTTCAGGTACTTATCACTTGGCCAATAGGCAATGCTCGATGCCAGTTCCCAGTCAGAATTAACATTGAATTCGCTCCGGTTATAATACGTTCGGGTAATGCCCGATGTGGCGTTTCCGGACGGATCCGTTGTCGCCAGATAAAATTCAATCCCGGTATCGGAACCAATAGGACTGGTGTTATAGCCCTTAGTGCCCTCTTTCCGTCGAAAATCTTCGTTCAGTACCGCGATCTGATCCTGAATCTGAGCTTCTGTAATGTTAGGGTTATTACTGCCGCCGATAAAATTTGAGGTGTTGTTGTGAATGACATGCACAACAACGGGAATCCGGTAAACGGTCTCATCCGTTGATTGCGCAATGCGTCCCTGCGCTTTCAGATCCGAAAAACGCTGTATATTCTGGTTAAGGGTTTCAATCTGCTTGCGGCGCAGCGGGTGTACTTTCTGTAAAAATTGTTCATAATCAGCGGTTCCGCAGCGGTTTGGATTAACCGGTTCTGCATTTTGTGCAACGGATTGTGAAATGGTTAAAAGAGAGAAAAGGCAGCAGGCTGCCATTTTAACGGCTGCCCACTGCCCTTTACGTTGACTCGCTGCCTTACTGGCCTGCATCTTCATAAGCTTTGATAATGTCTTTAACAAGTCGGTGACGAACAACATCCCGTCCGTCCAGTTCAACGAAGGATATACCCTTGATATTTTTCAATACGTTAACAGATTCGATCAGGCCTGACTTTTGCTTATTCGGT
Source organism: uncultured Arsenicibacter sp. (assembly GCF_945952095.1). Taxonomy (GTDB): domain Bacteria; phylum Bacteroidota; class Bacteroidia; order Cytophagales; family Spirosomataceae; genus Arsenicibacter. Next base: position 1,579 of record NZ_CAMFHL010000106.1, on the reverse strand, counting down.
AAGTCAATCTGAGAGCGGTCACCGGTAATAATCGCTTTTGAATTAGGGCCCATCCGGGTTAAAAACATCTTCATCTGCATCGGCGTTGTGTTCTGTGCTTCGTCGAGCAGGATAAAGGCGTTATTCAGCGTCCGTCCGCGCATGTAGGCGAGGGGGGCAATTTCAATGGTCCGGTTTTCGAGATACAGTTTCAGCTTTTCGGCCGGAATCATATCATCAAGCGCATCGTAAATCGGACGCAGGTAGGGATCGATTTTTTCTTTCAGATCCCCCGGCAGAAACCCGAGGTTTTCACCGGCTTCAACGGCCGGACGGGTTATGATGATTTTACGGACTTCCTTATTCTTAAGCGCCCGGACCGCAATGGCAACGGCAGTATAGGTTTTACCGGTACCGGCGGGGCCGATGGCAAAGACAAGATCAGCTTTTTCGGCGGCCTCTACCAGCTTTTTCTGGTTGGCAGTCCGCGCGCGTACCACAATCCCTTTCGTACCATATACCAGCACATCTTCATCCGAAACGTCTGCTGCAAGCCGGTTAGCCTCAGGGTTACCATTCAGGTATGTTTTTACATTTTCATGCGTAAGCTTCCCGTAGGTTTGATAATGTTGCAGGAGCGATTCCAGAATATCTGAAATACGGGAGATTTCAGGTGTCGTTCCTTTTATGCGTATTTCATTTCCGCGTGAAATGATTTTACTCATCGGAAACGCGGCCGCAATCTGTTTAATGTTGTTGTTTTCAACGCCCAGAAAATCAATGAGCGAGACATTGTCGAGGGTTATTACTTTTTCAACCAAATGCGTCAAGCTGTTAATTGTGATAGATAAATTTAAAGTGTCAGGCTAACTTTACAACAAAAAAGAACAAAAAAATATTCAAAGTTCAGACGACTGTCTTACGGAATGGTTATTGCTCAGCGGGATAAAAAGATGAGCGCATCCGGTTAAACAATTCCTGAAGACGTTTACACATTGCATTTGTTTTACCGTCAGCCGGTTACGTTGGCTGTATTACCGGATTGTTAAGAAACAATCGGTAGCGTTGCTATCATAACTGCGATGAATTCCGTAAAATTGCATTAGTCATGGAAAACGCACGTCCTAATCAACACTTACGCAAAGCGGCATCTCAGTTTGGAAGCCGGTCGCAGTCAGGCAATCACTGGCTCGATACGGGTTTGGGTAAATTACCTCCTCAGGCGGTAGATGTAGAGGAGGCGGTATTGGGAGCATTGATGATTGAAAAAGATGCGCTGTCCGCCGTAGTCGACATTTTAAAGCCGGAAACATTTTATAAAGAGTCTCATCAACGCATCTATAATGCGATTCTAACACTGTTCGCTAATTCTGAACCGATTGATTTGCTGACGGTTACGCAGCAACTCCGGAAGGCGGGTGAACTGGAGTTCGTTGGTGGCGCTACCTACATTTCAGAGCTGACGATCCGCGTTAACTCGGCGGCCAATATTGAATATCACGCCCGTGTAATTTCGGAACATGCCCTGAAGCGGGCAATGATCACGATGGCGTCGGTCATTCTGCGGGATGCCTACGAAGATACAACCGATGTCTTCTCC
>NZ_CAMFHL010000105.1 GCF_945952095.1 uncultured Arsenicibacter sp. | reverse complement strand
GGACGTAACGACCCACGAAATGTCTTCGATCGTTACGCCCAGATTACCCGCCATCTGGGTAAGTCCGACGTTGACAATCGACGTATCGATCAACTCCATGATGGCCGCCGATACAACTGTCAGTACGACAATCCACCGGCGAAATCCTTGTTGAGCCATGTTGTTGTGTTTTCTGGGCCGTCAGTAAAACCTGCGGCCTGTTAATGTCCTGCCGGCAACCGGTTATTGGCCTACCTGTACGGCAATTTCAGTACTCAGACCGGCACGGAGCAGGCTTTTGTATTTCTCAGGATTCTCGATTTCGATTTTCACCGGCACCCGCTGTGTCAGCTTCACAAAGTTTCCGGTGGCGTTATCGGCCGGGAGCAGGGCAAACTTAGAGCCGGTTGCTTCTGAAAGTGATACCACTTTCCCTTTTACGTCGAGGTCAGGATAGGCATCAAGCTTGATGTCAACCGGCTGGCCAACGCGCATTTTTTCCAGCTGTGTTTCCTTGAAGTTGGCTACCACCCAGAACGTCGAGTCCGCTACGATAGTGAACAGGTTTTGCCCCGGCTGAACATACTGGCCAACCACCACGTTTTTCCGGCCGATTTTGCCCGAGATTGGCGCCATCAGTTTGGTATATCCAATCCGGAGGCGTGCGTTCTGTACGGCTGCCTCCTTCACTTTCAGCATGGCCTGCATTTTCTGAATCGACGCCTGTGCTTTGGCAATACCTGCTTTGGCTACGCCTTCCGATGTCTGTGCCAGCGCAATCTGCTGCTGGCTGGCTTCGTACTGACGCCCCTGCACATCGGCATTGTTGCGGGTATCTTCCAGTTGTTTCTGGGTTAATGACTGTTCGTTGTACAGGTTCTGATCACGTTGCAGGTCTTTTTGCGCTTTGTCGCGGCGGGCAGCCTGTACGCTGGCATTCGACTGGGCGACACGCTGGTTCTGGGCTACATTCCGCAGATTGGCCTGAGCCGTCTGCAAATCCGCCTGTGCGGTCTGGATATCGGCCAGTGTCTGCTGATAATCGGCTTCAGCCTGCTGGAGGGCCACATCATATTCCTGCGGGTCAATCACCACCAGCACCTGATCTTTTTTAACGGTTGTGTAGTCATCTACAGACACTTGCTGTACATAACCAGCCACACGGGCAAGCACCGGTGCAGTGTTTCCTTCAATCTGTGCGTTGTCGGTTGTTTCGTACTTCTGATTATAACGATACGACTGAAACCCATAAAACGCGGCAGCGACCACAACGATGAGCCCAATAAGCCGTGGCAAATATTTCTTTACAGGATTGGCTTGTTCGGTTGACATTACTTATGCTTGTTTGATACGAGTAATTTTAATGCTTATGCAACTTAACAGGTAGTCAACTCGTTTGACTATTATGGCGCAAATGTAAACCAAGTTGACTATCAAGTCAACCAAATTGACTACTTTTGTGTTGCACATTTGAATTAAAAACGCATTAAAACAGTATATTTCGGCCATGATCTCCGAAGAAGCCAATATTTCCTACGATTTCGCGCATTACCGTGCGTTGCGCGAACGTTCGTTCGGCCGCTTAATGATGCGGCTGAAACGTTACATGGGTAGTTATCTGGAAGGGAAACTGCACGAACTGGGCTTTGATGATTTCAAGGTAAGCTACCTCTCTTTTCTATCGCACATTGAAGAAGGTGGTATTACCAACAGCGAACTGGCCCGTCATGCCTGCGTGACGAAGCAAATGATGAGCAAAACGGTGAGCTTACTGGAAGCATCCGGCTATATATACCTGAAGAAGAATGAAAATGACAGCCGCTCAAGTATCATTTACCTGAGCGACCGTGGTAAATCGCTGTTTATTGCCCTGACGCAATGCATGCAGGAACTGCGGCAACAATTTGATACGATTGCCGGTGCGGAGCAGATTGATAATATGCTGGATACAATGATCCTGCTGGTCAACGAATTACCAACGGAGTAGTAAGCGGCTCAGGGTTTAGTCGACCGAGACAAATTTGTTGGTGTACAGCACAGAGCCCTTTCCGTTGTCCATCCGGAACAAGCCAATCCGGTATTGTCCCGGCTCAACCAGTGCTTTCGGCATAGCTGCCGACCAGCCCGGCAACGCCCTGAACGGGTGGCGGCCTTTGGGTTTATTGGGTTCTGCAAACATGATATACGCCCGCTGATCAGAACGGAAGATCAGATACGTACCCGTATGCCGGTCAACGGTATAGCCTGCCTCATCACTACTGACTACCACATAATCCGGCTTATACTCGATGGCATACGGCGTTGCCTTGATGGTATCACGCACCATGCCGATAATTTTCTTTTCATCGGCCGTAATAGCCGGTTCGGGTAAGGTATACCATCCCCGCTGCTTCATTACATCGGTCAGTTCGATAATCCATTTTGCGAGGGCCGAATTACGGGTCCCACCCAGACCGATCCGGTTATGCTGCTGGTTATAGGTCAGCCCCTGCATGTGCAACCGCCGCTGAACGGCTTCCGGAATGTATGTTTTGTAGGTAAAGCCGCTCACAAACACGAATACAGCAAACATACCGACCAGAATAGCCCGGTTGATGAGTGCCTGCCGCTGCACACTGATCCGGGCCGAGGTAGCGATGGTATGCAGCAGCGCTACATAGGCAACCGACCACAAAACCAGCGAGTAGGTCCGGTAGGAACTATGCAGCACCATCCCGAAATAGAACCGGATCCGGAAAAAGGCAATCAGGCCCATGTTGGCGAGCAGAAACAAGGCACATCCAAGCAGAAACACATCCGTAAATGATGTGTTACGGTCCTTCCGGAAAACCACCTTGATAAGCCAGAACGCCAGAAAAGCAATCACAACCAGCCCCATCACAAAGGGTAGATGTACCCGCTTTTCGATGGGCCATGCCGGGAAAAAGTCAAAAATACTGCCGGCAAAAATCAGGAAGCCGGCAAGGGTCTGGAACGGATGCTTCAGCACATAGGCAAATCCTTCGGCATTCCCCTGCTGCACCGGATACCCCAGAAAATACAGGTAAATACTGGCCGCACCGATTAGCAGCCAGATACCCAGCTGTATCCAGCGGCGCTGAATAAAAAGCATGGCCGCCCCTGCCGGCCAAAGTAGAATACCGTTTCCCATACTGAACGTTGCCAGACATCCCGCTATGAGCGCCAGTGCAAAATAGACCGGTCGTTCTTTGGGGCGGGTCAGCGAACCGGACAACCGGGTTCCGTCCTGTGCCAGCAGGAAAAACGTCACCATGACCAGCATGATGATCGCCAGGTATTGCAGGGTGTAAATGGCGGTAAACGTCAGCAGGTAGTTCTGGGCTGAAAAGAGCATCAGTGGCACGGGCAGCAGATAGGCTGCCGGCAGACCCAGCCGCCGGATGGTGCTATAGAGCAGGATCAGAATGACCACCAGCCCCAGATTACCCCAGAGCATCAGACCGCTGTAGCTGATACCGCCCGTCAGCAGGTACTGGCCAAAAACAACCAGCCGGGCATATACGACCCGATGTTCATTGTTGGGCCGGATCAGGGCTGCAATCCGCTCCTGAAACGAGCCGGCATCCAGAAACTGCTGTAAAAAGAAAGGAATGTTCTCGTATTCGTCGAACCAGGGAATATCGTAACGCAGGGTAAAGAAATAGGCGAAGAACCCCGCAATCGGCAGCAGGATCAGCAACCAGGTTATCGATGGATAGGTAAGCGTCCGGTAAATACGATTCATGGGTAAGTAATTACGTTAAGTTCGGTATTTCTGATGGATACGGTACAGCTCGTACCATAGCCGGAAAAAATAGCTCATTTTCACCCGCGAGTCATGCTGCTCAATCCACTGCCGCAGCGGCATTTCGGCCACGTGCCCCCGCAGCAGGTGCTGACGGCCGTGCATCTGAATAAGTCGTGCCAGCAGTTCGACATCAAAAAGCCACGGGCTCAGAAAACTCTCCTGAAAAAGCGGGGTAACCACCCGCTGCCGGAACAGTTTAGCCCCGCACTGGCTGTCATAGACCGGCAGCCGGAGAATATTGCTGATAAAGGTGGCAATCACGCGGCCGGTATAATGCCGGAACGTGTCGCGCTGAATATCGGTCCCCAGAAACTTGATGCGGGAACCCATGACCAGATCCAGACCCGGCTGAGCGGCCAGGATCGCTTCCAGGTCCTGAATAGCATCGAGGGGCGTGGCGAGGTCGGCGTCCAGGTACCCCAGGCAATCGTAGCCGTCTGAAGCCTTGTGCAGCATACCTGCCCTGACCGCGCCGGCCTTGCCCAGATTCTGCGGCAGAATCAGCGCCGTCACCTGCGTTGGCAGGGCCGTTTCCAGCCCCTGCAACACCGTTTTGGTACTGTCCTGACTGCCATCATCGACAAAGCAGACATGAATACCGGGATTCTCGCGCAGATACGTCTGAAAATCCTGCACAGGCAGCCGCTGAGCCTCGTTGTAACAGGGAACGATGATACACGTTTTCACTCTAAGATCAGTTTCTGATGTCCGTAATAACCTGCCTGGCAACGATTCCAGAGATATTCAGGGTCTTCTTTAATGTCATCCACAAATAAGCTGGGCGGCTGAATACTGAGCGGTTTCAGCTTAACTTCCTTGCCAGGTTGCAGCAACTGCTCGCGGCGTTCGTTCATTTCGCGGTTAAACGTAGCGGCATGGCCACGGAGCAGGTCATTATACATCAGCTTCAGCGGCTGGCTGAACCAGATGGCCCCACCGACCCAGATCACCATCAGCACCGGTACGCTGACCGGTACCGTAAACCGTTCTACCCGCCAGCTCTGCCGGTTGGCAAAGTAAACCCAGGTCGTCAGTACGTAAAACCAGCCGTAGAGTGCGAAATAATAAAAGACATTCATCGTCCGGAAGGCAGGCGGCATACCGATGCCATAGTAGGACGGAAAAATGAGTGCTCCCAGCAGGCCGATATAAACCAGCGTTACAATACCGGCCGGCACCTGAAACAGGTAACGCACCGGACTATTCGGCCGCAACAGGCGCAGGGCCAGCGGCACATACAAGATTGATAACGGAATAACAGGTGTTTTGAGGAGCCACAGGCCCAGCGACATACCCAGCCACCCAAGCGAAGAGACCAGGGAGTTGATAAACTCACCGCCGTGCGGGTTGCCCCCCATCCGGATCGCATTGCCCTCGGCCCGGAACAGTAGCCAGCTTGATATAAACGATACGATGATCAGCACGCCCAGAAACCAGTCCAGCTTTTGCTGAAACAGCAACCGGTATGCGCCGAGCGCCAGTAAAAGCAGCACCAGTACAATCAGGTTGGTTTCGCTGGAGCCAACAATGGCAAATACCAGAAAACCGGCCCAGACAACGGTCAGCGATTTAATAAACCCGTCGCGCAGCCGGTACCAGCGGATAATGACCGCAATGAGGTAAAATGTCAGCGCGGTCGGTACGGTGTAGGACGCCACCGCTGCTGTCCAGAAAAACGCCTCGACACTGCTCTGTAAGGAAACGATGCTGATAAAAAACAGAATGGCCGTCGCCAGAATCAGCGTTTGCTTTGACTGCCCGCGCAGCAGTTCGCTCAGCAACGAATAAATTGAGGCCAGCAAACCCGTCACGGCCAGCAGCGGAATCAGCCGGAAGCCGTCGTACCAGCCCCATACCAGCGGGGTACCGTGTACCAGAAAATTGGAGAAATAACGGCCTGTCCATCCGTCGTAGTAAAATATCTGTGCCTGCCAGAATCCGTGCTTCAGCGCTGTGTCTGCAAAACAATAATCGTCGGCAGCAGACGGATGGTTAAAAAACGACAGCACCAGCAGCGGAACGTACGCAAAAAGAAACAGGAACACTGCGCCAAGTTGCATCAGCAGGCGCACAATCGGATGCTTCATATCTAGTCATGAAGAGACACGTAGCGACCTGTTAGTCGGTCTGCGCTACGGTCGGCTCTCCACCTTTCATTATAATTGGATAGGCTAAAACGGCGGCTAAGATAACGAGTGTACCGATGTAAAACCCCGGTGTCATCCGTTCTTTATCTTTGAAAATCAGGACAGCCAATAAAATCCCATAAACCGGCTCCAAATTTACGGTCAAATTCACAGCAAAGGGTGAAAATTTACGTAACAGGCTCATGGAGGCCGTGTAAGCGTACACGGTACAGACGCCCGCCAGCACCGCCAGCCATAGCCACTGACTGCCCGACGAGGGGACAAAATACTGATTTACAGATAATTTATCAGTGACTCCGGCGTCATTAATGACCGTTAGGTAAAACAACAGCAGAAAAAGACCCGATGTCAGGAAAGCGCCCGTCATTTCGTAGAATGACATGGTAAGCGCCGGAATACGCCGGGCAAACCGGCTGTTAATAATCGTAAAGAGCGAGGCCAGCATCGCCGAAAAAATGGCTACCGACAACCCGAGTACCTTATCAAACGCAAACCGGAAGATCAGATACAGACCGAACATCACGACCACACCCAGCACCACCTCAACAGGCCGGACCCGGCGCCGCAGCAGGAGCGGTTCCAGCAGGCTGGTCCAGATTGATCCCGTGGCCATACCTGCCAGGCACACCGACGCATTGGCCAGCCGTGCCGCCCCGAAAAACGCCAGCCAGTGTACGGCAATGATCACGCCCGTTCCCAGCAACCGCCAGCGGTCGGCAGCCATCACCGTGAAACCATCCTTATTACGGACATATACCACCAGCGCCAGGCCGGCCGACGCCAGCAACGTGCGGTAGGCAACCACTGCCGGCGCATTCAACGGATCGAGCAAGAGCCCGAGGATCGCCGTAAATCCCCAGATAACAACCAGAAAATGCAGATGCAGGTAATCGTATAGCTTTGGTTTCACCTTGGAATCGTTTTGTACAAAACTACACCAATGATGGTAAAAACAATGTTTGGCAGCCATACGGCCAGTAAAGGATCCATATTGCCGGATTGGGCCACACCCTTAGCCAGCATGAAAAACAGGAGATAGACAAACGCCAGGAAGAATCCCAGGGCAACCTGCCAGCCCACCCCGCGCCGGCTTTTCCGGGCCGACACAATTACACCAATGACGGTAAGAATCACGATGGCCAGCGGCCGGGTGTCGCGGGCGTATTTTTCGAGCAGGTAGATTTCGAGACCGTCAGCACCACGGCTCCGGAGCAGATCGATGTAATTGTTGAGCTCCGGCAATGTAAAGGTTTCGAACAGGTTAAAGTCATTTTCGAAATCCGACGGCTTCAGGTTCAGCGTCGTATCGGCGCGCATCCCCGGTTTCAGTGTTTCCTTAATGCCGTCGATGGTCCGGATCTGGTAATCGTACATCGCCCATTTCCGGCGGGTGGTATCCCACTCGATACGGTCGGCGGTCAGCTTCTGTTTCAGCTGGTTACCTTCGATCCGTTCCAGCGTAAATTTGTAGCCGGTCCGGTTGTAGTTGTTGTAGCTCTCCAGATAGGCATAGACATCCGGCGCAATTTTAATGTGCACGTTCCGGCCGGAGAAGTTATACGGGTCTTTGGTATACTGCAGTTCAAAGGCAATCCGGACCTTGTTCGCCTTCGGAATAATGTAGTTCACCATGAAATAGGTCATTACACTGAGTACCAGCGATCCGATCAGGTAAGGCAGCAGCAGCCGCATAAAACTCACCCCGCTGCTCAGAATGGCAATGATCTCGGTACGGGCCGCAAGCCGCGAGGTCAGGAAAACGGTGGCAATAAACACCATGAGCGGACTGATGTAGTTCGCCCAGTACGGGATAAAATTCAGGTAGTAGTCGAAGACGATCTTACTGAACGGGGCATTATGCTGCCGGAAATCTTCAATTTTTTCGGTGTAGTCGATCATCACGACAACCAGCACAATCACAAACACCACAAAGACGTACGTTTGTAAAAAACGCTTAAGTATATACCAGTCTAATAATTTCATGAATCGTGAATCAGCCTAATTGACTAAGAGGTTTCTCGTTACTTCGCAACTGACAAATAACGATTTTTCGGCGGATAAGTGCACCTGAACAGACTTGTCAAACGAACTTATTTCAGAAACTTTAACAGCGCAGCCCAGGGTAAGGCCGCTCCGGTCGAGGTGTTGCAGAAATTCCGGCGAATGTTCGAGCACCCCCATGATCGTTACTTCTTCGCCGACCCCGACATCTGATAATTTACGGTATTCGATCTGAGGCATTGTGCCGGCAGGCGTCGGAATCGGATCGCCGTGCGGATCCACTTTCGGGGAACCCAGAAATATATCCAGCCGCGATACCAGCTCTTCAGACCGGATATGCTCCAGCTCTTCAGCGATATCATGTACCTGATCCCAGCCAAAACCCAGCTTCTCCACCAGAAATACCTCCCACAACCGATGACGCCGGATAACCCGCAGGGCCTGCCGTTCGCCCTCTTCCGTTAGCCTGACGCCCTGGTATTTCCGGTAATGAATCAACTGTTTATCAGCCAGTTTACGGAGCATATCCGACACCGAAGCCGCCTTTGTTGCTGTCATCTCTGCCAGGGCATTGGTGGTTACCTCGCCGTTCTGCCGTGTCGACAGTGCATAGATGATTTTCAGATAGTTCTCCTCGGTGAACGAATGCATCGGAATTTACTTGCTATTGAACGTTTTGAAACAATTCGGCGACAAAGTTAGTTTTTAAGAGAATCATACAAAAAATTTAGGCTTGTCTAAATTTAATATTCTATATTTCGGATAATTATTCTTAAGTACCCTAAAAGTCAGTATTTACGTCTATGAAACCTTGGCGGCAAGACAATGCCATGCAGTCGTTGCCAGATGTGCACAGTACAATCCGGGTTCCCCGTAATGCAGGGTTTCTCAAAACACTGATGGCCTATTTCGGGCCCGGACTCATGATTGCGGTCGGGTATATGGATCCCGGTAACTGGGCCACCGACATTGCCGGTGGGGCTCAGTTCGGCTATAAACTGCTTTCGGTCATTCTGATTTCCAATCTGTTTGCCATTCTGCTACAGCACCTGGCGCTGAAACTCGGGATTGCTACCGGCCGTGATCTGGCGCAGGCCTGCCGTGACAGTTTCAGCAAACCTGTTTCCATAATTCTCTGGCTGCTGGCCGAAATCGCTATTGCGGCGACCGACCTTGCCGAAGTAATCGGCTCGGCCATTGCCCTGAACCTGCTCTTTGGCTTACCACTGGCTATCGGTGTCAGCATTACGGTGCTGGACGTACTCCTGATGCTTTACCTCCAGCATAAAGGATTCCGGGTCATCGAGAGCATCGTTGCCGGACTTATTTTCCTGATTTTCTTTTGTTTCGCCTACGAGATTTACGTCTCTAAACCGGATATACAGCAGATTGCCGGTGGTCTCCTGCCCCGCCCTGAAGTGGTCACTACACCGGGTATGCTTTACATTGCCATCGGGATTCTGGGGGCTACGGTTATGCCCCACAACCTGTATCTGCATTCGAGTATTGTTCAGACACGTGATTACGACCGTACTTCAGAAGGCCGCCGGAAAGCCATTAAATTTGCGACCATCGATTCAACGGTATCGCTGCTGCTGGCATTCTTCATCAACGCCGCCATCCTGATTTTGTCGGCAGCGGCCTTTCACACGAGCGGTAACCAGCACATCGCCGATATCACCGATGCCTACCACCTGCTTGATCCGATTCTGGGCGTAAAGCTGGCCAGTGTCATGTTTGCGGTAGCCTTGCTGGCATCGGGTCAGAACTCTACACTAACCGGTACACTGGCCGGTCAGATTGTGATGGAGGGTTTTCTGAACCTGCGGCTGAAGCCGTGGCTGCGGCGGTTAATTACCCGCTTACTAGCCGTTGTTCCGGCCCTGATCATCGCCATTCTCTACGGAGAAAAAGGCACGGCCGAATTACTGGTATTCAGCCAGGTTATTTTATCACTCCAGCTGAGTTTTGCCGTTGTTCCACTTGTCCAGTTTACGGGTAATCACCTGAAAATGCGCGAGTTCGTTAATCCGAAATGGATGACTGTACTGGCCTGGGCAGTAGCCGTTATTATCATTATTCTGAATGGTTATCTGCTGTGGCAGACCCTTTTCTAAGCTGAAAATAGCCTGATACACAGAAAAAAGACATCCTGTACATACTCTTTCGTCCTTTCCCGTTCTAATAATCTAAACAAACTCTATATTTGCCCCGTTTTTCAGTAGCCCTAACCAATTCAGGGACCGGCTCTATCCGCTGATATGGAAGATAAAAAACAGTTAGATACCGTAACGGGCGCGGGCATTCTTGTTGCACTGGGCATTATTTACGGTGACATCGGTACCTCCCCACTGTACACCCTCCGGGCCATTGTCGGGCCAAACAATGTAGTTGATGAAGATGTTGTCCGGGGCGCTGTCTCCTGCATCTTCTGGACGCTTACCATGCTGACCACCATCAAGTATGTGGTCCTGATCTTACGGGCCGATAACCGGGGTGAGGGTGGAATTTTTGCCCTCTATGCATTGGTCCGGCGACACGCACGGTGGCTCACGGTACCGGCCATGATTGGCGGCGCCGCACTCCTGGCTGACGGCATTATTACACCGCCAATCTCCGTCTCCTCCGCCGTTGAAGGGCTTGAGATTCTCTATCCGGATATTCCGACGGTTCCGATCGTTATCGGCATTCTGACGTTTCTCTTTCTGATTCAGGCCTTTGGCACCAGCGTTGTTGGTACAGCATTCGGGCCGATCATGCTGGTCTGGTTTTCAATGCTGGCAACTTTGGGCGTCATCCATATTTTCGATGACCCGACGATTCTGTATTCTCTGAATCCCTACTACGCCTATAAAATGCTCACCGGCCATCCCGAAGGCTTCTGGCTGTTAGGATCTGTCTTCCTCTGTACGACGGGGGCCGAGGCACTGTATTCAGATATGGGTCACTGCGGCCGCGGTAACATCCGGGTCAGCTGGGTATTCGTCAAAATTTGTCTGCTGATCAACTACTTCGGGCAGGGCGCCTGGCTGATTACCCAGAACGGACAAAACCTGAACGGCCGGATTCCGCTGTACGAACTGATGCCGGAGTGGTTCCTGATTTTCGGGATTGTCATTGCTACCTCGGCGACAGTTATTGCCAGTCAGGCCCTCATCAGTGGTTCATTTACGCTCATCAGCGAAGCCATCCGCCTCAATTTCTGGCCTAAAGTACGGCTCCGGTACCCGTCTGTGCAGAAAGGGCAGCTTTATGTACCAAGTGTCAATCTGTTGTTGTGGATGGGCTGCGTCGGCATTACACTTTACTTCCGCGAATCGTCGAATATGGAAGCGGCCTACGGTCTGGCCATCACGCTGACCATGTTGATGACGACCTTACTGACCGCCTATTACCTGTACGTAAAGAAGTTTCAGGCATGGGGCATTGTCCTGTTCCTGGCCGTATATCTGTCCATTGAAGGGTCTTTCCTGGTAGCTAACCTGATCAAGTTCCCGCACGGCGGCTGGGTATCGCTCGTCATCGGATTGACCATTGCGGCGGTAATGTACATCTGGCTGCGGTCATTCCAGATTAAGTTGCGTCTGACCGAATATGTCCGGATTGACAGTTACCTGCAGACGATCAAGGAACTGAGCCGTGACATCAGTATTCCGAAATACGCTACCCACCTGGTCTTCATGAGCAACGCCGCCCGGCAGTCGGAAATCGAGTCAAAAATCATTTATTCCATTTTCCAGAAGCGACCCAAACGGGCTGATATTTACTGGTTTGTCCACGTTGATACGACGGATGACCCGTATACCATGGAGTATAAAGTAAATACGATTGCTCCCGATGACGCCTATAAAGTCACCTTCCGGCTGGGTTTCCGGGTTGAACAGCGGATTAACCTCTTTTTCCGGAAAGTGATTGAAGACATGGTGCGTAACAAGGAGGTAGATATTACCAGCCGGTACGAATCCTTAAGCCGTCAGAACGTAATCGGCGACTTCCGGTTTGTCGTGCTGGAAAAATTCCTTTCTTTCGAAAACGACCTGCCGTGGAGCGAGCAGATCATCATGAACCTTTACTTCTTTATCAAGAGCTTTACTACGTCGGAAGACCGCTGGTTCGGCCTTGATAGCAGCTCCGTGAAGATCGAGAAAGTGCCGCTTATCATCCGGCCCGTCGAAAACGTTAAACTCAAGCGTATCCAAAGCTAATTTAAAGAGCGAAAGAGTGAGAGAGCGAAAGAGCGGTTCTTTCGCTCTCTCACTCTTTCGCTCTTTCACTCTTTACATTTATGAAAATTCTAATCACAGGCGGGGCCGGGTTTGTGGGCTCTTCGTTAGCCATCTCGCTGAAAACAAACTACCCTGACTACCAGATCTTCGCCCTTGACAACCTGAAGCGCCGCGGCTCTGAGCTGAACATCGCACGGTTGAAACAGGCCGGTGTGGAGTTTGTCCACGGCGATATCCGGAGCAAGGAAGATTTTGACTCACTGCCGGCGGTTGATTCAGTTATTGAGGCCTCAGCAGAGCCATCGGTACTGGCGGGTCTGGACGGCACGCCTGATTACCTGATTAACACCAACCTGTTCGGGACGGTCAACTGCCTGAACTATGCTCTGAAGCATAAGGCCAACTTTATCTTTCTGTCGACCAGCCGGATTTATCCGATCAAAACGATTGAAACCCTGAACTATTCAGAGGCGGACACCCGCTTTGTGCTGACGGATGATCAGCCGGTGCCGGGTGTTTCGTCGAAGGGTATTGCCGAAAACTTCCCGCTGGACGGCGCGCGTTCGCTCTACGGAACAACCAAACTGGCGTCAGAGCTGCTGATTCAGGAATATAACGAGTTCTACGGGCTGAAAACCGTCATCAACCGGTGCGGTGTGATTACCGGTCCGTGGCAGATGGGGAAAGTGGATCAGGGCGTTATGGTGCTCTGGATTGCCAAGCACTATTTCGAGCAGTCGCTGGCCTATATCGGATACGGCGGAACGGGCAAACAAACCCGCGACATGCTCCACGTGGCCGACCTGTACCGCCTGATCGACTGGCAGCTGCACAATATTGAGTCAATTAACGGCGAAATTCTGAACGCCGGTGGTGGTGTCGAAAGCAGTGCGTCGTTGCAGGAGCTGACCAAAATCTGTCAGGAGGTAACGGGCAAAACCATCCCGATTAAATCGGTAACTGAAAACCGGGCAGCCGACATCCGCTTGTATGTAACAGATAACACAAAGGTTACGGCCCTGACCGGCTGGAAACCCGAACTGGGCATCAAGGAGATTGTAACCGACATTCACGCCTGGCTCGACGAAAACCGCGCGGCGCTGGAGCCGATTTTGAAGTAGGTAATTACAATGTCCTTGACTCCAACAAAGTCAAGGACATTGTCAAGCAATCAACGAAGCGTAAGTGATAACGGCTTACTCACTACTTTGCTATTCACTGAAAACTTCTGGATATCTTTTTGAAGAACATCCTTTCCTCCCATTACCAAAGTGGTACTGGCAGCAATAACATAATTACCATCCGGTAAATTACCCATAAATGCTTTTCCTTTTTTATCCGTCAGAGCATTACGGATGTAATTTAACGGTATTGTACTGATAGACTCAGCTTGACTACTGCTTGTAAAAATATAGACTCCTGCGTTAAAAACAGCTTCTCCGGCCGCATCATTAACAAGAACTGAGACTTGATTAGGTGGAGTTAACGTTAGTGTTTTCATCTGCCCAGCCAATACAGTTGCGCTTTTAACATCACTGTCTGTGATTGTAATAGCCACCGGATCTGTTACCAACTCATCCTTTTTCCCTGTTACATAATAAATCCCAGGGTTCAGGTTATAAAAAGCAGCCGTTCCTTTTTCAGACACTTCTTTAATTTGGCTGTAGCCATCAGGCTTATTGTATACCGAGTTAGCCTGCTCTTTATTAATAAATAAGTAAGCATTGGCCTTGTAAAGTGGCTGACCAGACTCATCATTAACTGTCACTTTAATTTTACCTTCCGGATATTGAGGGTTAATGTACAGAATATTTTCTTTTTGAAAATCGCTGTATCTAACCACCGACCTAAAGAGAATGCCTTTTGTATTACGAAATTCCCCGACCAGACAAAGGTACGGATCGGCATGAGGCTGATGGGTGAATTCAAAAACACCGTCGCTATCAGACGTTGTGCTTAATGAATAAATATCAGAATTTGAGCTGTTAGTCAGATAGACTCTGGCCTTGGGAGCAATAGCCAATGGTTCGTCCAAAAAGTCATCGTTCAGGTAAACTTTACCTTTAATCTTATTTGCGTCGTATACACTCCGGTTTATAGTATCATTATAATTCTTACAATTCAGGGCAATAGTTGCCAAAAGCGACAATACAATAAAGGCTAAGATTCGCATGGTCATCGCTTTAAAATATTGAGATTAGTTTAGTCACTACATTAGGGTCAATCGCTAAGCCAAAAAACATCCGCATGGATGGAATATCATATTCTCGCTTGATCTGACCGTTATTGAGATCATACGCCTTACGGAAAAATAAGTTACCACCTGCCTGAACACTAAGCCCGGGCACAACATCTACCCCCGCTCCCAGAAAATAATTTCGCAGAAACTTATGACTTACCCCAAGCCCACCGGTCAGAAAAACCTTACCCCGCCAGGAGTTCCCGCGCTCGAATTTATATGAATCGTCAGCTGCAAGATTTTTCTCAATGAAACGGGTTCGCTTCCGGGTGCGCGTTACGTTGCTGGGTCCCCAATACCATTTTACACCCACCACCGCTTCAAAATTATCAATATCGGTATTGGTGCGGAACTGCCCGGTTGCGTTATCAAATATCGAAACAGCCCGTGAACCAAATACGTAGTTGATACTCACCGACGGCCAGAAACGCACGGTATTGTAGGTTTTAAAACTATCCGCAGCCACCGGCTTTTCTTTTCCGGCTTCAAAAATCTGATAACTAATATCGTTAGTACCTTTAGCCTTTCGACTCTCGCCAACCAATACATCCTCCGAGCGTAATGTAGGGGCCTGCTTGTCCTTATTATCGTCAAACTCTTTATATGCTTTTTTCAAATCATCAACAGGTGGCTCTGTCTGAGCACTGAGCCAATTGATCAACTCCCTTGCTTTGGCGTGAGCCTCAAGTTTTTTGATAATTTCAGAACATAGTAATAGTAGCTCGGGTATCTTAGGTGTTTTTCTACCCGTTATTGTTGCAAATGCAGCAAAAGCAACCTGCACTTTTAATCTGTCAACCAATTGAATAACTGCGTCACTACCAGTACTTGCTTGGGAAAAAGCATCAAAAAATGGAGAAATTTCTTTATCTAACTCGGTGTGGAGTTTTGCTTCTTTTATTACTTCTTTTGCTGATACTTTTTTATCGGCGGGTAGATTATGGACCAGACCACGCACTGCATCGTGTTCATACACCAGATCGGGCAGCAGCTTGTTGCTATACATCTGCGCATAGTCATCACCGGCATCATAGTGGGTCATCCAGTTTATTTCGTGGCAATCTGAGGCATATAACACTACTTCATTGAGGACTTCCTCTGTCTGCGCTTTTGATTTCAGCCAAGCTGCATATTTCTTTTGGCGAACTGGAGCTTCGTCCGTATTATACTTCCGAAGGTCTGCTAACTCCACAGCAAGTTCTGCAACTGGAGCCTTCAGGAGTGCTATCATGTCTTTGGCTGTTGTTGTCTGACAGCACTGATTTTGCAACGCCTGATATAGCCTGAGTTCTTCCTCAGCAGCAACTAATCGCTGAGCCCGCTGGGCATTCTCTGCCGCTGGCGAGCTAATACCAAATGGATTTAGTAACGGCTTACCTTTAGTGTACCAAAGCCACGCGCTTATCCAACCTATATTATCGTTGAAAACGGTATTAGCAATCTGGCATAACTGCACTTGCGAAGCGTTGATAAAATCAAGATGATCACAGAGTAACTTGTCAATGGACGCACCTAGAGAAGCTGTTCCACAACAAGCCGTAGCACTTGTTATCAATGCCTTCTTAATAGTAAGCTGATCAATAATTGCTGAGTGATGCTTATATATAGGAATAAGCTCACTATAAAGAGGTTTGTATTTTTCCCAGTTTTTATATAACCTCTTTGTCTTATCAAACTGATCTTTCAAAAAAAGGTTATCAGCATCTTTTTTTATCAGTTTGAAAACTATTTTTCCCGATTCTTTATGCAGGGGAATTTCAGTCCATAGGTTACTGCCAGTAGTGGATGGCGGATTAGTTGTTACACTGGTAAAAGTGCTCGATATTCCCTCAGTAGCAAGCGTATAGGTCTTCTGCCTGAGTTTTTGAATATCGGCCGTTAAGGAAGAAATGCTTGATATAGTTACTGTATTGCAGATTCCTGACGTTGAGGTTGGAGATTGCAGTAGCGTCAGACAATTTGCCAGTGTACTTGTCAGGCATTCAGGGCAGTCTATTGTCGTAACTCCCGTCAGTGAGACAATACTTTCCTGCAAAGGGATGTTTTTTGGTAACGCTTCATCATTAACAACAATCGTCAATGATGAGACTGTTCCTGTACTAATAACCGTCGGTGGTCGTGATATAAGAACCCCATCGCCATTAAATGTGAGCGAAGTAGGTTGTTTTGCGTTGGGGCTATCGGGACATTGCCTGCACTGAGCATACGTACCCAATGGATAAGCCAGCAACAAGGCTAAAAAAATAACGTGTAACGTGTGTTTCATGGATGGTTGTAGTGAGTGGTAACATTATAGCATTGATTCTAATTGTTTCTGAAAGGTAGCTGCCCATGCTAATGAGGCATTTCGGGTAGCCGAATTTGCCTGTGATGGATTCAAGTTATATTCTTCAGCAGTATTGGCTAACCGGGCCATTCGTAACTCTCGTGGTCTTGCAGTCAGCGCATCAATAATTTCGCGCCAGCTCCGTCCATCTTTTTCGATGCGCCCCAGGTTCTCAAAAGCCATTTCATCCTCGAACAGATTGGCCTGAAACCAATCTTGCGTATCGAAAGTCCGCCAACTGATATACCCATCTTTGAGGATTTCTCTGGGCCGGGTTATTGCTCCGCTAAAACTGTATTTGACAGCAGGATTCGCTACCGGATCGAAATAGTGGGGAGTATAAAAATCGGAGAGAATCAGGCCGTTTACAGCATAACCAAATGGTAAGCCTTCGCAGGGGTCACACACTTCTACAAGATAAGCGACTCGTCCCTGTTCGGGCAGTAGCGAGTCAGATGTTACGAACCGATCACCAAAGGGATCAACCAGCATCTCGAGAATTTCATGGCTACACGTAAATGGGATATCATCGTCGGCCAGTACTAATGCAAAAGGTTGTCCGTTGGCATCTAAATGAAGACCAGGCGTTCCTATATTAATCTTGTTTACGATAACTACGGGCCAATATCCAGCCGGCATATCTTCTAATGTTCGAAAGACATCAATCGTAGCCTGAATTTTCCAGATGGGCGAGAAATCACGGATAATTTGTTTTTGAATCGCTGCACTAATAACAGCTAATCGGCTAAATGATACGTTGGTCGTCAGGCTGACTAACGCAATGTGTATAGGTAACATAGTTTTACTATTGGGGCTATACAAGAGAAAATGTAAAATGCCTATTAATTACCGGGACAGCAGTTCCACCAAATCTCCCATCGTGAATCTGTCGAATACCGATGTAGCTTTTTGATTACTAAACAACGGTTTCCAGTTAGGGTCCATTGCCAGAAACGAGTCGTTATCACCCAGCACCAGGCCAATCAGCACTTCGGCAACAATACGCCCGCCGACAGGGCCTAATACCGTTGGAATTGCGTTTTTTTCGTCAAGGCTCTTATCTTCGCCGTTTTCCTTTTTCTCTTCTACTTTCCCTCGCCATTCATCCACCGCTTCGGCCAATATGTAGAACCAGAGCGGAGATTTTCCGGCAAAGCCTTTATCAATGTCTATAATTGATTTTAGCTTGATTCCTGATTTGTTATTTATATCTGCTTTCAGATTTTCAAGTGTTGCTTGTCCAACCAGCAATCGCTCATCCTTGATCGGCTCAATGCCCATATATCGTGCTACATCTTGGCCAGAAGGCAATTGCAACGCAACCCCTCTTTTCAGGTTCCGAAAAGCCAGGTTATTCAAATTAAGTCCCTCCTTGGGTTGATCAGTACCATCTTTACTATGCTCAGGCAAAAACCGAAGTGGATTAACCAATGAAGTATCAATTTTATAGGCTGGTTGTATACGGTCTTTGCCCACACTGTGGGCATCAAGTTTACGTCCGGCTGTGTCAAAAAATAATTGCCAATCAATACCATTATTCTCAACATACTCGCCAAACCCTCGAAGGTCCAATTCAGGAAAAAACGGATCAAACAGGATTTTACGGCCATCTAATCCTTCAATTTGTTGTGGACGGGTATCAGCAAAATTGAAGGCACTAAGCCGGTAAACAGGCCGTACCATGCTGTGGCCAAAGCGATAGGCTGCTCCACTAAACTCAACGGGTATAAACGGGTAGTTACGATAATTATAGAAATATAACTGTGGTTGTTTTTCGTAAATGTTACTCTCACCTACAAGATGAGGTAAAATTTTTTCAACCATTTTCTGGCCTACAATGCGGGGCAGATAATCAAACAGTACCAACCATTGATAATGCCAACGCACTAATCTTTGTACCGTGCTGAACGTAAGTGTTGGAAAGGTATCCACCAGTTTATTATGAAACCGTAGAAACAGCCCATGCAACTGCGATACAATTACGTTTTCGTCGTTTCGCTTATCGCCAATTAAAGCCCGTCCATTGAAACGGGGTAAGTCCTCCTGCAAATCCTCTACTGTATTTCCGGTACCAAGTCGAATACCTTTCAACTTCCGGTGACTCAACGCAAATTTTAACCCATCTTTCTCATACATATATGGTTGGTCATCTGGGCCACGACCATACAGGCTATCCAGATCAAGAGCTGGTGTGCGGAAATTGGTCAGTCCATCGGGGTCATTTGCCTTCACGAGGCTACTAAGTGGGTCGAACGTAATGTCGTGATCAACAAACTGACCAAAGTACGTATACCCCGCTGGCAGACCCAGGTTTTCTTCACTGTCAACCAGATTTTCTGATGTTACCTCTTCTGCGTTGGTAATCATTCCCTCTGGCAGGTGCTTGTTGCCCCCAGCCAATGCCATTAACATATCATCGCTAAAACCAGCGGGGGGCAATGCCCTAAACAGTCGGCCAAAGCGACCTTGGGCCAGTCGGGAGCGGGGCGTTTCATCAAGGCCGCGTTCAAGGCTTCCGTGGCCTTTACCTGATAGTGGTAACAGTTTTTTTTCCATGACATTCAAATACATTAGAGAGTGTAAACCTATTTACCTGGCAAAACTTTTTTCAAAATACCTTCAATGAATTCGGTGCCAGCGTAACCAGCAGCTATGATGGCTAGTTGTACGTCATTTGTCATTTCTTCTTTCTCATCGCGGGTGAAACTAGCCAGACAGCCGGCGACAAAGCTAATAAAAAGTGATAGCCAGAGTTGTTTGGCATCAAACTGCCGGTTAAACAAAGCGTTTACGTCCTGGCCATTCTGCGTTAACTCTTTAGCTACCTCTTCCCGCAGCTTTTCAGCCCGACAATCACCCGGATGCCTTGGCCCAGCAATCCTAAGAAGCCAAAAAGCAAGAGTTTTGTAAGCGTGTGTTCGTAGTGCATAAATCAGGTTTTAAAGCTTTATTCTTTAGGATAGGGGCATTTATTTTTAATATAATCAGCAATAGGCATGGCGTAGATTCTATATTTTCCTGTACCAGCACAAACATAGTCACCAGCTTTTGCATTGGGTTTCAATCCTGTATCAAACGTTCCATCAGGCAGACAGCTCCAGGTCCCATCTAGCCGTTGTATACAGCTTACTACCTTTATATTTGACGTACAAGTATTCTGGTATTCAAGGTCCATACTATTTTTTGTGCCGCAACGTGTTCCGATAACCGCTGTTGTCACTTTGACACATTGAGTTGCAGAACTCCAATTGCAGCTTGACGTAGTTGTAGCCGGAAACTCAAGCCGCAGCGTTTGGCATTGGTTAGCCGTAATAGTAATATTACCCGACCACTTCACCCCTGTGTTGCTTTGTGCAGTGTAGGCATATGTACCAGGGGTGCGGGTCACCGTTACGCTTTTTCCACAGGCAGGTGCCGATGTAAAATAACTCGTTATTTGACCGACGGAGGCCCCACTGACGGTAACATCAATGCTACTCCAGCCACTCGATTTATCTGTCCAGAAGACTGCTTGTCCGGTTGCAGCTGCGGCTTTGCCAATAACCAGGCTTTTTGATACCTCCGATGTCCCTCCGGCTCCGGTAGCTGTCAGCTTAACCGTAAAGGTTCCGTCTGTAGCGAATTGTTTGGTTGGGCTTGCAACTGTTGAGGTCGTACCGTCACCAAAATCCCACTTATAGCTGGTAGCATTTGTCGATGTATTGGTAAATGCCACATTAACAGGAGCTATCAGGCTAGCAGAAGGCGAATAAGTAAAGCCGGCCACGGGCTGTGTGGTAGTCGATGGGGGCGGCGTAGTGTTCGATGACGCGTTGATTGTGATTGTACGCGAATATGTATTTGTACCACCCGGCCCTGTTGCTTTCAAAGAAATGGTGTATGTACCCGACTGACTAAAAATCAGTGAAAGATTCTGATTTGTGGATGTCTGATTATTACCGTATGTCCAGAGGTAATCTGTTGCGTTGGTCGATTCATTGTAAAACGTGATTGTCACCGGAGCGACCAAATTAGTTGTCGGAGAAAAAGAAAACCTGGCAACAGGCGAAGGGGTTGGTTCATTTTTACCGCACATACCGGCAATAAAAAGCAGGGACACGAACGACACAGCAACTGTCAGATAATGGCTGATCGGCGATTTTCTCCAAAATGAATGTTGTGTATGCATAATCGGAAAGCTGTTTTAAGCACTTGGTTTCGGTTGTCCAAAGGTCTCTACAACTCCTGCACACCTAAATCCTTGATTCCTACGATTCTACATCCTACAATTTAATGATATTGCTCTTTTGGTAAGTATGCAGACTTATGTATGTTTGCCGAAACCCACATATTCATGAAAAAACTGTTACTTTTTCTCTGTCTGCTACCCTTCACCGGATTTGCCAAAACACCCCGCCCCGACAGTCTTAAACGAGTTTTAGCCACCTTACAGACCCGGCCGCCAGGATACAGCAGAGACACCCTGCTGTATGCAACCATGAAGGACATCATGCGCAGTTATGCTGAAACAAGACTTGATTCTTCCCTTTACTATAACAAACTGATAATCAAACTTTGTCTGGAGAAAAAACTGGAGGAAAAGCTTACTTATGCCTATCTGTACGCTGGCTATCTGTATACGTCTAACCGGAATGACTACCAAAGCATTGAGTTTAGTTATAAAGCGCTGGCTTTAGCGAAAAAGCTGAAGCTGTATACCCGACTTGCCCAGTCATACGCAGGATTAGCCCACGCGCACTTAGAACTCAGAAAATATGAAGAAGCGCTAACGTTTGGAGAACAGGGATTAGCCGTTTTACGTAAGCACCCTGATGCCAAGACACAGGCGTCTATTCTGAATGATATGGGAGCCGTGTACAGGGAACAGGGCAAATTAGCCGCTGCGCTAAACGTTAATGATAGCTTATACAATTTTGCCCGGAAACAGGGCTTACCCTGGGACCAAGCCCAGGCGCTACAAGCCCTCGGATGGGTCTATAAAGAAATGGGGGATATGACCAAAGCCCTTGCCTACAATAAAAAAGGGCTGCTTGTAATCCGCCAACAAAAGGGCACTGATATTGAAGGCCGTACCAATTTAGAGGCTAATATTCTGGTCAATATTGCCGACGTATACATCCGTATGAAACAATGGCCACAGGCCCTGTACTATTGTAAACAAGCAAAACAAACAGCCTTGAGTACAAGCAACGGTACGGTATTGGCCGAAAGTGAAGAACAACTCTATAAAATCTTTAAAAGCAAGGGGCAGTTAGCCAACGCACTGACTGCATATGAGCATTATGCGATTTTGAAAGACAGTTTGGCAAAAGAAACAACCGACCAGCGGATTAAAGGGCTGAGCGCTCAGTACGAAAACTGTCTCTTATACACATCTCCGAGCCCAC
The DNA here is from genome assembly GCF_945952095.1 of uncultured Arsenicibacter sp. GTDB lineage: Bacteria > Bacteroidota > Bacteroidia > Cytophagales > Spirosomataceae > Arsenicibacter. The sequence goes on along the minus strand of NZ_CAMFHL010000105.1, from coordinate 19 downwards.
GAGACAAGAGGCAATCTCG
>NZ_CAMFHL010000104.1 GCF_945952095.1 uncultured Arsenicibacter sp. | reverse complement strand
TTGCTACCCGGTGCCGGCTTTTTGTTGCCGCCACCGCCGGTGTTTGCCGGAGCACCACCGCCACCTGCGTTGGCATTCTGGTTCGGACGATTGTCGGTACGTGGTCCCTGATTCGGGCGGTTGTCAGTACGCGGACCCTGATTCGGGCGGTCGCCGCGTGGTCCACCCTGACCCTGTTGCTGGCCGCCTCCTTGCGGGCGATCCTGCTGGTTCCGGTTACCACCATGTTCCGGACGCTGCCCCTGCGGACGTTGTCCCTGACCCTGACCGCCCTGGCCGTGCGGACGTTGTCCCTGACCCTGACCGCCCTGGCCATGCGGACGTTGTCCCTGACCCTGACCGCCTTGTCCCTGACCCTGTCCGGCGTTTGGCTGACCCTGAGATGGGTTCACTGCTACGCCTTCCTTACCACGAATACGTTTCCGTTTCTTCTTTTTGTCACGGTCATTGTTTGATGAACGTGTTGGTTCAACCGGCAGCTCGATTTTGCCCAGAATTTTCAGACCGCCTAACTGATGGCGGCCCTCGGCGCGGATCGTTTCCGGTTCAATGTCTGAACCGTGATCAGCTCCCTGAGCAGCAGGCGTTTCCGGTTCCGGCGTACGTTGTGGCTCACTCGGGCGGGCAGCATTTCGCTGTTCGGATGGAGGAGCAGGTTTTTGGTCTTGCTGGCGACTCGGAGTGCGCTGCTCTGGTTGAGTCTGCTCAGCTTTTGGTAATACAGCTTCGATTGGCTTCGTAGGTTCCGCTTGTTTAGTCTCGTTGGATTTGTCAGCAACAACTGGTGCGGACACCCCCGCCGGTTTTGGTTCCTCTGGTTTGGGAGCCGCCACAGGCGTTGAGGGTTCTGGCTGTACAGCTTTTTCGGCCACGACAGGTGCAACAGGCTCCGGCTTAGGGGCAGGCTGTTGTTTTTCCTGAACTGGCGCTGTTGGCTGAGCCACCTTCTCCACGGGCTTAGTTTCAGCCGGCTGTGGTTTTGGTGGTTCAGGTTGTTGTTGAACAGGTGCTTTTGCCTCAACCGGAGCCGCGGGCGGTGTAACCGGTTTAACAGGAGCAGGAGCTGCTTCCTGCACAGGAGCCTTCACAGGTTCCGGTGCCGGAGCAGCTGGTTTATGTTCGGCCGGCGGCGTCACGGGCTGAGCCGGAGCTGCCTGAGCAGGTGTTCCGGAGCTGATCGATGACGAGCCTGGTTTTGCATTCAGATCAATTTTACCCAGTACCTTAAGGCCTGGCAACACAGAACCGCTTGCCGGTTCCGGCTTTGCTTCGGCTGGTGCGGGTTTAGCGTCACCTGCCGGTTGTGGTGTAGAGGCTACCGGACGTCCGGTATCGTCCCGACGATACAATATAACGTCTTCCTGTTTACGGGTTGGTTCGGCCACCGTCTCGGCGGTCTTGCGGTTGCCTTGGTGTAACTCCGTAGATTTGAACTCTTTCGACAGATAATCAAGCTGTTCGGCGTTGATTTTGGCGTTGGGGTTACTTTCGACTTTAAAACCTTTGGCAGAAAGACGACTCACCACCGTGGACAGTCCCACGTTGAGAATTTTTGCCACCTGGTTTAGCCGCATTGATTTATCTTCTGCCATACGTTCCTTTTCTATTCAATAATCTAATTGGCAAAGTTAATGGTTGTTTGTATCCTTAGAACAACGGTTATGCTAAGAAAAATCCCTGGCTTCTTTATTTTACGTTAAACAGCGCGCACAGATATGAATGAAACAGCGGTTTCGGGTGCTTCATCCGTACCTATGCGCCTTACACACAGACTATTCGAATTCGTGACGTAAAATGTCAAGAATTTCTTCGATTGTGTCATCCTCAAGGTCAGAACGACGTACAAGCTCTTCCTTACTCAAGGCCAGTACGCTCTTCGCTGTATCGAGTCCGACACGACGAAGTTCGTCGATGATCCACTCTTCGATCTCATCCGAGAATTCGTTCAGATCAACGTCTTCGTCGTCTTCCGGTCCTTCATTTTCGCGGAACACATCGATCTCCATATCAACCAGACGGCCGGCCAGCTTAATGTTCTGTCCGCCCTTACCGATAGCCAGGGATACCTGATCCGGTTTCAGGAAAACAGACACGCGGCGGGTTTCACGGTCAATGTTCATCGTACTGATTTTCGCCGGACTAAGCGCCCGGGTGATCAGCAGTTCAAGGTTATCCGTGTAATTGATAACGTCAATATTTTCGTTACCCAGTTCCCGGACAATGCTGTGAATCCGTGAGCCTTTCATACCCACGCAGGCACCCACCGGATCAATACGGTCGTCGTATGACTCAACGGCTACTTTTGCCCGCTCACCCGGCTCACGCACGATTTTACGGATTGAAATCAAGCCGTCATAGATTTCCGGGATTTCCGTTTCGAATAAACGCTCGAGGAATACCGGCGATGTACGGGAGAGAATAATTTTCGGCGTACCGTTGTTCATTTCTGCCCGGTGTACAACCGCTTTGACGTTCTCACCTTTCCGGTAACGGTCTTTCGGGATCTGTTCCGTGCGGGGGATACTCAGTTCATTATTCTCGCCGTCAACCAGAATAATCTCATGCTTCAGCAGCTGGTATACTTCTGCCGTGATGAGATCACCTACCTGGTCTTTGTATTTCTGATATAATAACTCTTTTTCCAGATCTTTGATTTTCTGGATGAGTGTCTGACGGGCAGTCTGAACAACCCGGCGACCGAAGTCTTCCAGTTTTACTTCCTCGGCAACCTGTTCACCCACTTCAAAATCGTCCTGAATTTTGCGGGCTTCGGCCAGAGGAATTTTATCGTAATCCCAAATGTCTTCCGAGTTATCATCAACGATCTCGCGGGTGCGCCACATTTCGAGGTCACCGCTTTCGGCGTTGATAATTACGTCAAAGTTTTCGTCTGTCCCGTACTTTTTGCGAATCATGGTCCGGAAGACTTCTTCCAGGATCGCAATCATGGTGGGCCGGTCAATATTTTTCGACCGGGCAAAATCAGCAAATGATTCTATCAGTGCTCCACTGGTCATAAACTTGAATAAGTCTACGGCTTACGGATCAGGGTCCCGACAAGAAGAACGTCTTCAGATCAGGGCATTGACCGGTAAACTATTTAAAGGAAATTTCTACCTGTGCTTTTTGTATCTGTTCGAACTGGATAGGGGTAGGCCCCTCAGGTTGAGCTGCCTCGTCGGTACCCGCCTTCTTTTTACTTTTAGCCTTTTTCACCGGCACAATGTCCAGCACGATATGATCGTCGGCCAAGTCATCTAATTTACCGTGCAGCACGCTGCCGTCGGCAAGCGTAACCTGTAATTGACGACCAATATTTTTGCGGAACTGCCAGGGCTGTGTCAACGGAAAGTCAACACCCGGCGATGAAACTTCAAGGGTGAATGCACGGCCGTCGAAGAGATCTGTTTCGTCTAACTGATTACCCAACTGACGACTGACACTGGCACACTGATCAATGGTAATGCCTGTGTCGCTGTCGAGCAGAATCGTTATCTTTAAACGGCCTCCCTGCTTACCCGCCACCTGAATGTCAACAACGTGAACTGCAGAACCATCCGTTGCATCGACTGGCAAGTAAGGCTGAATAAGTTCTGCTAATTTTTCCTTTGTATCCATTCCCTTTACTGTAACAAAAAAGGGAGTTTACCTCCCTTTGCCGATCACCTCAATACTTAATAAACGGTGCAAATATAGCAGATTATAAATGAAATAGCAAATGGCGGCCAGACCAGCAATACCGCTAAAGCGGCCGGTAACGGGCAGAAACGGGCCCTGAACATAAAAAACGGCCTGATTTATGCGGTAAGCCATCCGGTGTCTGCTATTTTTGACACTTTACAGGTCGCTTATCCAATTACATGCCGACGTCATTTTCTGCTAAAGCGCTTATCCGATCATTTTTCCGGTCCGTTTTCTGGTCGGTCAATACGGGGTTAGCCATCTATACACTGGTCGTTTATTACCTGCTTTACAAGCTGCCGCTTGAACACTGGTCGGCCAGTATGCTGATGCTGAGCCTGCCCGTTGCCTGGGTGTGCCACCTGCTTTTTATACTGGGCTGGGCCATCAACCGTTCGCTGAAAATAATGCTGTCGCTGATGGTAATGCTGGCCGGCTTCTGGCTGTGGCCCCGCACGTTTTCCCTGCACTGGGGTCAGCAGAAGGCTCCTGAACCGGCAACGTCACTGTCTGTCTTCAGTTATAATGTCATGGGATTTAATGTATCGGACCGCGACAAGCGGGATACCGCCAAAATCCGTGAAATGACCGATTGGGTAGTTGGGCTGGATGCCGATGTAAAGTGCTTTCAGGAATTTCAGAGCCATACCAACAGGGGGCCGCTCAACATGGTAGAACGGTTTCGTCAGACGGGCTACCGCTATCAGGTCCTGATGAATCCGGGCCATAATGACTATCCGGGTACAGCTCTGTTTTCGCGCTATCCGATTCTGGATTCCGGACGTGAGGCATTTGGCCGTGAAATGAACGGCCTGGTGTGGGCCGATCTGCAGACAGGCCGCAAACGGGTGCGTGTTATCTGCATCCATTTACAGTCGATGGGCATCCGGGTCGGCCGTGTCATCCGGCAGGATGAAATGGCCGGTGTCCGGCACGAAACAAAAGGCATTCTCGGAGCACTGAAATCCGGATTTATCGACCGGCGGGAGCAATTAACCCTCGTCGAAAAATACATCGACGAAAGTCCGTATCCGGTCATTGTCACCGGAGATTTTAACGAAACGCCATACAGCGTAGTCTACACGCTGCTGCGCCGGAAGCTGTCGAATGCCTTTGAAGAGGCAGGACATGGATTTGGTTTTACACTCAACCGGTCGCCCCGGTTTATCCGGATTGATAATCAGTTCTTCAATCCCGCCATCAAGGCAGTGGACTTTCAAACGTTCCGTTCTGTTCCCTTTTCCGACCATTATCCGATCATGGGGAGTTATGCGGTGGCTCAGGATTAAGCACCTTCCCGGAAGTTCTGAACTTCCGGGAAGGTCAACTGAAGATAGCTAAGGGTGTGCATTGACCCAGACTTCGCCGTCGGTCAGTACTTCTTTTTTCCAGATCGGAACCGTCTGCTTGATGGTATCAATGACATACCGGCAGGCATCAAATGAATCACCCCGGTGTGGGGTAGAGACCCCGATCAGGACGGCAGTTTCGCCGACACGCAGCACCCCGGTCCGGTGAATAATAACGTAACGCAGAATGGTCCAGCGGCGACAGGCTTCATCGGCAATTTTCTGCATTTCGCTGATGGCCATCCGGTCATAGGCTTCGTATTCGAGCCGGTCAACGGCCCGGTTTGCGGTATTGTCGCGCACGACGCCCAGAAAAAAATTGATGGCTCCGGCCTGATCGGATTGTAAATACTTGTGTGCTGAACCCAAATCGATAGGATCAGAAGTTAAGGCAACCATATAGTTAAAAAAGAGGATACTGGATTGACGACTAACCCCCGCTTACGGGAGGAATGATGGCTACTTCGTCGGTAGCAGTCAGCGAGGTGGCCGGTTCCGCATATTCGCCGTTAACGGCCACCAGCAGTGAGCTGATACCGGCCATGGGCGGATAGGCCTGTTTCAGATAGTCCAGCAGATCAGAAACGGTAGCCATGCCGGAAAGCGGAAAAGGAACAACAGACTTCCCCGCAATGTCGCGGGTAATCCCGAAAAGTAATACGTTCAACGATTGATGCATAGTCAGAGAAAAGCAGGATTTACCGGCAAATCAATGTAAAAACAGGAGAACGCGGCTGCGGGTTCTGTCCATAGCCATGTCCTCCTGCAAAATAAGCGCAAATCAGATACCAACAAGCGCTCCGGTTTGTTTTTGAAAACCTATCTTGACTCGTCTAGCTTCTTTTCAGCCTTTTTGAGTCCTTTTTTCGTTTTTTTCAATGCCTTGTCTGTGCCCCGTTTCACGTCGGCCTTTACTTCGCGGCTTTCTTCCTTAATGTCCTGACCGGCTTCGCGGGTTTCGCGTTTGATTTTATTACCGGCAGCATTAGCGGTACGTTTAGCCTGACGGCCAGTTTCTTTGGCTGATTCTTTAACGTCCTGGGCGGTGGCCAGTGACAGGGTCGCTACCACGAGGGCGGCCATGCATACGATCTTTTTCATTGAGTTGAGTTGTTAAATGCATCACCTTAACACGGCCGCAGGCAGTTTGTTTATTAAAATGATTTGGCAGGGAATCATTAATTTGGCCGTCTAAATAAATGTCAACGTTATATGCAGTTTGTTAAGTATTGTTTTGGCCTGTTAGTGGCAGGGGTATTCGTGACGGGGTGTAGTAAGGACAAAACAGATCCTGATCTGGCCGCAATTGTCGAGGGGAATTATCAGGTATATGCCTACTCGCTGGGGCAGGACTCAGTTAACCTGCCGACGCCGCCTTCGTCGACAGTGGTGTCAGGTGTATCGACGTTTATTGTTAACAGCTCCCTTTCGTTTAAAAAATCGACCAACACGCAGTCTGCTGTTAATTTTCTGTTTTCGGCCGCTAAGCAGCAGAATATCAACGGCGCGCAGTTTACCACAACAACCAGCCGCAGTCAGACCGGAACGGTTGATCTGGCAGGTGGCCCGAACAGCTCGGTGGTCATTTCATCGGGTGGATCACAGCTTGGTGTGGGCGACAGCCAGACGGTTCGTCTGAAGCTCGAAACGTCGAACGGGACGCTGCGGGTATATGCGAAGCGGTAAAAAATGTAAAATGGATAATGAAATAGCCGTAGGTTGCTGCGAAAGCCTAACTGTTTCGTAGCGACAAACGCATGATTCATTATCCATTTTACATTATTCATTTAAGCCTGCGCTTACTTATCTCCGCCGCCCGCTTTGCCCGGCTGTTGTTTACCGGCCTGAAGCGGCGGGGCATTTTTGACATATTTGTCAAGCCAGCCGTTCATTTCATGCAGCATGTGCATCAGTGATTCCTGGCCGGTGTAGCCGTGGCTTTCATAGGGCAGGAAGACCAGTTTGGTGGTGGCGCCGAAGCCTTTCAGGGCGTTGTAGTACCGCTCCGACTGAATCGGGAAGGTACCGGTGTTGTTGTCGGCTTCACCGTGAATCAGCAACAGCGGTGTTTTCATTTTATCCGCATTCATAAACGGCGACATCCGGTTGTAGACATCCGGTGCCTGCCAGTACGTACGTTGTTCGTTCTGGAAACCGAACGGTGTCAGTGTACGGTTGTAGGCACCGGAACGCGCGATACCGGCACGGAACAGGTTTGAATGCGTCAGCAGGTTGGCCGTCATAAAGGCGCCGTAGGAGTGGCCGCCCACGCCGACTTTTGTCGGATCAACAACGCCCAGCCGGACGCCTTCGTCGATAGCAGCCTTAGCACTCGCTACCAGTTGCTCGACATAGGTATCATTTGGCTCCTTGTCGCCTTCACCGATAATCGGGATACTGGCATTATCGAGAACGGCGTAACCCATCGTGGCAAAAATAGCCGCTCCTGTAACCGCGATGCGGTTGAAACGGTATGGTGAACCCGAGACCTGACCAGCTGCATCCTTGCTCTTGAATTCAGCAGGGTAGGCCCACATAAACGTAGGCAACGGTCCGTCTTCTTTCTTATAGCCAGCCGGCAAATACAGTGTAGCCGTCAGGTCGACGCCGTCCGGACGTTTGTAGCGAAGCTGCTGTTTCTGAATACCTTTCAGTTGGGCGTATGGGTGCGGGAATGCCGTTATCTGTGTCAGTGCCGGCTGCTTTTTGGCTGGTTTCAGATTCCGGATAAAGTAGTTCGGGTTTTCTTCGGGCGTCTCGCGGGTAGTCAGGATCAGGCCTTTGGCTGCATCCAGTACCGTAACCGGCTGCTCGAATACGGTAGCGTCGGCTCCGGCACCACCCGAGCGCCACAGCTCACGGGTTTGTTTGGTGTTCAGGTTCAGCACACCCACAAACGGGCGGTCGCCTTCCGGTGATGAGCCTATGCTGTTGACCATCATGATCTCGTTGTTTGGCAGAATATTCAGCACTTCACGGCCAAACTGATTGCGGCGCGTATCGGGCTGACCAGGGTTGCCGTACCGGTCTTCCGATGAACGGTCGAACAGGACGGTTGATTCGCCGGTTTTCGGGTTGTATATTTTCGTAAGCGATTTCCGCGTCTGCCGCCAGCGCTCATACACAAAGGCTACCGTTTCTGTACCCCAGTTAAAGCCACCGAAGCGGTAAGTTGACGCATAGATTTCTTTCGGGCTCGCAAACGGCGCTTCCAGCTGATAAACGCGGTCGCGGATGTCGGCTTTCTGCTTAGGATCGCCGTTGTCCTGAGCGACGGTGTAGTAGATTGATGCCGGTACATCCGGACGCCAGTCAAAGTTACGCGGACCTGTTGGTGCCCCGTCGCTTGCCCAGGCAATGTTCTCCTGCAAAGGCGCATCATTCAGCGTTTTTACCAGTGCACCCTGTACGTCGAAAATGTCCGTACGAACCGGAAAGCTATTGACTGGTACCAGGTAGGAGAACGGCTTGTGAATCGTCTCCATCATCACAAATTTACCGTCCGGCGACGGATCAGCGCTGGCAATCAGGCCGGGCTGGCCGATTTTCTGTACACTGCCGTCAATACCTAACCGAACTGTCTGGGCGGTAGCATAGTAGGCAAACTGCTGTTCGTCAGACGGGTTTTTCAGCAAATCCTGATACGTAGCGGCCTGGGCTTTTTTGCCGAGGTTTTCCTGAACGGTTGGGCCCGACGGCACACGGCTGATGGCCGGAGCAGCGCCACGGTCGGCCGGAATGGCTTTAACGATCAGAGACTTGCTGTCGGACAGCCACCGGTAAGGTGTCCCCAATACGGCATTCAGCGCCAGATCCGACACCTTACGGGCCGAAGCGGTAGCTACATCAATGATATACAATTCAATTTTGCTGTCGGTCGAGTTGGCAAAGGCAATCTTTGTTTCGTCGGGCGACCATTGTACATAGCTGATCTGGGCCGGCGACGGCAGACCGCTGATGGCTTTCTCAGCACCTGCCGGAATCTGCTTCAGTTTCAGGCCGGTCAGGTACGTAGCGCGGCTCGGGCCGTTGTTCGCGGGGTTCAGCCGCAGACCCGCCAGCCGGAATTCCGGCTGTGAGAGTTCGGCAATGGTCGGGTTGGCTGCCCGGTCCATAATTAACAGGTAATCGCCTTTCGACGAAATCGCCACGCCCGGCGTCGGGACAGCGGTTACGAGGTCAGCAAGGGCTTTCGGCGGCGTTTGATAGCCGGAGGCATCCTGCGCCTGAAGAGGAAGGTTGATCAGCAGCCCCGCGCCAAGCAGAAAAAAGAGATGGCTGGCACGAAAACGTTTGCTGATTGGTGATGAAGCACACATAAAACGCTTGGGTTAGTTTACCAAAACAAAATTATTAACGACTTATCGTTTATTTATCAAAATATAAAATTAATCTTAAAAAAAAGCGTTGAAGCGGGATTAGAGCCAAAGGATAAAGGTTTTCAGCTTTTTTAGGGTTGGTTTTCGTTACTTTGTCGGTATCAATCAATCTTCGTCAATGCGTAATTTTGTTTCTATTGTTGTTCTTGCCGGGCTGGCTGCGTGTGATCCTAAGACCAATCCGGTTGACGGAGCTCAGTTTGTGACTGAACCAAAGGCCGTTGCTATTACTCCCGGACAGATTGATGAAGCGTCGGGTATGGTAGCCAGCCGGAGTATGCCCGGTAACCTGTGGGTACAACAGGACAGCGGAAACCCGACCGATATAGCGCTGCTGAATCAGGATGGTACGGTAAAAGGCAAAATGTCGCTGCCGGCACCGGTTGATAACCGCGACTGGGAAGACATGGGCATCGGGCCCGGACCACAGGATGGCACGAATTATATTTATCTGGCCGATACCGGCGATAATAACCTGCAATATCCTTTTTACCTGATCTACCGGTTTCCGGAGCCTAAGAGCCTGACTGAGCCTATTACAAAGGCTGAGCGGATGTTTTTTAAATATCCGGATGGCTCGCATGATGCGGAGGCGATCCTTGTTGACCCGCAGACCAAAGATATCTGGATCATTACGAAACGGGAGGCGAAAGTCCGGTTATACCGGTTTGCCTATCCACAGAATATCAATGATGTAACAACCGTGCAGGACTATGGCGAACTGCCGTTCTCCGTGGTGACCGGTGCGGCCATTTCGTCGGACGGAAACGAAATTCTGGTCCGGACCTATACCAACATTTACTACTGGAAGCGGCAGAACAACGAGCCGATCGCCGAAACGCTGCAGCGTCGGGAAGGCCGTGCCGTACCGTACCGGCTGGAGCCACAGGGCGAAGCGGTCTGTTTTGACAAAGACGATAAAGGCTATTTTACGCTGAGTGAGCGGAACAATGCCGCCTCTGTTTCGTTGTATTACTACGCGAAAAAGTAAGGATCAGCGTAGGGGCAACACAAGTTCTATGCCGTTTCCCGTCTGTTTCGCGCCATCGTTCACGAAACCTACATGAAATCTGCTGTAGTTATCGGTGCCGGTATCGCGGGCATCGCTGCCGCCATCCGCCTGGCTGTCAAAGGGTATGCGGTTGACGTTTTTGAAGCCAATACCTATCCGGGCGGTAAGCTGACGACCATTGACTTGCCAAATCCGGCCGGTGATCAATACCGGTTCGATGCCGGTCCGTCCCTGTTTACACTTCCCGAACTGGTCAATGACCTGTTCCGGCTCGCCGGCGAAAACCCCGCTGATTATTTTGACTATATCCGGCTGCCCGAAATCTGCCGGTATTTCTGGGATGACGGTACGCGGCTGACGGCCTGGAGCGATACTGAAGCCTTTGCGCAGGCAGTGGAGGAGACCCTCGGAGAACCCGCCGCACACGTCCGCGATTTTCTGGCTGACAGTGCGTTTAAGTACGGGATTACCGAAAGCCTTTTTTTGCAGGACTCACTGCACAAAGCCGGTACATGGCTTAATCGCCGGGCGTTCAAAGGGTATCTTACTATACCGCGCCTTGGTCTTTTCGGTACGATGAATGACGCAAACCGGCGAACGTTTTCGAATCCAAAGCTGGTACAGCTCTTTAACCGGTATGCCACTTACAACGGCTCAGACCCGTACCAGACCCCGGCATTGCTCAACATCATCCCGCATCTGGAGTATAACATCGGCGCGTACTTCCCGAAAAAGGGTATGGTTGACATCACCAATGCCCTGACCGCCCTAGCCCGCCGTCTGGGTGTCACGTTTCAGTTCGGAACGCCGGTGCAGCGGATTCTGGTTGATAACGGGAAAGCCGTTGGCGTGCAGGTTGCCGGTGTGGAGAAACGGTATGCGGTCGTGGTATCGAACATGGATGTAACACCGACTTACCGGAAGTTACTGGCCGATCAGCCGGCACCGGAGCGGACACTGAAGCAGCCACGGTCATCGTCGGGCCTGATTTTTTACTGGGGCATCCGCCGGACGTTTCCGGAACTGGATATGCATAATATCTTTTTCTCGAACGACTACCGGACTGAGTTCGACTACCTCTTCAACCGGCGCGACCGGATATACGACGATCCGACGATTTACCTGAACGTAACCAGCAAACACAAACCGGACGATGCGCCGGCGGGGTGCGAAAACTGGTTTATCCTGCTGAACGCTCCCGCCAATGAAGGGCAGGACTGGGATACAATCATTGCCGAAACCCGGCAGCAGGTGATCCGGAAACTAAGCCATAACCTGGGCGTGGATGTCGGAGCGCTGATCGAATGCGAGGCCATACTTGATCCGCGGACCATCGAGTCCCGCACGTCGTCGGCGCAGGGGGCTTTGTACGGCACGGCCTCAAACAACCGGTTTGCGGCGTTTCTGCGGCATCCGAACTTCTCGTCCCGCATCGGTAATCTCTATTTTGTGGGGGGGAGTGTGCACCCTGGCGGCGGCATTCCGCTCTGCCTGCTGTCGGCGAAAATCGCCACGCAGTGGGCATAAAGACGGCTATATTGCTATCTTTACCGCATGGATTCATCGTCGTTGATTATTGGCCTGAGTCTGGCTGTACTGATTTCCTACGCGTTTGACTTTCTGAGTAGCCGCTTTAAAACGCCGTCGGTGGTGTTGCTGCTGGGTCTTGGTATGACCATCCGGCAGATTACAGCGTACTTCGATGTGCAGATTCCGTACGTAACGCCAACGCTCTCTACATTAGGTACTATCGGGTTGATTATGATCGTGCTGGAAGGCGGTCTGGATCTGGAATTAAGGCCCGAAAAGTACGGCCTCCTGCGGCGAACGGCACTCATGGCTCTGGTATCCATTGTGCTGACTACCTTACTCATTGCCGGTACGCTGTTTCTGTTACTGGAAGAATCCTTTTACCGTTGTCTGGTGAATGCCCTGCCGTTTTCGGTGATCAGCAGTGCCGTGGCCATCCCCAGCGTCCGGAACCTGTCCTACGGGCAGCGGGAGTTTGTTACCTATGAAACGGCATTCTCGGACATCATCGGGATCATGCTGTTTAACTTCCTGCTACTGGCCCAGACATCAGTCCTGGGCGCAACGTTTACGTTTGTCCGCGATACCATCCTGATGGCGCTGATTTCGCTCATCTGCTGTTTCGGATTGTTATACCTCATCGGCCGGATCAACCACCAGGTAAAGTTTCTGCCCATCATTTCGGTGCTGATCCTGGTCTATGCTATTGCCGAAAGCTATCACCTGTCCTCCCTGCTGCTGATTCTGGTATTCGGGTTGTTTCTCAACAACACGGAACTGTTTATCCGCGGCCGCCTCGATAAAATCCTGAAAAACGACCTGTTCGAGAAAGAGCTTGAGCAACTCAAAAACCTGACTGCCGAAGGGTCGTTTGTTGTCCGTACATTCTTCTTTCTGCTTTTTGGCTACGCTGCCAACCTGCCCGACCTGATTGATCCCGACACGCTGATTGTCAGCCTGATTTTTATTGTGATCATTCTCGTCGTCCGGCTGCTTTCGCTGCGCCTTACGTTTACCGGCCCGCTTACGCCCTTGTTCTGGATTGCGCCGAGAGGGTTGATTACCATCTTATTATACCTCAGTATTCCGGACAGCATTAAACTGACAGGCTTCCGCGAGGGTGTGCTGATGATGGTGGTTATTTTCTCAGCATTAGTAATGATGGGCGGGGTAATCGGCTACAAAGGCCGGAGCGAAGATCAATAGGGTTTTTCTGTCCGCAGGTATCGTACAAAGCCAAACCAGGGCCTTTGCTGCCGGTAGCTGAGGTTGTGATCATGAGCAAAGGCTTCGCGCTCGAAGCTGATGTTGCGGTAGGCCCGATAATGGTTTTTGTACTGTAGCCGCCGGATCAGGTATTCCCCGAAGTACCACACATAAAAAAGTACCAGCCCCAGTTCAAGCTGCTGGCGCAGGTGAATACGTTCATGATTGATCAGGAACGGATCGGTCACGGCTTCTTTTACCAGTACAAACGGCCAGAGCGCCATGCCGTCAACCCATAAAAACGACACACGGATTATCATCTGCCTTATAACAGTTCTTTACGCCTGCGGATTCCCGTTGTACGACCGGAAAAAGTACGTGTACCATTCCGCTCCTGCAACAGGTTAACTTTTGTCAAATCGCTGGATAAAGCTATATTATTTGTATAAAGTGATTATCGACTGATGCTTTGTTTGGGTATAATGTCTTATTTTGGGATAATATTACGCTGTTTTCCGGATTCGGAAACCTGCGGGATTTTAACTTAATCTAAACATGAAACTTTTTCAGAAACCAGGGTCAGTGTCGATAATGATGCTGGCGGCGACGACGTTAACCTTCGGGCAAGCCAAAGTTACGAAAGAGCAGCAGGAAGTGATAGCAGGACTGGATGCGAAAAAAGCGCATTATGGCACCATTGCCCATCAGATCTGGGACTGGGCCGAAGTTGGCTATCAGGAATATAAAAGTTCGAATCTGCTGCAGGACGAACTGAAAAAAGAAGGTTTTACCGTTCAGCCGGGTGTTGCTGAGATTCCGACAGCGTTTGTGGCTTCTTACGGCAGCGGTAAGCCGGTCATCGCGATTCTGGCGGAGTATGATGCCTTGCCGGGTATTAACCAGGATGCCTCGCCGGAACGCAAGCCGGTTGAGGGCAAAAAAGCCGGTCATGCCTGCGGGCATCACCTGTTTGGTACGGGGTCGTCGGCAGCGGCCATTGCGGTGAAAAACTGGATGCAGAAAACCGGTCAGAAAGGTACGATCCGTCTTTATGGGACACCGGCCGAAGAAGGTGGCTCCGGCAAAGTATACATGGTTCGCGCCGGGCTGTTCAGTGATGTGGATGTGGTGCTGCACTGGCACCCGGCCGATTCGAACGGGGCAGACGGGTCAACGTCGCTGGCCAATATCGCCGGTAAATTCCGGTTCCGGGGTATTTCGGCCCATGCTGCAGCCTCGCCGGAGCGCGGCCGTTCGGCGCTCGATGGCGTCGAATCAATGAACTACATGGTAAACATGATGCGCGAGCACATCCCGTCGGATACGCGGGTGCATTATGTGATTACTAAAGGCGGTGAGGCGCCGAATGTGGTTCCGGATTTTGCCGAGGTGTATTACTATGCCCGCAACAAGGACCGCGCCATTGTGCAGGATGTCTGGAAGCGCATTGTGAAGGCGGCAGAAGGAGCGGCGCTGGGTACGGAGACCAAAATGGATTACGAGATCATCGGTGGTGTATATAACCTGCTGCCGATTGAAACCCTCGGGCAGCTGATGCATAAAAACCTGTCGGTAGTAGGTGGTGTAAGCTATACGCCGGAAGAAGAGAAGTTTGCCGAAAAAATCGGCGAGTCGTTCGGCGCCACGTTCGGCTCGATCAAAAAGCCGGGTGAAGCGGCTACGGTGTCGCCGTTTGCCATGCGGAACGATGCCGGCGGCGGATCAACCGACGTAGGCGACGTCAGTTGGGCTGTTCCAACGGTCGGGATGCGTGCGGCTACGTGGGTACCGGGCACGGCGGCGCACAGCTGGCAGGCAATCGCTGCCGGTGGTACAGACATTGGCACCAAAGGCATGATGGTGGCCGCCAAGTCGCTGGCCCTGACGGCAATTGATCTTTACAAAGACCCTGCCCTGATTCAGAAAGCCCGCGAGGAATGGATTAAAGCCCGTGGTGGTCTGGAATACAAATACGAAGCCTTACTGGGTAACCGCAAACCGGCGCTGGATTACCGGAAATAAACCCTGTATCCGGTCGTGGCATGCTCTTGCTGGCCGTGCCGGAAATTGAAAAAGCCCCTGAATGCCGGTCAAATCCGGTATTCAGGGGCTTTTGAATGTTATCAGGTAGTGCGTTTATACCGGTGAATTCCCGCGAATCACACGTAACAGAATCATGATGATGGCAATGACCAGCAATGCATGGATCAGATTACCTAAACCGAAGCCGCCGAAGCCCAAAAATCCAATGAGCCAAACGATGATCAGAATCACGGCGATAGTATACAGAAGATTTCCCATAACGTTGATAATGTACGGTTGGATAGCCCGTTGCTAACTTCTTAGAAAAATCTGTGCCAATCTGCAAAAAGCTTGTTTTGACGCTGTAATCGCTGTTTTTTGTATAAACACTGTCCTAAATTCACAACGAACGCACCACAATGTTGGGGAAGTTTTTACGCAATCATATCAGGAGCTATCAATTTGTATGAAACCGGCAGCAAGGGCTGGCACAAATCCGTGTCACCTCATCAGAAGCCTTGCTGACGGGATAGGAGCAGTAGATAGAATCGCCCTGAAAAACCAAAAAATGCTGTAAATTTGACAAAAACAGCAGGCAATACGCATGAACGAAACAGGCCCGAATGACGCGAATCAGCCTGGTGCTGCATCGACAGAGGCAGGCCGGCTGCCGGAGCGTACGCCTAATTTTTTTGATACACGCATTGAGTTTCTCCGGGGAGTGGGGCCGCAACGGGCCGAACTGCTCAACAAGGAACTGTCTATTTTTACATACGGGGATTTGCTGCAACACTACCCGTTCCGGTTTGATGACCGGACCCGCTTTTATACCATCAGCGAACTCGACGAGAGCCTGCCCGCGGCACAGGTACGCGGCCGGTTACGGGACTGGTATACTGAAGGCGAAGGGTCTAAAAAACGGGTTGTAGGTACCTTCACCGACGGTACCGGTAGCATGAGCCTGGTTTGGTTTCAGGGACTGACCTGGCTGGAAAAAACACTCCGGCGGGAGGGCGAGTATGTCGTCTACGGCAAACCGCAGCCGTTTAACGGTCGTTACAGCATTGTGCATCCAGAACTGGACAATGTCCATCCGGATAATCAGCTCGAAACGGGCATGGTACCGGTCTATAACCTGACCGAAAAGCTGCGGAAACGCCATCTCGACAGCAAGGCCATGGGTAAGATTATGCGGACGCTGCTGGAAGGCGCCTGGCCGCATATCCGTGAAACCTTACCCGACGAACTGATTCAGAAATACCGGCTGATCGGCAAACGGGAGGCACTCTGGAACATTCATTTGCCGCAAAGTGCGGCGTGGCTGCGACAGGCCGAGCGCCGCCTGAAGTTTGAGGAACTGTTTTACAACCAGCTCCGGCTGATTTCTAACAAGCTGCTCCAGAAAGAAGAATATCCCGGTCAGGTATTTGCCAATACGCAGCTGCTCAAACATTTTTACGAGCACCTGCTGCCCTTCCCGCTGACCGGTGCGCAGAAACGGGTGTTGAAAGAGGTCCGGACTGATTTTATGAGCGGTAAGCAGATGAACCGTCTATTACAGGGGGATGTGGGGAGCGGTAAGACCATTGTTGCGTTTATTGCCATGCTGATGGCCATCGACAACGGGGCGCAGGCCTGTCTGATGGCGCCAACCGAAATTCTGGCCGACCAGCATTACAATGGTCTGAAGCCGTTTGCCGATGCTATGGGGTTAAATATTTCTATTCTGACGGGCTCTACCACCACGAAACGACGCAAAACCCTGCATCCGGACTTACAGGAAGGTAAAACGCATATTATTGTAGGTACTCATGCCTTGCTGGAGGATTCGGTTCAGTTTAAGAACCTCGGGCTTTGCATTATCGACGAGCAACACCGGTTCGGAGTGGCCCAGCGCGCGAAGATGTGGGCCAAAAATCCGGTGATTCCGCCGCATATTCTGGTGATGACCGCCACGCCGATTCCGCGTACACTGGCGATGACCTTGTATGGCAACCTCGATATTTCGGTGATTGACGAGCTGCCGGCCGGTCGTAAACCCATTAAGACGGTGCATAAATACGATAAGCATCGGTCAGAAGTATTCGGGTTTATGCGGCAGGAAATTGAAAAAGGGCGTCAGGTGTATGTCGTTTACCCGCTCATTGAAGAATCCGAAAAGCTGGACTATAAAGACCTGATGGATGGTTTCGAGAGTATCCAGCGGGCATTCCCGCGGCCGAAATATGAGATTGGTATGCTACACGGGAAAATGTTACCCTACGAGAAAGATGACGAAATGCAGCGTTTTCTGCGTCATGAAACGCACATTATGGTTGCCACGACGGTAATTGAAGTTGGGGTAAACGTGCCGAATGCCAGTGTGATGGTTATTGAAAGCGCCGAACGCTTCGGTCTGTCGCAGCTGCATCAGCTGCGCGGACGGGTGGGCCGGGGCAGTGAGCAATCATACTGCGTGCTGATGACCGGCTACAAACTGAGTTCAGATACAAAGACGCGGATTGAGACCATGGTGCGTACCAACAACGGCTTCGAAATTGCCGATGTTGATCTTCAGCTACGTGGTCCCGGTGATCTGACCGGTACCCAGCAAAGCGGTCTGATGGACCTTATGATTGCCGACCTTGCCAAAGACGGTCCGATTCTGAACGCCGCGCGTGAATCTGCTCAGAAAATTCTGGATGAAGATCCGCATTTTGTCTTGCCGCAAAACGCGCCCATCCGGAATCACATCGACGCCCTCGGCAAAAAAGAAAGCAACTGGAGCCGCATATCGTAGGGGCGACCCCACGTGGTCGCCCGCTTTTGATAGAATATGATGGTCGCCCGCTTTTAATGGAATATGATGGTCATCCGACGTTGATGAAACGCGTGGTCGCCCGCTTTTAATGCAATATGATGGTCGCCCGACTTTGATGGAATATGATGGTCGTCCGGCGTTGATAAAATATTGGTCGCTTGGTTTTAGCAAAAAAATCATGGAGAACTTTTCATGGTTACGTATCTGTCTTCAACATGTCCCGTCAAAATGCAGGTTTAGTTAACACCTGCATTTTATGTCTTATCGCCGTTCCATTCGTCTTCCCGATTATGATTACGCCCAGCAAGGAGCATATTTCATAACGATTTGTATTCAACATCATGAACATCGGTTAGGGCATATTACTAACGATAAAATGTATCGGTCGCCAGCCGGAGAAATGGTGACGGCATGGTGGCAAAAGTTGCCCGAAAAATTTCCGGATATCGAACTTGGCGAATACGTTGTCATGCCCAACCATTTCCACGGCATCATTATAAACGTCAGGGTGACCCCACGTGGTCGTCCGCAAGACAATTCCCAAAACGATGTAGGGGCGACCCCACGTGGTCGCCCGACCGATGAAGTCCGGTGCCACAATATGATGCATACTGATTTGGGCGACCACGTGGGGTTGGATACGGCACATGATTTGGGCGATCCCTTGGGGTTGGATACGGTACGTGATTTGGGCGACCACGTGGGGTCGCCCCTACGGGACATTGTTGGTTGGTTTAAGACAATGACAACCAACGACTATATCCGGAATGTAAAACATAATGGCTGGCCAAGGTTTGACAAACGACTCTGGCAACGGAATTATTATGAACACATTATCCGGACTGATCGGGCATTTAAGAATATCACAACATATATCATGGAAAACCCACAACGCTGGAGATCTGACCGGTTATTCTCGTAGGGGCGACCCCACGTGGTCGCCCTGATTACGTGTACCCCAATAAGACAGGTGGTCGTCCTGATTACGTATACCCCAACAAGACAGGTGGTCGCCCTGATTACGTGTACCCCAACAAGACAGGTGGTCGCCCTGATTACGTATACCCCAACAAGACAGGTGGTCGCCCTGATTACGTGTACCCCAACAAGACACGTGGTGGTGTAATGCGTACGGTTTGGGCGGCCACGTGGGGCCGCCCCTACAGGTCAACCAGCAAGGCCATCAGGCGTTCCAGCTGATTGCCCACGGCGCGGCTCTGGCCGGGGGTATATTTGTTGATCATGACCGAGAACGACATCAACTCGCCGTTTTTGGCCGTGAAATAACCGGCATAGGCACGGACGCCTTCTATGGTGCCGCTTTTCGCCCGGACATTACCGGCAGCAGGCGTATTGCGCGCCATATTCCGCACGGTGCCCGTCTGGCCGACAACCGGAATGGTTTCATAAAACTGCGGAAATACCCGCTCACGGCCCATCGCGGCCAGAATGCCAGTCATGTTATCGGCCGTCAGTGCACCGACTGTCGACAGACCGCTTCCGTCGCGGATGCGGAAACCATCAAGGTTAGCGCCTTTCCCCCGCCAGAAACGTTCAACTGCGTCAACTGCATCACCAACCGACTGCGTTTTCGGGTCGATCTGCCGGGCGGCGGTCCGGAGTAGAGCTTCGGCGTACAGGTTTATGCTCTGGAAATTGGTTTGCTGCGCCAGTTCCAGCAGTACCGGCGATTTATACTGGTGCAACAAAATCCGTTTAGGAACCGCTTTCGCTTCCGGCCGGCCGGTTTTTACCGCGTCAGGCCAGGGCTGATCAGGGCGCACAGCAACGGGCGGATTCACTATCCGGACACTGTCCCGGCGCAATTGCTCTGTCAGGGCGAAGGCAACATAGTGGGCAGGATCCGGTAAGGACCCTTTCACCGCAAATTCAGAAACGCCCATCGGCACCTTGCCGGTAAGCCACTGCTGCTCGGCAAAGGGGGCGCCGTAAATATTGACCTGGTCGCCGGTGCCGGCCTTGTCGGTTGTCACACGGTTGTTCAGCGTAAGATAGGGCAGAGCCGGCTCGGTACGGAGGACACTGGCGGGGCTGCCGGCAGTTTTGCCGGGCCGGAAAATAACACGGTACAAGTTTTCATTGAAATTCAGCGCACTGAGTCCCGCACCGTAATAATTGCCCAGGTCGCCCCATGGCCAGGTATCGGGAGTAGGCAGGTCGTCGTACAGGGCCGCATCACCAATTACAACGCCGTCAATCCGCCGGATGCCGGCCTTCCGGACGGCATCTGACCAGATCAGCAACAGCGCGTTAGCGTCCGGATAACCCGTGTAGCGCCAGGTACCCAGCGACGGATCACCGGAGCCGCGCAGGTAGAGATTGCCGGTCAGCACACTGTCTTTAATGACCCCGTCGTATTCCAGCGTCGTTGCATACGTAAAGTTAGGCCCGAGGGTGGCGAGCGCCGTAGCAGTTGTGATCAGCTTCAGGGTAGAGGCCGACGACAGGCTTTGGCGGCTGTTGTAGCCAATCAGGCTTTCGCCGTCACGGACACGCCGCACGGATAACGCCACGGTGCCATGGCGGGCAAGCGGCCCGTTCTGAAACTGATCCAGAAAGGTTAATAACCGTTGGGTAGCCGTTGAGTCACTGGTTGTAACCTGATTTTGGGTGTTCGATAAATTTTGTGCGCTGACCTGGCCACATAACCAACAGCTTAACAACCAATAGGCAAGAGATTTAACTTTTCGTGCGTGCATTTGGAATAAAACAGGGGTTAGGAAATCGCCCCGTTAGTCGTAACTTTGCAAAAGTAGCGGTTTTTCGCACGCCGGACTTGTGTTTAATCAATCTCATTAACGCGACACATTGACGATAGATTACGACGTTTAAGCTGAACGCATGAAGTTATCATTTTTGGGGGCAGCCCGGCAGGTTACCGGCAGCATGTACCTGTTGGAAACTGAGGATGACTACCGCATTCTGATTGACTGCGGGTCTGATTTAGAGCGTTCCAACGGTCAAACGCCTCCAACTGCACCAATTACCGGCGGACATGCCACGGGATTTTTCCCGTTTGAGCCCTCCGGTATTCACCTGGTCCTGCTGACCCACGCCCACGTGGATCACTCAGGCAACTTGCCAAACCTGTATCGGGAAGGATACGAAGGGCAGATTCTGTGTACGGAGGCAACTTATTCATTGACCGAACTGCTGCTCAAAGACGCAGCTTCGCTGAACCAGAAGCGGATCAACGAGCTGAACGCCAGCAAAAAAAAGCGCGTCAAAGACCGACAGCAGCAGTTACAGAAAGATTTATACCTCGATAAACAGGTTCGGGAAACCATGGAGAACGTGGTTCCTATCCAGTTTAACCGGCGCTTTCGGGTAAACGATAGTGTAGACGTAACCTTTATTCCGGCAGGTCACCTGCTGGGGGCGGCCCATATTGTCATTAACGTCCGGGAAAACGGCGAACGGAAAAGTATATGTTTCTCCGGCGATATCGGCCGGAAAAATTACCCGTTGCTGACCGATCCGGCACCTGTTCCGCAGGTTGACTATCTGGTCTGTGAAAGTACATACGGCAACCGCCTGCATGAAGACCGTAAAAAACCGGAAGAAGCGCTGGCTGATGTGATTAAACGCACCTGTATCGATATTCCAGGACGTTTGATTATTCCGTCGTTTTCGGTAGGCCGTACGCAGGCCCTGCTGTATACGCTTAATAAGCTGTATACAGACTATAACTTCCCGCCCATCAAGGTTTTTTCAGATAGTCCGCTGGCGCTGGAAAGTACACGGGTGTATGAAAAAAATATCCGGTTACTGAACGCCGATGCGCGCGAGTTTTACGAAGAAAATGAAAGCCTTTTCGACTTCGAAAATTTTCAGTATCTGGAATCGGCCAAGGCAAGTAAGGCCATCTCGAATCATTATGAGCCGTGCATCATTATCTCGTCATCGGGTATGGTGCAGGGTGGACGGGTGGAATATCACGTAGCGAATAACATCAGCAACCCGTATTGCACGATTCTGATGATCGGCTACTGTGCAGAAGGAACGTTAGGCTGGCGGTTGCTGAACGGGCAATCAACCCTGACCATCAAAGGAAAAGAACACGCCGTTATGGCGAACATTGAAAAAGTGGACGTATTCAGCGGACACGGTGACCGCGATGACCTGATGCGTTTTGTCGGGAT
>NZ_CAMFHL010000103.1 GCF_945952095.1 uncultured Arsenicibacter sp. | reverse complement strand
GTTCCAGGAAGGTCAACTACACATAAACTCCCCGAGAGTTTTAAAACTCTCGGGGAGTTTATTTTTTCCCCTCCCCGATTCCGGCCACACACTCATTCGAAGCCGCCACTTATTCAGTCGCCTGTCCACCTGGACAGGTCCCGCCCCATTTTTGGCAAAAATACAGCCTATGCCGTTTCCTCCACCCGACGCACGCTGGCAAAAACCGGCGCTGATTCTGCTGGTTATGCTAACCATACTCATCAGCCTGTTGCTCATTTTACGCTAACTGTCATGCTTACCCGATTTACGCAAACGATCCTGATTATGTCGTTTTTATCATTCCTGTTCGGTACCAAACCCGCAACGGCACAACCAAAGCCGGTCGTCCCGTTTGAAGAAGCTACCGCCACCTGCCGCGGCTTCACACTGAAAACCGGCAGCGGCTGGGAAACAGCCATGTATTCCGACGATAACAAACTGTTCGGCCGCACACAATTTACAATCATCGCGCTGGAAACGGTTAATGATTCGACCTGGATTGTACTGGATGTTCAGGCCTTTGACGCCAAAAACAAGCAGCATCAGGGTTCCCGGCTACAGGCGATCTGCCTGCCCGACGGCATACAGCCCGATCTGGCAGGGCTTCCGGTTTCCGCTTATGTCATGTATACCTACATTGATGCCCTGTTGCTTCCCCGCACGACCAGCCAGGGCTATAAGCTTCCCGCCAACCTGAAAACCGGCCAATCGTTGCCCGACGTTACGCTTGATATGCAACGTGCCTTTCCTCCGTCGAAGGAGCGGCGCAGCGCCCTGAACCGCCCACACCGCAGCTGGGAAACCTACGTCGTCAGCGCCGCGGCCACCATCGCCGGTGACCTGATGAAAAAACAGGTCGGCCTCCGGATTGTACTGACAAACCAGCAGGTACACGAAGCCCGCACGGTAGATACCCCCGTCGGATCGTTTCCCGCCCACCGGCTGACGGCCACTATGGATGTCCGGAATCACGGCGGACTGGCGGTTGGTAATTCCACGCAGGAGATCGTTGTCTACCGGTCTGCAACGCTCCTGCCCAACGTCCGGTCGGAAGTTTATCTGAATGGCAAACTGAGTTCCTACGAGGTCCTGAACCGGATTTTCTGATCTTATTTTACCCGTACCGGCTTTTCGGCACCGGCCTTCATGACGGCCGGCAACCGGAATACCTCACCGGCTTTGTTACAGAAATAGAGATACGACGCCGACGGTTTGCGGGCATTACCATCGGCCCAGAACGCATAAAAATCCGGATGTACCGCCACGGGCCGGCGCGGGTAACCCTGATTCCGCGCTGTATCGTGGGTCATGGTTTTGGTCGTTTTCCAGCTTTTGCCACCATCCCGGCTTTCGAGCAGCAGCAGATCACCGCCCGTGCCATAGGGTTGCGGCCCCGCCCCGATGGTGCCGATAATCCGCCAGGTATTGCCCTCGACATAGAGCGAGCCCATGTCGTAGTTGTGGTCAGACGTAGCAACCGGCAGAATCTCCCATGCCTTACCGGTCCAGTGAGCCAGATGCCAGGTATGCGGCCCGCTCTGCGGTCCCGGCTCCGGCCCTTTGCTGGTGATGTAGAGAATCATCGGCCGGTTAGCCGCATCAAAATTAACATCGCTGATATAGGCGTTCATGCCCAGCGACTTATACTCCTGTACCAATGCCGGATTGGCGATATCGGTGAGTGGCAGCGAAACAGCTTTACCGTCGGCCGTATGCCAGGATTTCCCCATATCGTCGGTTTCGACATAATAGACGTTTGTGCGGTAATCGAGACCCGCCCCGACTTTTGTATTCGGGTGGTAGTTGAAGGCACTGCCGATCTTATTTCCTTTCTGGCCGCTGCTCTGGTAATGGCCCTCTTCGATGGTACCGATGTCATGCCATCCCGACCATGTCACCCCGTCCGGGCTTGTGATGAAGGCGGTGGTCCGGCGCGGTTTATTAGCGCCGTACAGCAGCATGCCCCGGTCATAATGGGTCATCAGCCCCAGAAAGCCCTTGCCGCGTTGCTGGTAGACCTGCAGGTAGGAGAAGTTGTTGAACGGAACGGTTTTGCCGTCCTTGTCGAGCCGCGTGGCATCAATCCGGTCAAAGGCGTCAATCTGATAGGGCGCGCGGCTTTTATGGATAAACGACGGCCGCTCGGTACCGTGTGAGGTCGAAAAAATCCAGATGTAGCCCTGATCGTCCAGCTGAATAACCGGATTGTCGTGTGCATCGTCGGTCTGTTTGTCGAGTAGCAAGGTCGGGCGGGAAACCATGCCGGTTTTGTGGTCGAATACCCCGACCATATGGCACAGTGCCCTTGAGGTTGAATCGGTGACGCCGCCGTAGCAGAAAAAGGTCTTGTTTACGGCCGGCGCATACACCGAAAACGGATAATGGTTAGCCGGATAGGTGCCCAGGCCACCGCTGTATTTGTAGGCATATTCATTTTTGGTGGGGCCGATAAAGTACCAGATTCCCCGATAGCCTTCAGCAGGCTTGCCGACAGGCTGACCGGAAGCAGTCGTAGCTAATACACTAAAAATCAGAAACAGGAGACGTTGAAACACAGGCAGCAAGGTTAGTTGATCTACTGCCAATAAAGAATCGATCGGGGGCCGGATACTGTGTCCGCTCCCCGATCGCTGTACATTTTCACAGAAAATGGTTACTCCTGCTTCAATACCCGCAGCGTTTCGGCCTGCCGCCCGTTACTGATCCGCAGCAGGTACATGCCCGACGGTTGTCGTTGGATATCCATACCCGTGCGCTGATCGGCTTCCGTTACATCCAGCTGTTTTTCGACAATCGGTTTGCCGCTGAGGTCAGTAAGCTGCAACCGGATATGCTGCCCCTGCGCCCCTTCGATGCCCACCACCACGGCCGGCCCCACCGGATTCGGATACAGGCGTGCAGTAAAAGGCCGGGCGGTTTCCGGCGTGGCCGTACGCGCCTGTCCGCAGGCCGCCTGAAGGTTGAACAGGAAAGTGGTTTCGCGGCCGCCTTGCCGCGCATTGAGCGTAATCGGTTTCGGATCGGCCCGCAGACCGGCCTCTACATATTGCATCGGATTCAGGGTCCAGGGCGTTACGCCGATGGCAAAGAACTCAACCGGAGACCCGTTACCGCCTGATGTCTGAAAGACCAGCGAACCGGTTGAACAGTTGTAGACCGGGGCCGTAAGCCGCAACGGTTCCATCGGGATTGTCTGCTGAACCGTCAGCGTAAACTGCCCTGAGGCGGCCAATCCCCACGGGTCTGTTGCCTGAATCGTGATCGGGAAATCACCCAACTGGGTTGTTGAACCGCTGATGATGTTTCCCGACAGCGAAAGGCCCGGCGGGAGTCCGAACGAAGAATAAACCAGCAGCTCGCCTTCAGGATCCGCAAACGCGCTGCTTAGAATGGTCATCGAATAGGGCTGGCCGGACAGCAGCGATACATTGGCAAACGGACCCACAAAGGCAGGCGGCTGGTTTGTGCCGTTGCAGGCTCCCTGAAGATTGAACATGTAATTGACCAGCACATTGTTTTGGCGTGCCCACAACATCATCGGTTTCGGATCGGCCCGCAGGCCGGCTTCTATAAATTGATTCGGGTTGGTTGTCCAGCCGGTAACGCCAACCGCCTGGTACTCGACCGGTGTTCCGTTACCGCCCGTCGTTTTAAACTGGATGGCACCGGTCT
The DNA here is from genome assembly GCF_945952095.1 of uncultured Arsenicibacter sp. Classification (GTDB taxonomy): domain Bacteria; phylum Bacteroidota; class Bacteroidia; order Cytophagales; family Spirosomataceae; genus Arsenicibacter. The sequence continues at coordinate 18,714 of NZ_CAMFHL010000103.1, read as the reverse complement.
GGCAGTTATACACCGGCGCTACCATCCGGAACGCTTCAGGCACGTCGGGGATCAGGTGGATGATTTTATACAGCATCCCGCTGCTGCCACCACTACCCCGGCTCAGGCTATACAATACGCCGTCGGTTCCGAGTGTGAGGCCCAGGCCACCCGCCGGCATACCCGTCGCGAAGGCCGAACGTACCGCCGCCCCCGCCGAAAGGTCGATGTAATTGATCCAGTTGTTGCACAAGTCCTGATAAAAGTATTTCCCCGTCATCGTTGCCGGATAGGTGCCGTTGTCCGGATCGTAGAATGCCCCGCCGGTGATGGCACACCCCTTTCCGTCGCCGCTGCCGTGCGGATAGGCAAAGACCGGGTTCGCCAGGCCGGAAGTACTGGTCGAGCCCTCGGCCAGCGGCCAGCCAAAATTCTGCCCGCCGGTCGTTGCATCGTTGATCTCCTCCCAGCTATCCTGTCCTACATCATTGACCAACAGGCGGCCACTGCCCGGCTGAAACGTGAGGGTATACGGGTTCCGTAAGCCATAAGCCCAGATGCGCCGCCGGGCATCGCTGCCGGTCGCGAACGGATTATCGGCCGGAATAGAGCCATCGGCATTGATCCGCAGTACTTTTCCGAGATGGTTTGTAAGGCTCTGGGCATTCGGCGCATTGGCGTTTTCGCCCACGCCGATGTATAACTTTCCGTCGGGGCCGAAGGCCATAGCTCCCCCATTGTGGTTAGTTGCGCTGCTTAGCGGATCAAGGTCGAGAAGCACTGTTTCGCTGCCGGCCACCGCTACATCGCCCGCAGCTGTGAACCGGCTGACACGGTTGTGGGGAGCCATCCCGTTAGCCGCCGGAACGGTGTAGTAGAGATAGACATACCCGTTGACCGGAAAAGCCGGATCGACTGCCAGGCCGATCAGTCCCCGTTCGCCGCTGGCATCTACCGACAAACTTACAAACGGAGTTGGCAGCAGCGTACTGTTTTTCACGATGCGCAGGGTACCGCCCTGCTCCGCGATCCAGATGCGGCCATCGGCGGTAGTGGCCATGGTCGTCGGATTGCGCAGACCGGCCGTTACAGTAACGAGGCTAAAGCTTTGCGGCAACGACTGCCCGTTGGCAGCCAGGATACTGGTAAGGAGAATGATGCCGGTGATGTGGCATATGGCAAGTGTACGGCGACCAATAGCCGCCGGTGCCCTGAGGATGCTGAAGATGTTCATGGCAGTAGACTTTTTTCATATTCGTTAATAAAAAGCGAAGCAGACAGGCAGGCCAGCTGCTTCCCCCGAAGAAAGTCTAACTATCCCACCTATTTAGTCGATCAAATTAATAAAACAGTACATTTGTTTACTTTTTCTTTATAATGGTTTATTCGAAAAGGATAAGGCATGATTCCGGCCGACACTGCCGGAGTTCAGCAGAAGCTTAGTTAGTTGTCATTTGTAATAGTTAAGACTTAATCAGACGCCGCACTTGCCCGGACTGCTGCAACAAAATACAAAAACGGTTTTCTGTTCCCACAGACAGGACAAACCTTATCAGTAACAAGTTGTGGATGTGCAATCTCGCGGACTAATGAAAAATCCGTATAACCAATACGTTTATTCGGACTGCCCCAATATTCCGGTTTATAAGAACCAATGTCAACTTCGCAAATATTACATAGCGTAAGCTGCCCATAACTCAGAGTGTCGTAAACGTTATAGGTGTGTATTCCTTGTATAAAGTGGGTTATTTCCTGTACGTCACCACCGCACACATGGCATGGGGCACAGGTGCGGACCTCCAGTGAAGTGTAACAAAGCGGACATTGTTCCATATTCACTTTGCAATGTCCCGGCCTTGCCGGACTTTTAGTTCAGCCCTGATCTTTCTCAGAGAATACCGGCTAAATACTAAGGCAATACCAAAACCACCCATGGAAAGCCCGTATCGCCCGGTCAATTCCTCAACTGAATCCACCTTTTCTGAAACAAGGAGGTAAATACCATATCCAATCATGGCTGCAATGAAAAAAGCAGCCACATACATAACAGCACTCATGAGTGTTTCCCGGCTTTTAAGCTCTTTTGTACTTACTTCAGATAAGGGTTTCGCGGGCATTTTTATAAGAAAATAAAATTGAAAGGGATGCTAATGGCCAGTTTGCGAGCGAAGGTAACTAGCCGTAGTGTGTTCTTTAATTTATCATAATTTCTAAAAAAATAGTAGATACTTTATCTATTACCCGTAAAATAAATGCTAATTCTACATCCTTAATACTCTATGATCAGCCCTTTTTTATCGATAAAACAGTATTCATATAGGCTTAGCCATGTCTGAACATAGGATTTAAACTCCACAACGTTTGATATTCTATTACACCACCTTTTCCAAATATATGGATCGTCATCAGCAATTTGTTCAATCCTTTTATAATCAATTTCTCCTGCTTGTTCTATAGCACTTTCCAAAACAGCCGGACTCCTGGCTTTGTACAAACTGGGCCAAACGTAAGCATTATCTTCAAATTCTATAAGCCCATCGACCACATCTTCATCGAAATTACGGTATATACCGTACACTTTCAGATCATTATCCTCTGAATATTCGATATATTTTTTTTCTTCTTTCCCATAAGTATTCCAAAATAGCTTTGCAAAGAAAGAATAATACGTATACTTTTCACGTTCAGAAAATTTCCCGCTAAAGGCAATTTGGTCGAATATATCACTTGCAGAAAATTCAGTTTTACCGTCTTGCAGAGCAAAATTAACTTCTACAGGCTTTACATCTAATAACAATTCTAATTCATGATGGCTTATCGTCGTTTTTAATAAGGCCCTTTTTTCTGATTCTATATTAAAATTTGCTTTATAGTAGAAGAGACTAATTCCCATAATAAATAGTTCAATATACGGTAAATTTCCAGCACAAACTGTAACTTAAATAACTTGATCTGATTGCTTCTTATCAGGATATATTATCAGTCTCCCACAAGGCTGACTAACTTGAATTAATACCAAACCACCGGATTAATGTCACAGTTGCCCATTACCGGAGGCTACGGCTCCGAAGCTCAGTATTAATAGATCTGAAGTTGTCTTCATTTTTCTTCCCGCCACTCCCCGGAAAACCAAATAATAATATGTGTAGACCGGTCAAAACCAGCATCGGTTAATTAACTTACTCATGGTCACGCATGAACTGTCATTGATGAGAATAGAACAACAATCCCGAGTTGCTTCAGATCCAGATAGCATCCACGGTTAAGAAATTACCCGACACAACCGCCCGAAAAGAGTCCCTTGTTATAGCGTATTTCGGTCAACAGGTTAATTTTCCACAACACCCAACGCTTACGCCAGCCGGTGGCGGTTTGACGTTGAGCTTCGTACACGGCCTCCACCTGGTTCCGTATCTGATGGTAAACGGCCGGATGTCCTGGTTGAAAAAAACGGCCGGGTAGCCAGGTATCGCCAAATCGGCTCGTTTTCCGGTTAAAAAACGTGTCTGTTTTCATTGTATGTTTACTGATCACAGTATTTAAGTAGTTGGCTGCTAAGGCCAAGTTGTTTTTTTGTCATGTAAAACCTCTCGATCAAAGCCGTACGCCTTGTCGCACGAATTAAGCTAACTGCAGGGCAGCAACCGGGAATGTATCTTGCTGCAAAGCTCCTGTTGCATCAAACCATTGGCATTTAACCTGCTCTTTATCTACCACAAGCGTAACCAGTATAGAACCGGAACCGTATTTTTTTCCGTAGCCTGTGACGGTCATTTGAGGACTGCCTGACTTGAGTTTGACTACACTACCAATTAAGATTTGTTCCATTGTGTTATTATTCACCGGACCCGAAGCCCGAAACAGTTATTTAAGTTTTGCTCCCTGTCACCCGACAACTAACGTGATCCGCTCAGAACTCATAGTCGTTAAAGATACTCACTCATCATAGAATCCTTTCCATTCTTTTGGTTCAGGAAACGTTGATTGATAGTTGGTTTGAGCTCCTTCGGATAACTGATAATACCATTTAGCCCACTCCATTAAGTAATCTTCGCCTTTGCCCATGCGCCACCCCATATCGTATCGATCATAGTCGAATTTCTCCCAAGGCGGCTCTAATAAATCTTCCAATATACTACGAACTTTTAAATGTCACCATTAACCATTTCAGGCGCTTACCAGACTTCCTGTCAGGGACGGCTTCCTTTTCGCAGAGAAACCCATCACTACGTTACTGACTATCTGCAACCATGAGGGTTGTACGCGCTGCCTGTCAATGTAAAGCTACTCTATGAGAAGCGAGTTACTACGCACATAGCCGGCCTCCCGGTCAATTTTAGTAAAGATTTCCCTGAGCGTTTTAATTGATTTGGCAAATGGATTCTTCTCAATATCTTCAACCAAAAGCAGCCCATTGAGACTGCCCGATAGCTGATATTGGTCGCATTCAAAACAAGCTCAAAGACGCGGACAATTCGCCCTGTCGTTTCTTTAACCATTTCACCAAAGTCTGCACTATTAACAAACCGTGAGATGGCCAACCGATACCTCACTCGCAACGTTGCCCTTCCAGCCGAAAATAGCGCACTTTTACGGGCACAGTAGCTGTGGAGTCGACAAAGCCTTTGAGGGCAAACAGCCCAATATAACGGGGTGTTATGCCGAATGAATACGTAGTGATCTCCTTAAACGAAAAATTGTCGACGGGGCTGGCCGAATACAATACCCGAAACGCATTTCCTTGTTTCTCAACCCGAAAAGCAACATTGCGGAGGTTTGTTTCGGCAATTCGGCGGGCTTCGGGCGTGTCCACCTGAAATAAAGGCTGGTGAATAAACTCTTCCAGATTCCGGTCGCCCTTACCATACGACGAAATAGCCTGAATCAGAATGTCGCCCGGTTTCTGAAAACCACCAAAAAAGTTATTGAACGCTAGCGACAGCCGAATGCTCTTACCCAACAACAGGGTATCTTCCATAAACAACAGCCCTGCCTGTTGCCAATTGCCCGCCGGGACAAAATCGTTGAAATGTACCTCGGCCCGGAAACAATCGTTATAGACCGGACGCAGTAACAAATTCTGCACCTGTGCCTTTTCACCTGCCTTAGGCCAGGTATCGCCTTTAAGGGTAAATAGCGTCAGTCGGTTGGGGGTTTCGCCCCTGCGGTTCCAGAAACCGGGGTTTTTATGCTGCACAAACCAGCCCTGCTGATGCAGTGCAGCATCCGATATATCCCGAAAATCGGTCTCTACCTGCTCCAGGTTCGACGGATGCAGGAACAGGAAGCCCAGCACCACCATGGTAAGTACTACCCCCAGAAACAAGGCCCGATAGCTCATGGTCTGTTTTCGGGGAGTATCAGCGCCAGCCCCGGGCAACGTGCCAAACGGCTCCCGATATCGGAACCAGTACTGAAAAAGTCTATCCGATTGTTTTCGCTCCGCTTCGGTTATGGGCGAAGCGTTCAGTACGTAACGGGCCAGCGTATCAAGCGTAGCCATTGAAGGATTTTCCTGCTTGCCCGGGGTAGGGTTCAGTAAAAAAGCTGCGTAGTTTTTAAGGCTCCGCCAGCCAACCACCAACCCGGTTTGCTCTTCGATGTGGTTGCTCAGGTGCTTACTCTCCGGTTCCGAGAGCGGGGCCTCCAGCGGATGACCAAAGCATTTCCGGACCACCGCATTCACTAAATCGGTAAACGCCCCCCGGTCCAACTCGTCCATAGTTTACTTTTCGTTTAAGGTCGAATATTACACTATTACGGGCTATTACCGCCCAGCTATAAATACACCAGAAATCACATTTCCGCAACGTTTCCGTGCCATTTCTGCCCGCTTTCACATCGTTGGCCAAGCTTTGTTCAACCAATTTCGTTGTTCATGAAAACCTTATTATGCTGCCTGTTGAATGTTCTTGTTATAACCGGGCAGGCTCAACAAGTACAGTTACACTACGATTTCCGGCACTCGATTGATCCCAATCTGAACCGAACCAACTTTGCCTCGATGACCTTCGAATATTTCAAGGGAAACGACTCAACGGGTTCTTTCTTATTTAAGCTGCAAGCCGACTTTTCGGGCGAAAATAACAATGTGGGACAAGTTTTTACGCAGGTATCGAAGAATCTGCGCTATTGGAAACCTAAGGTTCAACTGGCGTTAACGTATAGCGGGGGATTGGGTGTGGCTCCTCCTGCTTATGGATTTTACCAGACTAACACGTTCGGTGTTGGTGCGGCCTATCCGTTTCAATGGCGGGGTGCCTGGTTTTCGACCAGTCTGGTTTACCGAACCAGCTTTTTCCCAAGGCCCAGCCACGACGCTCAGGTTACATTCTACTTTGGCCGGGGCTTTTTCAACTATCGGGTAATGGTAGCAGGCAGTTTGGTGGCCTGGACTGAAAACCGGAATCAGGGAACCGACTACACCAAAAATCTGGCGGGCAAGAAAGTAGCTTTCTTTGGCGATCCGCAGTGCTGGGTACGGGTGGCAAAATCAGTCTCGATTGGTTCGCGTATCAACCTGTTTTATCATACCCTCACGAGTGCCAACCAGCTTCAGGTATACCCTACCCTGGCGATCAGGAATCAGTTTTAAGGAACGGGAGCAAGGGGCGGGGATTGCCGGGAATGGCAGTAAATAGTATGCAGGCTGTTTCCGCAATTCACCCATGCAATCCCCTTGCTCCCCAGCCCAACAAAGACGTAATGCTAATAACGTATCGACTTCTTGCTCCTATATCATAAATCAGCAGTTTTAGTTGTCGGCCAGAACCAGGAAACCTCACTTTTTGACTAATCCATCGGGAGCGAGCACCCTGTCCCGGACAGGGTGGTTACGCTCAACGCAATGCCTGGACTCAACAAAGGAGCCTTCTCTCTCACCCGGAAGATTAGTGGCTGTTGCACAACTTCAAATGATTACATTTTAAACCATTCCTTTATAGTATTAGGACGCTTTTCCAGGTAGCTATACACTAATCCCAGCATCACATTGAGACTAAGGCCAATAAACCAGCCAGCTCGGCGACCATTAGCGTGGGTAGCAAACGTTCCCATAAAGAATGTCCATCCCCAAACAAGGACCATACTGAAAGTCAGCAGTATTTTGGTGAGTTTGATCATCTGCTTTGTGAGATTATATACTTCTACTTTTCAAGCGATTCAAGCGATATGTTTCTGATTGACATGCGGAGCGTTCGCTTTGTGGCAAATGCTCCGAACATGCAAACCCAAAGCTGACTAATTCAGGCGTTCAATTTGTCGAACGCAACCCGAAACTACAAGCCCTGAGCCGCCTAACGAGCCGTGCGGCCTGTCGCCGAGACGACGGCAAACACGCAACTGCTTTTACTGTCCACCCAACGCTCACAGGAGCTGATGGCTACTGAGATCACTCCAAACCACGAACGTTGGGTCAACCTTTACACCCCTGTTTGGTTGGGCTGTCCTCCGCCCCTCGGGACGAGCGTTCTGTCGACAGAAGCGGCCCCACGCAGAATAAAATTCAGAATTACCACTAATCTCCTTCCAGAATTAGAATTCCCTCAGATGCGTCAACAGGCAACCTGGCTTGAATGGCTTCCAATTGAACTGCGTCAAAGTTAGTTTGATGAGCTAAAGCAATGAGCTGTTCCCATTGAGACGCATACAGTCTTGAATGACCGTACAAATCAACGTGTATGCCAGATTGATGCTCATACTGGAAAAGTAGCTTGTCAAAGGCATCATCAACCTCCATTTTTCCAATCTGGATTTTGCTTCTAGCTTCCTGCCAATAAATATCTAAAGCCATTACCCTTGGTTTCGAGTTTGTAGCTCCCTATTGACGGTTCTCACATCATTAATGTTCGTGAAAAGAACAGAGGATAGAGCCAGAGGAATGATGAGTAATGGGAGTCCAACAGAAGATTGATTGTTAAAACATAAGAACAGCGCTGCAATCAGTAATACTGCAAGTAGCCCGCCGAGCACAGCTGTTACAACTTCCGTTGTCTTTTTCCGTTTGAGCAAAGCCTCGTTGCTCATTTCCTGAATCTTCATGTCTGAAATTTAGTAAAAAAACGAATCGCATTGTGGGCGTTTCTCTTTTCAGCCGGAACCTGAAAATGGAAGCCAAAGACCTAACCGCTGCGATGCGCTGCCTGTCGCAGGAATGCTGCCCTGCCAGCTAATTTATAGATTTGCGCCCAACGCCCCCATGTGGTGATAGCGAGGAACGAGCCTTTACACACATGGACAGTTGGGCTGTCAGACCTTGACCTCGGGACATGCTTACTGTCACCCGACAGCCACTCATGCGGAGCGCACAACTAATCGGGCTTCTTGACTTTTAACTGTTGCCCCAAATGTAATAAATCAAGTAGCCGTCTATTCTCAGTAATCTTCCCACCCTTGACAGTATAGAAAAAGACCTCCGTCACGCTTATTTTATTGTTTGAGGCCGGATAGCCCCAAAAATCTCCCTTTTGAGTCCCTCGAGCAGTAGCTTGAACAACAACCTTGTCGCCCTCGGCAATTATTTGGTCGATTGTATAATGAATGTCAGGGAAGGCTTTGAAAAAATAGGGCAGAAAATCATACAATTGTTTGATACCTTTGATCTCACTTCCATCTTCAAGGCTTTTGTAAACATAATCTTGAGAAAAAACCTCGCCGAGTAGTTCTGGCTTCTGTTGATTGATAATTACATCAAAATAGCGGCTGACGAGTTGCTTATTAGCCCCCTCATGTTGGCAATATGCTTCCTGTCTCAGGCTGAACCAACCGATTAACAGTAATAGGCAGAAACCTAATTTGCTACGTTTCATATCAGATTAATTTTACGTTGTGACCTATTGCTACAAACTTAAAGCCTGACCAATCGGGGCGTTTCTTATGTCGGCCGAAACCCAGAAATGCAAGCCAAAACCTGACCTCCGAAACGTGCGGTCTGTCAACCGGAACGCCGGAATGGAAGCCCAACTTACCCATGCGGGGTGGTAAAACTGTCGCCCGAAACCCGCCCTGCAACTATGCCTGGACGGGCGTACCCAACATATCATTGTACGTAAAAACGCTAAATCTTAATCTACTAAACAACAAGCCGTTAGCATTTAGTGTACGATCATTTTGATGTACCTTTGTAAGCATACACACCGTTACTTACTTATGATACAATCATAACAAATACGTTGACGCTTTGCAATAACTGGACTAGAAAAATACCTAAAACTGAACTCATCGAACGAGCCCAGGATATTGACGGCTTTCCCGATTACTTCTTTGGTGCCGATAAACAGTTGTACCGGTTCAATGCCAGTGGCGCAATCCAAAGTAATAAACGGTCGTACGTGAATACTTTCGTAACCAGGCAATTACTGAATGTCAATGCTTTTGCCTTCCTGAACTAACCCTGTGATTTAGCGCAGGGCTGCTGGCAGATCACCCCGGCAAACAGGCATGGCGATGTTATCGAAGCCCGCATCTGATGCGTTATGGCAACACCCATAGCCAGGCCGGTTCGAGAGGCCTGCCGTAGGCCCCAAACTGAAGTTTGGGGTTCAAAAGATGGGCCATCTCCCCTCTACATGTTCAGGGCTAAAATACGGTGGCGGTTAGTTCAGCACCCTCCGGCGCTCCACTCCCCCCTACTCCTCAATCACCGCTGACTCGCAGATGTACGTCGGGATAATGCCGGTGCTGCGGACGCGGACCTCAACGTCGTCGGCGAGGGTGTTGCCGGTCAGGACGAGGGCGGTGTCGAGGCCGAATTTGTTGCCGCCCAGGATGTCGGTGTGCAGCGTGTCGCCGACCATCAGGATGTCTTTGCGCCCTACCGCCGGGTAACTGTTGATGTGCTCGTAGGCGAAGATAAACATCTGGGCATCCGGCTTACCAAAACGCATAAACTGCTTACCCACAATGGTTTCAATCATTTTGGCTACCCCACCGATGGCAATCGCAATCTGGTTTTTCGAGACCGGATACGTGTTGTCGGTGTTGGCCACAATCACCGGAATGTTGCGGCGGCGGAGCAGGTTCACGGTCTTGTTCAGGTCGGTGTTCCAGTCGAACCCTTCGTCGTCCAGAAACACCAGGGCGTTTACCTCGTCAATGTCGTTCAGGTCAAGTTCGCGGATCGACAGCGTTTTCAGACCCGCCGTTTCAATATAATGCGCCGATTTTTCGGTCCCCAGATAGGCCACCGTCCCGTGGCTGACCTTCAGCTGCAGATACTCCCGGGCCAGCATTCCCGACGAAATAATGCACTCGGGCACAATGTCGTACATCTCCAGCCTGTGGTACGACTGCGCCAGCGCCTCGGGACTCCGCGACGCATCGTTCGTCAGGACATAAAACTCCTTGTTTGTTTCTTTCAGGTAGGCAAACGTCTTTTCAATCCCCGGAATCAATCCGTTGGAGTTTTTCAGCACGCCGAAGGCGTCGAAGAAAATTACTTTGTATTGGTCAACAACGTGTTTAAACGACTCGAACTGCGACATAGAAAGGTAGAATGTGGTAAGTACGGCTTAGTATTTCGGATAAAAAAGGTGGATGTGCGGGCGATGGATTCACCCGCACAAATCAGATTTTCAGCGCTTTCAGGATTACATCCGCATCAAACAACTTGTCAATCGATGGCAGGTAAATGTCGTAGGCTTCGCGCTGCAGCTTGGTGGCATAGGTCCGGTGGAAGAAATACCGTCCGTATTTAATCACGTAGTTCAGGATAAAAAACCGGTAGGCCTCCTTCATGAACCGCACCTCATTTTCGGTCAGCGGATATACCTTGTGGTATTCCTGCAGAAACATCAGAAAGCGCTCTTCCATCATCGGCCCGATCAGGTAGCTGAACACCGTCCGGTCGCCCGCATCGGAGACCACACGACTGAAAAAGTAAAAGTCCATAACCCGGTAACTGATCCGGAACCAGTCATAATCCCAGCGCGAGTACAGCTTCAGGTCGTCGGTCACCGAGAAGTTGCCGATGTTCCAGTCAACGAAGACAGGCATGGTCTCCACCGACCCGTGCACCAGTTTCTGGCGGTTTTTCAGGAACGTCTCGCACTGCATTTTCAGGTAATCGACGTGATTCCGGTGTTCATACTGACCGGCTTCGGTATCCAGCATATCGACAAAACTCTGGATGTCGCTCCGCAGCGTTTTCGACGACTTCGGCAGTACGTTGGCCACCCGCGAGCACGCCTTATGGAACCGCCCGATCTCGCCGCCCAGCTTCCGGATATGCTCCTCATCGAGGCGGCGCGGCATCCGGTGCATGGTCCGGATCGGGTTATAGAACACGACCCACGTATCAATCAGGTCATCCTTAAACCGGTACGTAAAGACCTGATTATTCTTCAGCAGCGACTTGGCCAGCACATTCTCAAACGGATAGAGCAGGTTATTGGCCAGGGCATGAATAATCCGGTGATCTTCCTTAAAGTGCTCGTATTTACCAAAGTAAGACAGTTTGGCAATGACAATATCGTCGTTATCGAACCGCACACGGAATACGTGGTTGGTCGATACCTTTGCACTGATATCTTCAATGGTATGAATCGTATGTGAGGCATCAAAAGCCGCCCAGGCCTGTCGGATAATGGCCGGGTAATCGATCATTCGCATGTATGTGTTTTGTTGTACTAGATTAGTTCGAAATAACGCCGCAGTTCCCAATCGCTTACCTGACGGGCATATTGCCGCCATTCCCATTCGCGCGTCTGCGTAAAATGGTCAACAAAGCCTTCGCCAAACAGTTCCGCCGCCACCGCTGATTGTTTCATTACCTGTGTGGCATCCCACAAATTCGCCGGAATCACCCCGTTTGCCTTGTCGGCGTATCCGTTACCGACCGTAGCCGGTATGTCCAGGGATAACTGGTGGCGGATGCCGTACAGCCCCGATGCCAGCGAGGCCGCAATGGCGAGGTACGGGTTAGTATCCGAGCCCGACACCCGCTGCTCCAGCCGCGTGTAGGCTTCGGCATGGTTGAGCACCCGCAGGGCCGTTGTCCGGTTGTCGATAGACCAGGTGACCGTCGTCGGTGCCCACGCTCCTTCGACCAGCCGCTTGTAGCTGTTGACGGTCGGGGCCAGCATCGGCAGGATGTGCGGCAGGCAATACAGCTGACCGGCCAGGTACTGACGGAACAGCGCACTCATGTTATCGGGTTGGGACGGGTCGTAGAACAGGTTTTTCGACCCGTCGGGCGTCCAGAGGCTTTGATGGATGTGGCCGCTGCACCCCGGCAGCTCGGCGTTCCACTTCGCCATGAACGTCGCCATGATCCCGTGTTTATAGGCAATTTCCTTGACGGCCGTTTTAAACAAGGTCGCTTTATCGGCGGCTCGCACCACTTCGTCGTGGTGAATCGCGGCTTCGTAAACGCCCGGGCCGGTCTCGGTATGCAGGCCTTCGAGGGGTATGTCAAATTCAGCGAGCAGATCGAACAGATCGTGGTAAAAAGCCGTTTCGAGCGACGGGCGCAGGATGGAGTACCCGAACATGCCCGGTGTCAGCGGCTCCGGATTCCGGAAATCCTTTTCGTGCAGCGACTGCGGTGTTTCGCGGAAATTGAACCACTCAAACTCCTGGGCAATTTCGGCCCGGAAGCCCATCGCTTCGCTTTGCCGGGCAATGCGTTTCAGCAGGCTGCGGGGACAGGCCACCAGATCGTTGCCGTCTTCGTGGCTGAAATCGGCGATAAAAAACGGCAGGTTATCTTCCCACGGAATCCGCCGGAAGGTAGAGAGGTCGATGCGGGTAGGGGTATCGGGGTAGCCGGAGTGCCAGCCCGTGAGCTTTACGTGGTCGTAAGGGGCGTCGGCGCTGTCCCAGCCAAAGACCACGTTGCAGAAGCCATAACCGGACTTGAGGCCCGCCTCAAACTTCCGGCGGCTGATGACTTTGCCCCGCAGCACCCCGTCGATGTCGGCAAAGGCAAACTTTACTTTCTGTATGCTGTGTTGATCGAAGTATTCCCTAATCTCGTGCTGCTCCATAACTGTTGGGTTATGCTATGAACAGCAATCTACTACATTTACCCAAACTGCGGCCACCGGATCGGCAGATTTCTTTTGACAGCCTTAATGAGTGCAAATTGTTTCGACAAGATTACAGGATTTGGGGCGCATCAGGTTAATCCTGTAATTCTGCCGAATACAGCCGACGCCCTGAACTTATGCAGGTTACTGATTAAAAAATTTGACAGGATTATAGGATTACAGGATTGTATTGCTCAAAAAATCCTTTTTATCCTGTAATCCTGTCAAAAAAACACTTTACACTCCGAACTTACGCAGGTTACTGATTAAAAATTTTGACAGGATTACAGGATGGCAGGATTAGATTCCAGAAAAAAATCTTTTTTTATCCTGTAATCCTGTCAAAAACTCCCTTCACCCTGAATTTATGCAGGTTACTGATTAAAAAATTTGACAGGATTATAGGATTACAGGATTGTATTGCTCAAAAAATCCTTTTTATCCTGTAATCCTGTCAAAAAAACACTTTACACTCCGAACTTACGCAGGTTACTGATTAAAAATTTTGACAGGATTACAGGATGGCAGGATTAGATTCCAGAAAAAAATCTTTTTTTTATCCTGTAATCCTGTCAAAAAACACTTTACACTCCTAACTTATGCAGGTTACTGATTAAAAATTTTGACAGGATTACAGGATTGTATTGCCCAAAAAATCCTTTTTATCCTGTAATCCTGTCAAAAAACACTTTACACTCCGAACTTACGCAGGTTGTAAGTGAAGCTTAGGAGGAAATAACGGCGCAGAATCCGGTTCTGCACATCCTCCACGTAGGTATCCGTCACGTTCCGGATGATGCTCTTGTTCTGGTTCAGCAAGTCATAGACCTGTAACTTCAGCTCACCCTGTTTGTTTTTGAAAAACTGACGGGCAATACCGGCGTTCCAGAGTGTAACATTCTGGTTATACCCCGCCGACCGGCCGGTGTTGTTCAGGTACAGCACATCCGTGGTCAGCACAAAACGGAACGGCAGCTGCCAATGGATGTTGGCATCGGCCATGTTAGTAAAAAATGCGTTGTTCTGCGCAGATTGCAGGGAGTAGGTCGCCCGCTGGTAGGTCACGTTGCCCATCAGCCCGAACTCAAACTTCCCGTTGAACGCCGAATTCAGACTCAGCCCCTGCCCCAACGTCATATTCCGCGAATAGTTGGTCTGTCCGTTCACAAAGCCGATCCCGCGCGAGAAGCCCAGATTTGTATTCAGGTTCAGATTAATCTTCCACGGCATCAACCGGCGGCCGAACGACACGTAGCTGTTGACGGCGTAATAACCATCGGCATTCACCGGCTGCGTGGTCTGTACACCCGAGGCGTTAAAGCTCGTCGAATTAACAATCCGGTCGTTTACCTGATTGACATTCATCATGGCAAAGAAACTCTGTGACCCCGCCGACCGGTAGGTGTTATAAGTCATCGACAGCGTGTTGTAGTACTCGGGTCGCAGACCGGCATTGCCCAGCCGGATCTGCAACGGGTTGGTATTGTCCGGCACCGGTTGCAGCTGACTCACCGACGGCGCGTTGATCCGCGTCCGGTAGTTGATCCGGAGCGTGCGGTTGCGGGTCCAGTTGTAGGAAAACATGCCTACCGGCAGCAGGTTGGTAAAGTTGCGGTTCAGGGTTGTGTCGGTGGTCCGGTTAGTACCTTGCAACGTGGCCTGCTGCACGTCGAAACCCAGTGAGTAGGTATACCGTAACCGGCGGTTCTGCAGCGTTGTACCGATCCGGTGCGTCTGGTATTCGTTGCGGAAATTGTTGCTCAGCAGCGCGTTCCGGCGCGAATAAAAGCCGGTCACCTCGTCGAAATCGTTTACTTCGCGGCTGGACAGGTTCAGGTTATTGGCAAAATTATACCGCAGTTCCAGCTTCTTGCTCAGCGACAGCGGTTCGGTAAACGACAGCATCAGGTTATGGGCCCATACGTTGTTGCCCTGCTCATTCTGCTGGTTGATGCGCGTCATCCGGTCGCCGGTTGTACCACCAAAGAATAGGTTCGTTGCCTGGTTGATGCCACGGGTATCCTGCTGGTTCAGCACCGTATTCAGGTTTGCCGAGAATGTCCGGCCTTCCTTCATAAATTTCCGCATCAGCAGGATATTACTCATACCATTCAGTCCGTTGCCTTTCATGCCATAATCAGTAGTGTTCCGGCTCAGCGCGGCCCCCGACTGGTTCTGTACCTCCTGATTGGTCAGGCTGTTGAACCGCGAACCATTATACGACACATTGGGTGTAAACCGCAGGCTGGTCAGGCTGTCGAGCTTCCAGTCGAGGCGCATGTTAAACCGGTGGTTGGTATTCCGGCTCGTCGACGTAAGGGCCTGATTGGTCAGAAACGACCGGTTGGCGGTAGCCTCTCCTCCCGCTGTTTGTGCCGGCAGAATATTTTGCCGGCGGCTGGTCTGTTCCGTCCGGACACTGACATCATTGATAAAATAGCTGGCCGCCACTTCGGCTTTTTTGCCCAGACCATCGCGGAAATTCATCCCGGCCGCCTTTGAGCTGGTGATGTTGGTTGGCTGCTGATTGCCGCCGAAACCACCGCCTCCGCCACCGTTTGACGTGACCATAAACGAGCCTCCCCCTCCACCCGCAAGCCCGCCGCCGGCGTTAATGCCCGCGCCGTCCTGCGCCGTAAAGCCCTGATTGTTCAGGTTATTGCCCATCCCCACCAGCGACATCTGGCGGCCGTTGTTAAACCGGTTCAGGTTGAGGTTAGCCTGATAGCGGTCGTTAGTGCCGCCACCCAGTGAATTGCGGCCAAAATAGCCTTTGCGCTTATCCCGTTTGGTCGTCAGGTTGATGGTCCGTTCACGGTTGCCGTCGTCAATTCCCGAAAACGACGATTGGTCCGACTGCTGGTCATACATCTGCACTTTGTCAATGACATCGGCGGGCAGATTGCGGGTAGCCATTTTCGGGTCATTGCCGAAAAACGGTTTGCCGTCGACCAGTACCTTGTTCACCGTTTGCCCCTGTGCCTTGATCGTACCATCGCGGCTGACTTCAACGCCCGGCAGCTTTTTCAGTAAGTCTTCCACCGCAGCATTGGGCTGGGTTTTAAACGAATTGGCGTTAAACTCGAGGGTATCCTGCTTAACCGTAATCGGTGCCCGCTCCTGAACCACCGTTACCTCGTTGAGGGTTGTCATTTTCTGGTTCATCCGGATCGTGCCGGCGTCGGTCGATGCGCCCTCCGTCGTAATGAGACGCGACCCGTTTTCATAACCGACATAGGTCACCAGCAGCCGGTAACGGCCCGGCGCCACGTTCCGGAGCAGGAAGTTGCCATCACCGTCGCTGATCGTATAGGCGAGATACGACGAGTCTCTGGCCTGTAGCAAAGACACCGATGCCTCTCGGAGTGGCTTCCCCGTAGTCGAGTCGGTGACTGTCCCGCGAATAACGCCCTTACCAGCCTTACTTACCGGTGTTTGCTGCCCGTGAACCGCTCCGGCCACGCCCATAAGCATCAGAAAAATGTATAGGTAGCGCATCCCTTACTATGATTTACTATGATTGAATGATTAAATGATTGAATTGCTGAATGACTGAATGATTAATATCATTTGGTTAATTGTTGTGGGTACCGGCCGGTTTTTGATTAGTCGGATTGCTGGTTATTGCGATATTCATCAGCATATTTGTTGTTTACTGTGATTAGCTGGTTAATATGAATTCCGGGTAACGCACTTGCTTAAGGAATCAAAAACCCTGTAAATCAATAGCTACCACTAAAAAATCACACTAATCATTTAATCATACGAATCATAGTCCTAGTTATTCCGCTCAAACATCCGGGCGCGGAAGTCAGCCATGGCCTTGTCCCGCACTTCCTTCATTTCTTCCGGCGACACGGCCTTAGCCGATGCTGAAGGCAGCACATCCTGCTCAGAGACAGCCGCTTTCAAATCAACCTTAATCGCCTTGTACGCCTCTTTACTTCCCTCAACGGACAATACCACCCCTTTCTCCGGCATCAGCTCGCGCACAGGCGAATAGGTTATGGGTAGCTCGGTTGTATACCAGACTGTATAGTTTTCATTTTTGTACGGCACAACGGCTTTCTGACAAACGTATCCCGCAATTTTCTTTGTCTGATCGGCGGCTTGCCAGGCAGCTGGCTTTTTAAACGGTGTTTCCGATTTATAAAGTTTTGCCTCGGCATCCTTCCCGACCGTCAGGACGGTAATCAGTTTTTGTCCGGCCAGATCGAGGTAAGTCTTTTCACTGAACGGTGCCTCTATACGCGTTGTCTGTGCCGGTGCAGCGTCACCACCTCCCGGGCCATCAAATGACCGGCGGATCATCGTAGCACCACCGGCTCCTTCACGTTCCTCTTTCGCATTGCTCCCGTTAAAACTGGTTTTGATCTCAAACGTGCGGGTATCCGGAATATCGGCCGGAAACGACGGGTCACCCGGCTTCATTTCCTGGCCGTTGATGTTGATCCGCATTTTCGAGAGATCGACTTTAACCATCGCTTCGTAGGAGATCCGGCCGCTGTTCTGCGCCTGCGTGGTCAGTCCGGCAAGGAGTAAGGTGGCGGCAATCAATAATTGTTTCATGGAATGTCTGTGATTAATTATGTGCAGCAAAGGTCAGCGGAAGTACTGTAAAGAACCGTTATGTAGTGTTAAACAGTGTTAAGATGACAACACAAGCCTATGAAGTAGAAAGTGACCTGATTCGGGTTTTGGTAGAAATAAACCCGTTATGAACGCCCGCAACCTTTTTGTCAGCAGCCTTTTAGCGCTTTGCCTTTCACTTACTGTGGCCATGGCCCAGACCGACCACCTGCAATCGGTTCCTGCCCCCGGCAGTCACCCGCGTCTGCTGCTGCCCGCCCGCGACGAAGCGGCGATCCGGCAGGTTGTTGGTACCGACCAGACCTGGGGAAAGGTACACAAGGCCATGCTGACTGAATGCGATGCCCTGCTTAACACCCCGCCCGTCGAACGGATTCAGATCGGCCGCCGGTTGCTGGATAAGTCGCGGGAAGCGCTGCGGCGGTTGTTTCTGCTTTCCTACGCGTGGCGGATGACCCGTCAGGACACCTACCGGCAGCGCGCCGAAAAGGAAATGCTGGCCATCGCCGCGTTCAGCGACTGGAACCCGTCGCACTTTCTGGACGTGGCCGAAATGACCATGGCCGTCGCCATCGGCTACGACTGGCTGTATAACGATCTGTCGCCCCAATCGCGGGCAACCATAAAGGAAGCCATCCTGAAAAAGGGCATCGAACCGTCGCTAGACCCCAAAAACAACAGCTGGCTGAAAGCTTCCCACAACTGGAATCAGGTCTGTAACGCCGGCATGACCTTCGGCGCACTGGCTATCTACGAAGACGAACCCGCACTGGCCAAACAGATTATCAACCGCGCCCTCGATACCATCGTGCTCTCAATGGGCGATTACGGCCCGGACGGTGCCTATCCTGAAGGCTACGGTTATTGGGGCTACGGTACCAGCTTTAACGTGATGTTTATCAGCGCCATGGAAAAAACCTACGGGCAGGACTTCGGTCTGAGCAAACAACCCGGCTTTCTGCAAACCGCAGCCTACATGGAAAACATGACCGGACCAACCGGCCGCTCGTTTAATTATTCTGACGCCGGCACGGGGAGCGAACTGCAACCGGCCATGTTCTGGTTTGCCAACAAAACCAACAACCCGTCCCTGCTTTGGATCGAACGCGAACGGCTGCAA
>NZ_CAMFHL010000102.1 GCF_945952095.1 uncultured Arsenicibacter sp. | reverse complement strand
AGTCCGCTCATTAATTGCCTTTTCAACATCAGCCGCCGTCTCGACCTGAATGATTTTGCAACCGGTATTGGTCAGGGCGTGATTGTAGACAATGTCATGGGCTTTCTGGCAGATTACTTCGGTTTTCATGCCTGTACCGGCCAGATGGGGCAGTTTCTCCACCTTGCTCTGGTCCATACCGGTCAGGATACCGGCCAGACCGAGGGTCATGGCCGAAAAAGCACCGGAGGTTACCACAGCGGCTTCAGCATGGACCATCTGTGCGATTCTGACGCCTACCTTGTCCTGTAGCTCGTCGAGCTGGCAGAATTCTTTAGCACCATAATTAATGGCGTCCAGTACTTCATTCTGCATGAGCGAACCCGTCAGGTAGGTAAGCGTACCGGCGGCGTTGATGAAGGTGCGTACGCCAAGTTCCTTATACAGGTCGCGTTTCGGGCTGACGTTCGGGCCAGTGAGACTGTCCAGCGACAGGCTGCCCAGGGCACCGGACAGGAGCGGAACGCCTGACAGGCGTTTGATGAGTTTTCGTCGGTTGAGCATCGGAGTAACGGGTTTAGATATACGCAATGCAATCCATTTCGACCAGCGAATCGCCCGGAACACCGCCGTATACGGCCACCGTTGTCCGGACCGGCGGCTTGCTGCCGAACCGGCCTCTGTAGACCTCATTCATTGCTTTGTAGTCGTTCAGGTCATGCAGATAGACATTGACTTTCAGGACTTTTTCCATTGAGGAGCCGGCTTTGACCAGTTCTTTTTCCAGTTCTTTCAGGACTTCATCGGTATGTACACGGATGTCGCCTTCCTTGTGATAACCCTTACCGGCGACAAAGACGAAGTTGCCCATTTTGGTTGAGCCGGAAAAAAGCGGAACACCCTCATCGGTA
The DNA here is from genome assembly GCF_945952095.1 of uncultured Arsenicibacter sp. Taxonomy (GTDB): domain Bacteria; phylum Bacteroidota; class Bacteroidia; order Cytophagales; family Spirosomataceae; genus Arsenicibacter. The sequence continues at coordinate 21,582 of NZ_CAMFHL010000102.1, read as the reverse complement.
GTAATGGTAAAGGCTTCTTTTTCAGGCGCTGCATCGGGCTGCGGGCTACCGGTTCGGGAACCCGCATGAGCAATAGTATTGATACCGGCAAGTCCGGCTACAGACGTAAACAGGCGCTTCAGAATGGAACGGCGCTGCGCAACTGGTTTCATGGTTTTTTCGGGTAAAATGCGTTTGTAATAACTTCAGCAAGGAGCGGGGAAAACTGGGTAGCGGGAAAAACGGGCACAAGGTACCCTGACACCAGTCGGCTGACTGGTGCAGGGCATTGGGTTAAGGGTAGGCAGGGCTAGCTTATTTGTCTAGCCACATCTGGGTCAGGAACGTGTTACCGCCCAGCTTGCCGGCAGCATCGTTGTAATTCTCCTTATTGAGGTTTTCTTCGGACGCTGGGTAGAGCATCCGGCGGAAGATCTTACCACCGGTGATGTTGCCCGGGTAGTTGTTCGGTGTAAGGGCAGGGTAGCCCGTCCGCCGCCAGTTCAGGAATACTTCCTGCGAGTTCGGGAAAACCGATACCCAGAACTGGTTATAAATCTGCTCCAGCTGACTGTCCGTCGTACCGGTTTTGAGCGCATTGGCGGTCGCGTAGGCGTCGATGCTTGCCTGCGGAATCACCCCGTCGGCCCCGAACAGGGCCCATTGACGCATACTGGCCTTTACCCCGGCATCGTAGGCGGCCGCGGCAGTTTTGCCGGTATACCAGCCCCGCACAGCCGCTTCGGCCAGATAAAAGTTCACTTCGGCATTGGTCAGCATCAGCATCGGCGCGTTTAATTTCAGGAGTGTGGCGGGGTTAGGCTCTGAATAGGTCACGAAATCTGATGGCTTGGTGTTCGGGATCGTCGCCACCATGCCTTTCTGGATGGCCGGATCATTGTTTGGCTTACCACCGACATACACCACCGACAGTACCGGCAGACGCGGATCGCCGGTCTTTTTCAGGTAGTTGATAAACGTTTCGTGAAACTTACCGCCCTCCGGATTGCTGGAACCGTCGGCTTTCAGGTAATCACTGTTCAGCATCCAGTAGGCCAGCGGGTTCTGGTTTATGACCTGCCCCGAGGCCAGATAGGTGATTTTGGCGATGTCGGCGTCTTCGGTTACCAGCAGATTAGCGGCGATAGCCTTTTTAACCCATGTTTCGGCCAATGCCGCGTCGGGTTTGGTCATCCGCATACCCAGCCGGAGCATCAGCGAATACGCAAATTTCTTCCATTTCGTGATATCGCCGCCGTATACCAGGTCTGCCGCACCGAACGTTGCTTTTGACGCATCGAACAGAGCCACTGATTTTTCCAGCTCGCTCAGCATGTCGGCATAAATGTCCTTTTGAGCGTCGTATTTAGGCTTAAACAGGCTTTGGGTATAACCAAGGCCCGCCTGCGTATAGGGAATGTCGCCGTACAGATCCGTAATTTTTGAAAAGGCATATACCCGCCAGATCCGGGCGACGGCCAGTTTATTGACCTGAGCCGGATCTTTCTCCACGGCCCGGATGACCTCACCGATTTCGTTGATTTCGTTCGGATAAGCATTGCTGAAAACAGTATACGGAGCTGTTCCCTGGTTGAAGATGTATTTTGACCCCCAGCTGGCTACGTCATTATAGCTGGTGGTATACTGCATCGTTCCCTGCAATCCGGTGATCATGTTGCCGGCCGCGTCGTACTGCGACTTGGTGAAAACATATTCCGGCCGGATTACGTTGGAGGCATCCGGGTTGGTATTGAGATCCTCGAAACCTTTATCGCAGCCCGTTAACAGGCTAAGACCGCACAGAGCGATGACGAGGGTAGTCAGGTTCTTTTTCATGGTTGTCACGATTAAAATTTAACGAGGAGGTTAAAGCCATAGCTGCGGGTACGCGGTAAGCCCAGCGACTCAAAACCCTGATTGGAACTGTTGGTAAAGCTTTGTTCAGGATCGAAATTATCGGTGTGCTTCATGAGCGTGAACAGGTTACGCGACACAAAGGACAGGCTGGCCGACTGCATCCGCATGGGTCTGACGATGCTGGCCGGTACGTTATAGCTCAGGATCACCTGCCGCAGTTTAATGAAGCTGCCATAGTGCAGGAACAGGTCTGAGTAGTTTTTCTCGTTGTCGTAGTAAATCCGGAGGCTTTCTTTAGGAACCGTGCGCGTGTAGGCGTCGCCCGTTGGTGTCACGCCTTTCAGGACCAGCCCGTTATCACGGCCGTCGAGGGTGTACTTCAGCTTGCCCATCCGCATGGCATACACCTCCATTACCGAGAAGACCTTGTTGCCGAACTTACCGTCAACGAGGATGTTCAGGGAGAAATTTTTGTAGCGGAATTCATTCGACAGACCCATTGTCAGCGGCGGAACACCGAGTCCAAGCTCCTGTAAGCCGGTTTTCTGAGCGTAGCCGGTCGCCGGATCATAAACAATATTGCCATTGGCGTCGCGCACTTTTGTTGTGCCGTAAATGGCTCCGTAAGTACGGCCTTCGACCGAGTTAACATAGGCCCAGTTGTTGACTGACGTTGCCATCTGCATGGACTTGATGCCGTCGGCCAGTTTCACCACCTTACTTTGGTTGTAGGCGACGTTGTAGCTGATGTTCCAGCCGAAATCAGCGGCTTTCACAGGATTGTAGGTCACGAGCGCCTCGATACCCTTGTTGTTCAGCTTACCAACGTTCAGATAAACCGAGTTGTAGCCGGATGTCGGAGAGATGCTGGTCTGCACAATATCGTTGGTGGTAGCGCGGTTGTAGTACGTCAGATCAAGGCCCACACGGCGCTGGAACAGCTTAAGGTCCATCCCCAATTCGTAGGTGGTTGAGGTGAGCGGCTTCAGTCCGGCGTTGGTAATGGCGTTGCTCGTAACGTTCTGTAACGGCTGCCCCGAACTCGGCACAATCGAGTAGGTCAGGTTAATCACATACGGGTCCGGTGTCGCACCGCCTACCTGCGCCCACGAAGCCCGCAGTTTGGCAAAATCAATGGCGGCCGGCAAACGGAACGCCTGCGAAAGCACAAAGCTGCCACCGATTGACGGGTAGAAAATCGTGTTGTTTTTCGGGCTCAGTGTGGAGAACCAGTCCTGCCGGCCGGTCATGGTCAGGAAGGCAATTTCCTTGTAGTCGAGGTCAACCGAACCGAAGACCGAGTTTGTCTGGGTGCGCTGGTTCAGCGGTGTTGTGGTAGCCGTTGCCAGGTTGGTTGAGCTGTAGAAGTACGGGATAATAAACGTCTGACCGGCAATGCTCAGCTGGTTGTAGGCATACTTCCGCGTGTTGCCGCCTGCCATGGCCGAAATACCGAAGTTCTCGCCGATTTTGGTGTTATAGTTAGCCGTGAGCATGGCGTTCAGCTCGTTCACGTCGGCCTTCATCTGGTTATACTGTCCGTTCGGAATGTAGCGCGTACCGGTTGGCAGGATGTATTTGTAGTTATAGTTGTAGAAATCCTGGCTTACGGTGCCTTTAACCGACAGGTTGTCAAGGATTTTGTACGTGATACCGAACTGGCCGATAAACCGGTTTTTGCTGTCGTCCTGCTTGTATTTATTGACTACGAAATAGCTGTTCGAGGCAATGTCGGCGTCGTTCCAGGCGATTTCGGTGCCGTTGGCATCATAGCCGGGGCTCAGCCAGCGGATATCCGAGGTGTTGCCGATCATATACGGCGTCCAGTTCGGGTTGCCGAGGGCGTCACCGGCACCGGTTTTGTTGTGGCCGTTTTCGAGGGTGTACTGCGCGAGTGCCTCAATTAAAATCTTGTTGCCAAACTGACCGTTGATGTTCAGATTACCGGTTTTGCGCTTGTAGGTATTCGACGGTAATACGCCTTTAGCCGCCAGATCGGCGAGGGAGAAACGGTAATTAACTTTCTCATTGCCACCGGTAAAGGCCAGCGTGTTTGTAAACGTCGTACCGTTCTGGTAGAAGTTTTTGATGTTGTCTTTCTGCGCTGTGTACGGATGTGTCAGGCCGTCGGCGGCCACGAAATCCGATCCGTCGATCTTAGCGCCCCACGACCGGCGGCCCCAGGCAATGGCCTGTGCCTGCGTCGTTGGTTTGGCGGCGTTATCGCCCTGACCGTATGCATACTGCCAGTCGGGCGTTACGGCCGGTGTTTCCATCGTGAAGGTCGAGTTGTATTCGATACCGACCCCTCTCTGCGCGCGTCCTTTCTTGGTTGTGATCAGGATAACGCCGTTGGCAGCGCGTGAGCCGTAGAGGGCAGCGGCCGTACCTCCTTTCAGGACGTTGATTGACTCGATGTCGTCGGGGTTGATGCCCGCAATCCCGTCGCCGCGGTCCACGTTGCCCTGGCCGCCGTTGGTCGTTGCCGGACCGCCCGGCACCGTGTTATCGATCGGCATCCCGTTGATTACGTACAAGGGCTGGTTATCGCCGGTCAGTGAGCCGTTACCGCGGATGATGATGCGGCTCGAACCGCCCGGGCCAGTTGACATACCGGTTGCGTTAACCCCGGCGATTTTGCCCGACAGCGCGTTGGCCACGTTGTTTTCGCGGGCCTGGGTAAACTCCGAGCCTTTTACTTCCGACACGGCATACGCGAGGGCTTTTTTGTCTTTGGCAATACCGAGGGCAGTGACTACTACTTCGTTGAGCGTGCTCGATTCCGGTACCATTTTCACCGTCAGATCGGTGCGGCTGCCAACGGCAATCTCCTGGCGGGTGTACCCCACGAAGCTGAAAATAAGGGTGGCTTCGGCGTTTTCCGGCAGTTCAATGGCAAATTTGCCGTCGGAGCCCGAGGAAGTGCCCCGTTCGGTGCCTTTAATGATGACGCTAACGCCCGGCAGCCCCGAACCGGTCTCGTCGAGAACAAGTCCCGTCAGCCGGCGCTTAGGAGCTTCGGCCGGGAGCGGCGACCGCATCGTTGCCGGTGCATCCGTGCGTTTCAGGATAATCTGGTTCTGGAGTACGTCAAATGTTACCTGATAGGGAGCCAGAATTTTTTTCAGTACATCCGCCAGTTTCTCATCCCGGAACCGGTAAACGATGCGGTTGCCGGCGCCAAAAATCTGCGGGTTGTACATGAATTTTACGTGGGCCTGCGATTCCAGATGTTCCAGTACGCTGGCTATGGTGGCATTTGATAGCTGGAGGGTAACACGCTGGTCCAGTAGTTTCTGCCCGTTCACAGCATGGGCGAAGGTTAAGGCGGTAAGCGTAACAGAAAGCACTGCCTGAATCAGGCTAAAGCGCATAATTTTCTGTATTTTTTTTGGAATAAGTACACTTTTTGACATAATTTTGATGCTTGTCGAGGTGAAAAACCGGCACAAAAAATCCCCTGTCCGCCTTGCGGATGATGGTCGTACGTCGTAAATCAGGGGAGCTTCTCAGGTCGGATATGTTGGCGCATGTCCGACTTTTTTTGCTTCATCGTCTGTTATTTCATCATAGGCAACTCAGGGTCTGTTCAAGGCTAAGAAAATACGGGTTTATTGATACATCCTTTACTGGTGATGAAAATCTGCCCGTCGGAAACCGTATAGCGGGCGTCAATTGTATGGCAGATAAGGGTTAGTTTATCGAAAAGCGGCTCGTTGGTAAACGTAGCCGTGAGGTAGCAACCCTGCATAAGACCTTCATTAAACCGGATGGGAATACCGTATGCTGTTTCGAGCTGCTGAAATACCGTGGTTATTGACGAGGCTTTAAACTGCATGCTGACCGGTTGAAGCAGGAGCGGCTGATCAACTAAACTGCGGACCAGCGTTTGGCGCGTATCCGTGATTGTGGCCTGCTGGTTGGGGGTTAAGTCAAGCGTGGCGGACTGTGTGTGTTGCCGGCGGCCGGTTGCGGAAACACGCACTTTTCCGGTTCTGACAATCACCCTGGCTTGCTGCATGCCCTCGACGGCCTGAACCAGAAAACTGGTTCCCAGCACACGGGTCGTCAGCCGGTGCGTTTTTACCACAAACGGCTGGGAAGCACTATGGGTTACCGAGAAGAAGCCCTGGCCCGACAGAAAAACCTCGCGGGTCGAATCGCTGAAAGAGCGGGGAAAGCTTAGCCGGCTTTTCGGCTGTAACAACACGGTACTCCGGTCGGGCAGCGTAATCGTAACAGGGTGAGGACGCTGGTTAACCACTTCGGTCAGTGGGCGAGGGGTTGCATTCACCAGTGACTGGTAACTGACAGCCTGATTGGCCAGCCGCTGATAGCCAAGCCAGCTGCCAGCCACCAGCAGCAGTCCGGCGGCAATGCGGAGCAGGGCAACCTTTGGCCATAAAGGGCGGGTATGGATCTCCGTATGGGTTTCCAGATATCCGGTCAGGCGTTGAATTCCGGCTTCAACTAGACTATTGTCCGGCTGCCGGTTGTCATAAACCTTGTGCAGCATCGTCAACAGCTGGTCGGCCTGGTCTACCACTTCCTGTTTGTCGGGATGTTGCAGCAGCCAAACCTCCCAGAAAGCGGCATCATCCGCAACGTTGAACAGCTTCCAGCGTATGAAGGAAGGTTCACCGGCTAATGCTTCTGGGGTATAATTCCGAAAATTTTGCATGAAAACGGACGCGGTTTGGCGTTTATACCGTAATGATGCAAGAAACTATCGCTAATACTCCCGTTTAGGGAAAAATATTTTGCATTTTTTGCAAATGGCCTTCAAATATTGCCGTTTACGGACGTTTTACCAAGGGGCGGGTATGGCTTTTACCAGCCTCCTGAAAAGTTAACCAGAGCATTCAGACCATCTTTGTGCCACTGATGCCGGTGGCACAACCAAAAAAATACGAATCAAAACGTACCGCCAGCTGATGGCTTTGAAAGATTTCCTTAACAACTGAGGCATCACCGAAATTTTCGGTATAAGTCCAGAGCATACGATAGTCTTCCGGATTCCCCAGAAACAATTTTCCAAGTCTCGGGATAACGTGTTTCAGGTACAGTCTGTACGTAAATAATAATAGCTTATTGCGGGGTTTGGATACTTCAATAAACGAAGATTTTCCGCCTGGTTTTAAAATTCTGTATACCTCAGCGGCCAGCCTGCCAAGCTGTTCTTTGTTAAACGTTTTCAGTCCATACGCGCAGGTGATGATATCGTATTGATTGGCTGTCAGGCTGTTTTTCAAAATGTCCTGATGCAGTATTACGAATTTACGCCCCGGCCTGTTAACCTGCTTTTGCTGGCTTAACGCACACATTCGCTTTGAAAAATCTAATGCGGTAAAGTGTGCATTCGGAAACTGCGTTGCCAGAATTGTCCAGTTTTCACCCAGACCTGATAATAAATCAATGGCTTGTATGTCAGCGGTATTATGGCCCAGAGCACGTATAAACTGCTTGCGCCACCGGATTGAGAAACCAAACGAAGTGATGTAATTCATTCGTTCGTATGAGTCTGACATGCTATCAAAAAGCCTTTTTACATAGTCTGATTCATAAATATCCTCCATGTTGTCTTGTTTTTGGTATGGATTTACCTTCCGGGAAGAAGACCGTCCGGTGACCTTCCAGGAAGTTCAAAACTTCCTGGAAGGTCTGTCCAGCTCACCGCTTTTATCGGATAATAAACGAATAGTTGCCCGCCTGCAACGTATACCGGGCGGTGTTACCTGAGATTGCTTTTACCGGTTTCACAACCTGCCCGTTTTCCCATAGCTGCTGGCCGGATGCCAGATGCAGGGTAAGGGTGGCGCTGGAATTGGCCGGAATCACAACCGAATACGTAATGCCGTCGTTCCCCCGCGACCAGGCTGAGGTAATCAGGCCGTTCGGGCCTGCGTGGGACGCGTCAAACCGGTTGAGCCCTTTAACAAAATGAGGCTCCAGCAAGATGTTCCGGAAGCCCGGCTGCTCCGGATCGGGTTTGATGCCACCAGGGGCCTTGTACAGCCACGCCCCGATTTCGCCGAACATGATGTGGTTCATCGAAATGTCGCTTTTGGCGTCAATCGGCCAGTTTTCGTACAGCGTTGTCGCGCCGTTTTTAATCCACCAGCCCCACGACGGGAAGGTTTCCTGCGCCGCTACCTGATAGGCAACATCGGCATAGCCATTCTCGCTCAGCGCGTTCAGGATGGATTTGGTCCCCAGCAGCCCAACGTCCAGATGCGTGTTATCGGCCTGAACCCGTTTGGCCAGATTGGCCGCCACCTTCGCTTTCTGGTCGTCCGGTACAATGCCCAGGTGCAGGGGTACACTCAGCTCGGTCTGAACCCCTTGGCCGTATAAACCGGTTGCCGGATTGTAATACTTTGCATTGACTGCATTCTTTATTTTGGCGGCCAGTGCAGTGTAAGCCACGAAATCTGCCTGTTTGCCCAATACCTTAGCCGCTTTGGCAACAATGGACGCGTCGGTGAAATAATACACCGACGATGTAAACTCAACCGGCGTTTTCGACTTGACCGGCACCCAGTCGCCGAGCCCCCAGGTCGTCAGGCCGGTGGGGCTGATGGCGGTAATCCGGTCGACGTACCGTTTCATGGCCTCGTAGTTGTCGGCCAGAATCTTGCTGTCGCCGTAAAACAGATACACATGCCACGGAATCAGCGCGATGGTGCTGGTCCAGTCGGGGCCGTTGCCCCATTCGTAGCCCCAGCCGCCGGTCGGGATAATCGACGGCAGCACCCCGTTGGGCTGTTGTTCGTCACGGTGGTCGGCCAGCCATTTTTCATAAACCGTTATGCCGTCAAAGCCATACAAGCCGGTTTCGATGGCGATGTGAGCGTCACCGGTCCAGCCGTTTTTCTCCCGCTGCGGGCAGTCGGTCGGGTAGCCGAACAGGTTCGACAGGTAGGAGTTATTGGTCGCCCACCACAGGGTATTGATCGTCGGATTCGATGATGTAACCTGCCCCGCCGGTGGTACATCGCTGTGCATAAAATAGCCGGTCAGGCTTTTCTCGCTCAAGGTCAGCGGATTGCTGCTGGTAACTTCAACATACTGGAAACCCTTGTAGTTAAAGTGCGGCATAAAGACTTCTTCGCCCTTTCCGCTCAGGATAACGATGTCGGTCTGAAACGGATCCGATTTGTCGGTTGGGCGGTAGTGTACATCGATGTTCGACATATCCACCAGACCGGTTGGATAAATGCGCTCCCCGTGTTTCAGCCGGACGACGGTGCCGGCCGGACCACTCACCCTGAACTGGCTGACGCCGGCGATATTCCGGCCGAGATCAAACACAACGGTGGTGTCATTGATCCGGCGCATCTGCCGGGCCGGGATGGCTTCGACATTGCGTACCGGATGCATGGCCTGCGCGACGATATTTTCCGAAGGTGCTGCCCGCAGCAATACATTTTTCCATTTCGAGTCATCAAACGAGGCGGTATTCCAGCCGGGTTGTTCGAGCCGGGCGTCGTAGTGTTCGGCGGTATAGATGGAGTTAAAGATGACGGGACTCAGCGCCGTTTTCCAGTCTTTACCGGAGGCAATGGTTTCGATCGTGCCGTCGTCGTAGGTAATGCGGAGGTCGAGGCAGAAAGTGGGCCGTGCGCGCCACGGTGCCTTATGAAAATCCCAGACAGCGGTCGACTGGTGGTTATACCAGCCATTGCCAAGGAGTACGCCAATGGCATTTTTGCCGGTCTGAAGCTGTTTTGTCACATCATACGTCACGTAAAGCGTGCGCCGGTCGAAGCGGGTATACATCGGATCGAGCCGGTGATTGCCCGTTTTTTCTCCGTTGATGTAGAGCTCATAGAGACCACCCGCTGCAATATAGGCCCGTGCCGATTTGATTTTCCTGGCAACGGTAAAGCCTTTCCGGAAGTAAGGTGCTGGTTTCAGATCGACGTTACTGACATCGCTGATCCAGGCGCCCATCCAGTTCTTCTGTTGCATCATGCCGGTTTCAAAGCGGGCGATGGCAGAGGTTGCCGGTTTGCCATCTTTGTCCCATACCGTAACGCGCCAGAAGTAGGGGGTAAACGGTTTCAGGGGCTTGCCCTGATAGGTCGCCAGTCCCTGATTGGTGGCTGTTTTAACGGTTTGCCAGCTGTCGGCTTTTCCGCCTGCCAGGGCTGCCGAATCGGTACCGACAGCCAGTTGCCAGGCCGTTTGCCATGCACCACGGCGGTCATCGTCCAGACGCCACGAAAACCGTGGAGCCGGTGTGTCGAGCCCGAGCGGATTCACGAGGTGCTCACACTGTAAACCCGTTGGTACACAGGCCGGTTTCTGAGCCATTACCGCGCCCAGCTGAAGCGTCAGAAATATCGTTAAAAAAGATTTCATAGTGGGTTTAATAAAATTTGACAGGATTACAGGATGAATATGATTTTGGGTTGAAAACGATATTCAGTATCCTATACTCCTGTCAAACGAAATCTATCAATGTCTGTCAAGTATCCTGTAAATCCTGTAATCCTGTCTAAAACTACAGTCTCAATCCAGTATCCGGCAACCAGCCAGAGCTTAGTTAACCAGTATACCCACCTCAGCCGCCGAGGCAACTGTATCCGTGTCGTTGGCAGGTGCGAGGGCAACCAGCTTAAAATACCGTGCACCGTATGCTTTCGGGAAACGGATTTCCTGCTTGATCGGGTTGTTTTTAATGTTGCCGAACGCACTGTTTTCCTGCACCGCCTGCCAGTTCTGACCGTCCTGACTCACGTAAAAACTGTACTGATAGATGGTTCCGCTATGGTTATTATCCTGACGGGGCGTATAGGTGAAGCCGGTTAGGTTCAGGGATTCGCCAAGGTCGACCACCAGCTCGTGCGGGTATTTTTTGCCGGCATCCGGGCGGTTGCTGACCCAGACGGAGCCCGGATTCGAGTCAATCGCGCGGGTATCCTTGCTGTTGACAACCGACCATTTAGCCGGCGCAAGGTCAAACGATGCCCGGACCGTTTCCGTCGATTTGGCTCCGTTCTGAATAAATGCCTTTGCCTTGACCGCTCCGCCCTGTACCAGCTCAAACGGTTTGGCATAGACCGGCGACGATGCCGTTGGCTCGGAGCCATCGGTCGTATAGCGGATAATCGGGTCGGCCAGTTCGGTCGTGATGCTGACCAGACCTTGCTTGTTCCGGCTGATGGCAGGGGTAGATAACAGTTCCGGTGCCTTGTAGACGCTGCACTCCGAAATCACCGGACAGGCCAGGGCGTCGAGAATCGTCACGCGGATTTTAGCCGTTTTGCGGGTCGGGAATGCCAGAATGCGCTTGTAGCCAATCGTTGTCTGCTGGTCGATGGTTTCGTAGGCCGAACCGTTCCAGGCTTCCAGTTTAAACGACTTCACCCGCTGACCAAGCGGAATGTATTCCTGGAGTACCACACGGTTCACGTCCGTTGGTTTGCCGAGATCGACGATAAACGATCCATGCCGGGTGTTGTCGTTGGTAGTCCAGTAACTGTCAAAGTTGCCGTCGGTCAGGTTGGTGGCCGCGTAGGCCTTGTCGTTGCCGCGCACTTCCGAACCACTGACGGATTTCCGCAGCGCCAGGTTTGTTTTAAACGACTCATCGACGGTCCGGCGGAACTCCATTAGCCGCGTTGAGTCATTCGGGTGAATCAGCCCTTTGCGGGAAACCGGCACGTTCAGCAGCAGGTTGCCGTTGCGGCCGACCGACGAGTAATATATTTTCAGTAAGTGATTCAGGGACTTAACGCGGTCGTCGGTATCGGGGCTATAAAACCAGCCCGGACGGATGGATACATCCACTTCGGCCGGAATCCAGCGTTCGCCGTTCTCATTTCCGGTATTGAGCACGCTGGTCGGCGGGGCGTCATTGCCCATGCCGAACCCTTTGATGTTCAGCGTTGACCAGTTTGTTTCGCCGGCAATACCCTCTTCGTTACCCATCCAGCGGCAGCCGGGGCCTATGTCGCTGAAAATAACGGCTTTGGGCTGGTTTTTGAACACAACACTATGGAAAAGCGGCCAGTCATAGACCTGCTTTTTCCCGTTCGGACCTTCGCCGTTGGCTCCGTCGAACCACTGCTCATACACATCGCCGTAGTTACCCAGTACCTCGTTCAGCGTATTGGCAAAAATCTGGTTGTATTCGTCCGTGCCATATTTCGGGTGGTTCCGGTCCCAGGGCGAGAGGTAGACGCCGAACTTGAGGCCGTATTCCTTACAGGCATTGGAAAGCTCGCGGAGAACGTCGCCCTTGCCGTCTTTCCAGGCGCTTTCGCGGACGGTGTGCGTACTGAATTTACTTGGCCACAGGCAGAACCCGTCGTGGTGCTTAGCGGTGATGATAATGGCTTTCATACCCGCTGCCTTAGCCGTGCGCGCCCATTGGCGGGCATCGAGATTCGTCGGGTTAAAGACTTTCGGGTCTTCATCGCCGTGTCCCCATTCCTTGTTCGTAAACGTATTCGGCCCGAAATGGATAAACATGTAATACTCCATTTTCTGCCAGGCAATCTGTTGGGGAGACGGTACGGCTCCGTACGGTGCCGGTGGGGGCGTTTTTTGCGCCAGTAACGGGCTGGCACTGAGACCCAGCAGGGTCATTAACGTGAGTTTTTTCATCTACTGATGAGAAATTATGCGTCGATTGGTTGAGAATTGACCTGCAAATTACACGTTTGAACAGATTTTGACAGGATTACAGGATGTACATGATTAAGTTTTAGTCCTGGCTCCGGTAAAGATGGATTAATAAGTAAAATCAGTTCAGGGAAAAGGCAATGTACTGGTCTCCGGATTTTGTATTGAGCTTGCCACCGCCGCAGGCAATCACGATGTATTGTTTGCCATTAACCGTGTAGGTGCTTGGCGAAGCATAGCCGGCAGCGGGTAATTTGGCCTGCCACAGTAATTTCCCCGTCCGTTTATCAAAAGCCCTGAACATTTCGTCTTTCGTGGCAGCAATGAACACCAGTCCCCCGGCCGTTACCAGCGGTCCGCCATAGTTGTCGGTGCCGGTAGGGGCAATGCCCTGACGGGTGAGTTCCGGATATTCACCCAGCGGAATCTGCCAGCGGTGTTCGCCGGTATTGAGGTCGATTGCCGTCAGCGTTCCCCACGGCGGGTTGCTGACAGGATAGCCTTTGCTGTCGTACCAGCGGTTGTAGCCGGTATGCTGATAGGGAATCTCCGTTGATTTGGCAACCGCTCCCTGAACCGTAGCCGGATTGCCCGTATTCATCAAAAAGGCCAGAATCGCTTTTCGTTCGGCTTCGGGAATGTGGGAAAAGGAAGGCATCATGCCACGCCCTTTCAGTAAAATCTGGTTTACGGCATCAGTCGTATACCGTTTTTCCAGGCCGAGTAAAGACGGGTAGGAGCCGTCGTGGTTGCCCCGCCGGTCGGCGCCGTGACAGGCTGAGCAGTTCCGGGTGTACAGCTGTGCACCGGTAATAGAGGCCGTTGAGCCGGGCGTTTCCTTACGGATCAGTGACGAAAAACAAGGGTTCTGCTTGGCCGGAATGTAGATTGTCCCTTCCGGATCGGTCGCCGAACCGCCCCACTGCGCCCCGCCGTCGGTACCGGGGAAGAAGAGCGTCATGGTTTCGGTGAGTGGTGTGTAGGGGCTGCCCGTGCGGGCTTTCCGGAGCTTCGCTATGATTTCTTCGCGGTTAGAAGCCCACGTATTAACATCCTGTTCGGTGAAGGTCTGTTTCGTAAACGGGGCCGGTTTTACGGGAATCGGCTGGGTTGGTGCCGTTTGCTCGCCGGCAATATGGGTCTGCGGGAAAGCCTTTTCCTCAATGGGAAACAGCGGCTTTCCGGTTACACGGTCAAACACGAATACGTGCCCCTGTTTGGTTGTCTGCGCCACGGCATCGATGCGTTTGCCGTGGTGGGTAACGGTCAAAAGGTTGGGCGGTGAGGGCGGGTCGCGGTCCCAGATGTCGTGATGGACGAACTGAAAGTGCCAGAGGCGTTTGCCAGTGTTTGCATCCAGGGCAATCAGGCAGTTGGCATACAGGTTGTCGCCTTTGCGGTTGCCGCCGTAAAAATCGAAAGCCGCTGAGCCGGTGGGGGCGTAAACAATGCCCCGCTCGCGGTCAACGGCCATGCCCGCCCAGGCATTCGCCCCGCCCAGTCGCTCGCGTGGTTTCCCCGGCGACCAGGTAGCGTAGCCGGGAGTATTGGGTTCAGGTATGGTTTTAAACGTCCAGCGCAGCTTACCCGTCCGGGCATCAAACGCCCGGATATCGCCCAGCAGGGCAGTCTCTCCCTCCGCAAGGCGTGCCCCGACAATGAGATTGTCTTTATACAGTGTGGCCGGGGTATTCATCCGGATATAATCATCGCCACCGGGGCGCTCAATACCGGTTTTCAGGTCGATTCGCCCGCCATTGCCAAAGGCTGGTATCAGTTGTCCTGTGTTGGCATCGAGGGCGTAGAGCCACTGTCCGGCACCGAAAAAGATGCGGGCATCGTTGCCCTCGCGCCAGTACGTTACCCCGCGGCTTAGCGTGCCGCCGTTATCGGTCAGGGCCGTTTTCCAGCGCAGCTTACCGGTATGGGCATCCACCGCAAAGGCCTGGATTGCGGCGGATACGCCATACAGGATGCCGTCGATGATAATGGGATTGCACTGGACCTGACTGCGGTTTTTCAGCGTATCTGCATCCTGCGACCGGAATGTCCAGGCGGGTTTCAGCTGACCAACATTTCCGGTGTTGATCTCCTTCAGGGCGGAGTAGTGGCTTCGGGAGCCATCACCGTTGTATTCCGTCCAGCTGGTGTCAGACGTTAAGGTGCTTGCCCACACAAAGGGCAGACAAAGAAAAAGGAGCAGGAACACTCGTTTCATATACGGAGTAAACAGTAAACAGCTGTATGTGACAAGCTTGATTTGCTTACAGGAGTGAAAACGAGGGGCTTTCTACTGAAAAGACAGAAAAAAAGTCCCGCTCAGAGGAACGGGACGCGGGGTGTTAATCAACGGTTTCGCCGGTGAAGGTAACACGGGCAAGTTCTTTGTCGAGGCGGAGGGTGTCGTCTGCCGGGATAAGGTTGAACAGATCGAGACAACGCCGGGCAATGAATTCTTCTTCCATCTGCTCTTTCACGTACCAGCGCAGAAACTCTTCGGTAATGTAGTCGTTTTCGCGGCGACAGGTCGCAATGATCCGGTTAATGGCGTTGGTCACCGTAATTTCCTGCTCCAGTGCAGCTTCAAAAACCGACCGCAGGGTGTCGAACTCAATCTGAACGGCACCAACCGCCGGCGTAATCGCAACCACGCCCTGATCGCAGAGGTAATGGAAAATCTTCAGACCATGCTGCCGCTCTTCATCGGATTGCTTGTAAAAGAAACCCGCCGAGAATTCAAAACCATTCCGGTCGCACCAGCTGGCCATCGCCAGGTATTTTGACGAAGATTCAAATTCCATCTGAATCTGCTGATTCAGAATCTGTTCGATGTCTTCCTTAATCGACGTACGAAGTCTGACAATGTCTTTCATAAGAAAAGAATGGATAGTTAGTTATTGAGTAAAAGAAATAAACGCCGGTAATGTTTGCCGGAAACTACTGGACAGCGAGCCGGGTATCTTCAGTAAATGAGCAGCCACATTCGTCAATAAGCCGGTACAGATCCTGTACGAAACGGGTCCCGCTGAGCAAGTCGCGCAGGTGAACGAGTTCACAGAGCGTCAGGACAAAACAACGGTCGGTACGGGGAGGGGAGAGTATCGCTACATCATGGGCATCATCGGTCATGAGAGCCATTTGCCGGAGATCAACGGCTTCGACCATGCGCCGGAACTGCCGGAAATCAAGTACTGAAAATGCGGTTTGCTCGCCGCAGAAATCCACGATAAACCGGTTTGTTAACGCACACTGATATACCGTACCTTTTGTATTCTGATATAATTCCTGCCAGCTGTCCTGCATGTCGGATAAGTCTTCACGATTTCTACAGCAAAATAACAGCTAATTTTTTGTTTAGAAAAAATCTAAATAAAAATTATTTAAAACCTTTATAAACAAAAATCCCGGCTTTCAAGTTGAAACCGGGATTATCTGAGTACTTGCGGTACTCAACTTAACTATTTCATTAAGGCAAATATAACCTTTTACCATATATAGTTTAGAAAAAATAAGTAAAAAAATAAACAATTGAGAGACAAATACGTTACCGTTTGACCGGAGCAGGATCTTTGTTCCCATGATAAGCCAGCCCATAAAACCAATGCTGTCAACGACAAACTGAAAACTTTTTTGTAGTTTGTCTCAGCAATAACGGACGTAATAATCCACGAAAAGGATGCCATATAATCTTGCAGAGCTGATTGAACAAGGAGAAGGAGTCCGGTTAGAGTTTAAGAGTACCGTGTCCTCGGCGTCCCGAATTGCAAAAACGCTGGTAGCTTTCGCCAACACATCGGGCGGTTTGTTGATCGTTGGTGTGGATGATGACGGGCAGGTGTCGGGCATTGAGTCGGAGTACCACGAAATACAGAAAATCGAGAAGGCGAGTGATTTTTTTACTGAGCCGGCACTGTCTGTCAGTTATGAAATGATTGTTCACGAAGGCAAGGATGTGCTGGTGGTTAATGTGCCGGAAAGCGACGAAAAACCGGTTAAGGCCATCGATGAACGCGGGCATAAGATATTGTATGTCCGGTCAAGGGATAAATCCATTCCGACCAACAAGCTGATTTTATCGGAAAACGCCGTCGATACCAAACTGTTACAGACGCCGAATGTCCGGATGCTGCTGCAGTATTTCCGTAAAAATGACTCCATTACGGCCGCTAAACTGGCACAGCTGATCAATGTTTCCGATCAGCGGGCCGAAAAAATGCTTCGTGAATATACCGAGAAGGGGCTGCTCCTGATGATCGACCGGCCGCGACCGCCCCGTTATTCGCTGAAAGTTTCGGATTAACTGCCTTCCATTCGGACGAACCCGCTAATTTTACGGTTCAATATCCGGCTTCCGGCCAATGGGGAGCCACTTTACGTATGGCAGAAACAGACCAAAACGGGGTACCCGACCGAATAACCATAACTAACTTTTTTACCGGTTTACAGGACCGCATATGTCAGGCACTGGAAGACGCCGACGGTGACGGCCGGTTCCGGGAAGACAACTGGGAGCGCGCCGAGGGCGGCGGCGGCCGGACGCGTATTATCGAAAACGGGACTGTGATCGAGAAGGGCGGTGTCTTGTTTTCGGCCGTTCACGGGCCGGCCAATGAGGCAACACTCCGGCAGCTGAACCAGACTGAACCCGCCGATTTTTACGCAACCGGTGTGTCAATTGTGCTGCATCCCAACAGCCCGATGGTGCCGATTATCCACATGAATGTCCGCTATTTTGAGCTGAGCAATGGTATTTTCTGGTTCGGAGGAGGCATTGACCTGACACCGCATTACGTGGCTGAAGACGATGCCCGCTGGTTCCATCAGCACCTGAAAGCCGTTTGTGACCGCCACAATACAGGGTACTACCCGAAGTTCAAGGCGTGGGCTGATGATTATTTTTATATCCGGCACCGGGAAGAAACACGCGGTATCGGGGGGATTTTCTTTGACTATCTGAAGCCTTCCGGTGAGGTATCAAAGCAGGATTTGTTTGCCTTTGTGCAGGATGTCGGGAATGCCTTCGCTCCGGCTTATACGCACTTTATGCACAAAAACCGGAGTCTGCCGTTTTCGGAGGCGGAGAAACAATGGCAATATCTGCGGCGGGGGCGGTACGTTGAGTTTAACCTGGTCTGGGATCGCGGCACCAAATTTGGCCTGGAGTCAAACGGCCGGACCGAATCCATTCTGATGAGTTTACCGCCACAAGCCAACTGGGCCTATAACCATCAGCCGCAAACCGGTACGAAGGAGCAACATACGCTATCGTTGCTCAAAAAAGGAATTGACTGGGTATAAACGGGAGAAAATACGGTAAAAGCAGCAGGGGATGAGTCATCATCCCCTGCTGTGTTATTGCAAGGCGCTAAGGTTCCAGTTGTGTTGGGGGTGGTAGAAAAGATGGCCCTGCTGAATCGTCAGCGGGCTGTCAACATTATTGTGATACAGCTGCCCGGTGCCTAAACCCTGTGGCATCACCGGTTTGAACTGGGCGGTATACTGGGCAATGGCATTAAGCCCGATGTTGGATTCGAGCGCTGAGGTAATCCACCAGCCGATGTTCAGGCGGTTGGCCAGTTCGATCCATTCGTCGGAGTGACGGAGGCCACCCAGCAGCGAAGGCTTAAGGATGATGTATTGCGGCTGAATTTTTTTCAGCAGCTTAAATTTATCGACGTACTCCATATGACCGATCAGCTCTTCGTCGAGCGCGACCGGAACCGGAGAGTGACGGCAAAGTTCGGCCATGGCATCAGGCTGGCCCTGCCGGATAGGTTGTTCGATCGAATGCAGGCTATACTGTGCCAGCCGTTCCAGCCGGTTCATGGCCTGGTCGGGCGAAAAAGCCCCGTTGGCATCAACCCGCAGCGTAATCTGATCGGGGGAATACCGCTCGCGGACAGAAGCCAGTATAGCGCACTCCTGCTCAAAATCAATTGCCCCGATCTTTAGTTTCAGGGTCGTGTAGCCGGCGGCTAGTTTTTCGTCGATCTGCTGACGCATCGCATCGGGAGATCCCATCCATATCAGCCCGTTGATCGGGATACTGCGATGCCCTTTCACAAAGTCTCCGTCACGAATGACGCGCTGTCCTCCCGATAAAAAATCATGCATCGCCGTTTCGAAGCCAAACAGAACACTTGGCAGCGCCTGGCCGATAACCTGATTCAGAATAATGGGGATGTTCCAGGTAAAAAGCTGTAAATCCAGTTGATTGAAGTATTGGCAGACCTCCGCAAGACGTTCTTCAAAGTCAGGGCGGTCATC
The DNA here is from genome assembly GCF_945952095.1 of uncultured Arsenicibacter sp. Lineage (GTDB taxonomy): Bacteria > Bacteroidota > Bacteroidia > Cytophagales > Spirosomataceae > Arsenicibacter. The sequence continues at coordinate 2,847 of NZ_CAMFHL010000102.1, read as the reverse complement.
AAAACTAAGGCCTTTGAGGGGCCCACACTCGCCAAAGCCGACCACCGAGGGGTCGTCTGTGTCGTAAATCCGGATAATATAGGATGTCTTCTCCGTCAGGATGCCCCGCGACGTACCGGCTTCAAAACGAAACCTGAGCGTGTATGTAAGGTAGTCGGATGTAAGGGCCATGAGACAATAAACAAATTCCGGTGAGGAAATTGCGGGCGGCAAAACTAACTTTGACCGCTAATAAAAGCAACTTTCTCATGAAATGCACCGATAAAAGGTGCATTTTGATCAATTCTTTATTGTGTTGTCAATTTTTTTACGCCCGCTCAGCTTCCTTTACGGTTTTGTTACTGATGTTCGTAATATTAGTTACGACAAAAAATGGCAACGGTCACAGCTGCCCCGACAAAAAATCATCAGTGTCGGTAACCTCACTGTAGGCGGAACCGGGAAGACGCCGATGGTTGAATATTTACTAACGTACTTCCTCGGTCGCCTGCCGGCGGGAACCATCGGTACGCTGAGCCGGGGGTATGGCCGGCTTACGAAGGGCTTCCGGATCGCCGGTGAGGCAGATACCGCCGGAACCATCGGGGATGAACCCCTGCAGTTATTCCGTAAATTTGGCCGGAACGTTACCGTTACGGTCGGCGAAAAGCGGGTGGCTGCCCTGACACAGCTGGAAACACAGCGGCCGGGCATTAACCTCGTACTTCTTGATGATGCCTATCAGCACCGGCCCGTCAGCCCGCATCTTTCGGTGCTGCTGATGGATTACAACCGGCCGTTTTATCTCGATCACCCGTTTCCGGCGGGGCGCTTGCGGGAGCGCAGGCATGGCGCGCGTCGCGCTGATGTTGTGGTTGTTACTAAGTGTCCGGATGCATTACCGGAGGCGAAGCAGGAGGAGATCCGCCGGAACATCAGGGCTTATAGCCGGCCTGATACGCCTGTTTGTTTTGCGGGATTAACCTACTTGCCACCCGTCGCTTTCAGCCAGGTAAACAGCCTGCCGGTTCCGGAAAAAGTGATCCTGGTAACGGGCATTGCGCAGGCCGGTCCGCTGGAAGCCTACGTCAGGACGCAATTTTCGATGATCCGGCACGAACAATTCGGCGACCATCACCGGTATAGCCGTGCAGAGCTGGAGCGAATCGTACAGGATCTCAGGGAGGACACCGGGTTACTGACAACCGAGAAGGACTGGGTAAAGCTGAGTGAACTGGTCACGGAAGCTGAACGGCAGACACTGCCCCTTTTTTACCTGCCCATCGGGGTGAAATTTCTGTCGGGAGAGGCTGAATTCCGGAAAATACTGGACCGGACGGTTAACTGAATAATAATAAATCAAGCAACTTACCGGAAGAACCCGGATATTTGCACCGCCAATTAACAATTGAGCGGAAAAGGACTCCGCCATACACGCTAATGTCTCAAAAAGTAGTACTTGCCTTTAGTGGAGGTCTGGATACCTCGTTTTGTGTCAAATATTTGTCTGAAGACCGGGGCATGGAAGTTTATTCTGTGCTGGTTGACACAGGTGGTTTCTCGGACGACGAACTGAAAGCCATCGAAGAGCGGGCTTATTCGCTCGGCGTGAAAAAGCACGTAACTATGGCTAAAACGGACGATTATTACCAGCAATGCCTGAAATTTCTGGTGTATGGTAACGTCCTGAAAAATAATACCTATCCGCTGTCGGTGAGTGCCGAGCGGATTTTCCAGGCGATTGCCGCCGCTGAATATGCGCGTGAAATCGGGGCGACGGCCATTGCTCACGGCAGTACCGGTGCCGGTAATGACCAGGTGCGTTTCGATATGGCGTTCCGGATCATTGCGCCGGATGCCGAAATCATTACACCGATCCGCGATCTGCGGCTGTCGCGTGATGCCGAAATTGAATACCTGAAGTCGAAAGGGGTTGATCAGGAGTGGCACAAAGCCGCTTACTCGATTAATAAAGGGCTGTGGGGTACGTCTGTGGGTGGTCGTGAGACACTGACCTCAAACGGCTATCTGCCGGAAGAAGCCTGGCCAACGCAGGTGACGGAAACCGAAGCGAAGACCATTACGCTCGATTTTGAGAAGGGTGAACTGACTGGTGTGGCCGGTGAAACGTTTGCCAATCCGGTTGATGCAATCCGTAAGCTGACGGCGCTGGCCGGTCCTTACGGTATCGGCCGTGATATTCACGTCGGTGATACAATCATTGGTATCAAAGGCCGTGTTGGTTTTGAGGCTCCGGCTCCGCTGATCATTATCAAAGCGCATCACACGCTGGAAAAACACGTACTGACGAAGTGGCAGATGTACTGGAAAGACCAGATGGCAAACTGGTACGGCACCATGCTCCACGAAGGCCAGTTTATGGATCCGGTCATGCGGAACATCGAAACGTTTCTGTCTGACACGCAGGGCCATGTGACGGGGAAAGTACAGGTGCAGCTGGCACCATACCGCTTCACGGTACTGGGCATTGAGTCACCGTACGATCTGATGTCGTCGGTATTCGGCAGCTACGGCGAGATGAACAATGCATGGACGGGCGACGACGTTCGGGGCTTCTCGAAAGTGATGTCGAACCAGGTCATGATTTACGAAAAAATAAAAAATCAATAAGTAGTGCGTACCGTCATAGCAGAAGACTACTGTCTTCTGCTATGACGGTCGTTTTTTTTTATGCCGAACGTAGTTCTGGATATAAGCCCGTTAGGGCTGGGGTTCTATCACCGGCAGGCGCGTACCGGTATCAGCCGCGTGATCGAAAAACTGCTTTTCGGTCTGCATCAGCATCCGGAGGTACAGTTATCGCTGGCCGCTCCGGCTAATCTGAGCGAAACCATGCGGTATGCTAAC
>NZ_CAMFHL010000101.1 GCF_945952095.1 uncultured Arsenicibacter sp. | reverse complement strand
TCTACACGTAAGGAGTCGTCGGCAGCGTCAGATGTGTATAAGAGACAGCTCGTGGGTCATGTTATTGATAAAGTCATTTTTGATGTCAGCCAGTTTTTTCTGCTTCATGATCGTGTTGATCGCAATGTAGAAGCAGCCCAGAATAACCAGAATCAGGATTACCGACGAGGCAAAGTTGAACGTCATCTGCTCCTGAATAAACTCGTCCTGACCAGGGAAATAGACGTACACATAGTTTCCCGAATCCAGAAAGTTGTTCGGGAATAACGCCGCTTTATAGCCGTTTTCGACAAATGATTTCGGATTGCCGCCAAACGTCGTGAACAGAAAGGACGGCTTATTGGTCTGATTCGTTTTAACGCCGTAGGCAAACGGCAGCCGGATTCCCCGGTCTTCGAGTGCCTGCCGGAGCAGCGTATCCAGCGTCATCCGGTCAACCCGCTCCTCAATGGGCCGGTCCGACAGAAAGAGGCTTTTCAAGGCATCTTTTACAATCTGCGAATGCTCTGACATCCGGTTCCCGGTATCCTTCAGCGTGCTGGCGGTCAGCACTGACGACGAGGCCGCTTCGGCAACTTTCGCCTTTGCCTGCCGCTTCCGGGCCAGTTTGATCAGGCTATCCTGTTTTTGCTGCTGCCGGTTCAGATCGGCAATCTGGTCGGCAAGGATTCCGCTGGCCCATTCCTCAAACTGGCGCTGATCTTCGAGCTGTGCCTGCCAGTCGCCGGTTGCCATCAGCATTTCCTGCCGCCGTAAAAAGTGCTCCACAACCGCTTCCTGCTCCGGCGTAAGCGTCTGATCGACCGGATGCAGCGCATCCGACGGGGTAATCCCCAGCCGGGACATACCCCGTACAATATTGCCATTGCCATCAAGCACTAACTGGCCGTTAATGCGGTTTGGCACCTGCTCACGGGACATCCGCGGTACTTTATGCTGTTTGGGCTCCGCCTTAGTGACGACGGGCTGACTATCTTTTTTAGAGATCGCAATCAGCCGTTGCTGTTGCTCCTGCGCCCGTATCCGCTGACGGGCCAGATACGAAATCTCCTGCCGTTCGAGCGTACGGACCACTTCCTGCAAGGCATCCGTAACTTTATAGGTGAACTGTTCTTTCTGCAGGCGGTACGCGCTCCTGACCCAATACAGCTGTAAGCCTACTAAACCGAGCAGGCCTACTGCCATCAGCGCGACAATCCAGCGAATCCGTTGTTTCGACATTTTAATCTATTGCTGTGCAACCTTTGGGGCTGACTTTTCATCTTTCTGCTGAATACGGTATGAAACAGGGCGTTTCCGCTGCCATACCTCTAAAAGTACGAAGGCAACCGGTGGTTCATTGAGTCTTTAAGAAACTTTAACACCGCTACTTATGCAACATAAGCCCGGCGCCGGTGTCTTTAGAAAAATCATTGACCAACTGTACTCAGTAAAACAGGTACTAACTATGAAAACAACATTTGTCGTCGCCCGGCAGTTCGTTGCCCGGCAGTTCGTTGCCCGGCAGTTCGCCGTGGCTCTTTTGGTGACAGCTGCTACAACCGGTTTGGTTCAGGCGCAGGATAAGACTGAAAAGTCGAACGAGGTAACCGTAAAAATCATTGAACGCTCCGGCGACGATGTGCGTCAGGTGGACCGTACCTATAAAAATCTCCCTGCCGAAGAACGCGACAAGGTAGTGGAGCGCTTGGTTGATTCGCTGAAAACAACCCGTAAAGACGGCAAGAAACGCCAGCTTACTATTGTTGTTGAAGATAACGACGGCCGTGGATCATTGCGGACCAAAGGCGGTCCGGGCCAGAACCGGCTTTATTTTTACAAAGGCCGCCCCGGTCAGGCAAAGGGCGATGCCTGGGTATTGGACAGCGAAAACTGGCAGCGCGATTTCAACCGTGGCATGGATTCACTGAATGACAAGCTGAGCCGCCTGGAGTTCACTTTCCCGAAAGACTTCAATGAGCATATTATCCGCCCGTTTGATGCTTGGTCACGGGGTATCGACGGCAAAATGAAAGCCCCGACCATCCGTGGTCTGGATGCTTTCCCGAATAATCCGGACAAAGATCAGCTGAACCTGCGTTTCAACGCACCGGCCAAAGGTGACGTGACCATTTCTGTCACGAACCCGAAAGGCAAGGAAGTAGCCCGCAAAGAGGTAAAAGACTTTTCCGGCGAATTTGTCGGTCAGATTGATCTGGGCAAACAGGCTAAAGGCGTGTATTTCATTACGGTAACCCAGAATGAAGACGGAGCCGTACGCCGCGTCGTTGTTGACTGATTTTCCGGAGGGATCGGGTCAAAGCGATCCGGTCCCTCTATTTTTTATGAAAATATTTTCAAAAATATAGTACTATGTATTGCAAGGTATTATAAAATTCACTTACCTTTGTCATGTAAATCACAAATACGAATGACGATGAAAGCGAAAAAGACCTTAACAGCCGCCTTACTTTTAGGATTGATCAGCTTACAATCGATGGGTATGGGCCATCCGCACAATCTGTTCAACGCCCGTAAACAGATAAAAGCGAAACACGGCGTTACCAATGCTGTAACAGCACCGGCAACCGGTTCATCTTTTGATGCCGCAAAAATCTGTGCCTATTGGGTAAAGGTTGCCTGTATGCAACTGGCTAAAACAATCTAGTACAGAAAGCAACGGTACGCTTTCCGTTTTTTGTGATTAATACGTCGGGCGCCGGTAGCGGGCGCCTTTTTTATTGCACTTCCTTCACCACAAAAGCACGAACATAAATAAGGAGCATAAAGGTACCTCCTATGTATTCGCGTTTAAACCACTGAGCCCCTGGTTTTGCCGGTCAGTTTTTCGTAGTACTTACAAAAATCCTTCAGCTGGCACTCATCGCACTTCGGTGAGCGGGCAAGACAAATGTAGCGGCCATGCAGAATCAGCCAGTGATGGGCACGCGGAACGTGTTGCTTGGGAATATAGGCCATCAGCGCTTTTTCCACGGCAAGCGGGGTGGTCGCCGTCAGCGGGGCCAGACCAAGCCGGTGCGATACGCGGAAGACGTGCGTATCGACAGCCATCGTCGGCAGGTTGTAAACGATTGATAAAATAACATTCGCTGTCTTGCGGCCTACACCGGGCAGTTGCTGAAGTTCTTCCAGCGAGCCCGGTACCTCACCGCCGAAGCGTTCCATCAGCATACGCCCCATACCGGCCAGATGTTTTGCCTTGTTGTTGGGATAGGATACACTGCGGATGTAGGTAAAAATCTCATCAGCCGAAGCCGCCGCCAGCGATTCAGGTTCCGGGAAGCGCGCAAATAAGGCAGGGGTTACCTGATTGATCCGCTTGTCTGTACACTGTGCCGATAAAATAACGGCTACCAGCAATTCATAGGGATTACTGAAGTTCAGTTCAGTCTGCGGTTCAGGAAAATGTTCCGTGAAGTAGTCTATAAAGCGGCGGAAGCGTTCTTTTTTCAGCATAGTCAGGCGCAGGCACAGGTAGCTGCTGCGCGGATAAAGCCGGTTTACGGCACCGCACAGTAACCATTTCCTTACTGCCAGGCAAAAATAATCCCTTTACGGCATGAAATACAGGTAAGGTGTAGTTCATGCCGTAAAAAAATACCCATCACATCAGGCAGAGCCTAAGCAGATGGGTTTGCAGGATAATTACGGGAATATGCCAGGATGTTCTGGATAGAGCTCTCGCGGGGCTCACGCTCAATTTTGTTCATCAACGCACGGATTTCGAGCGTTTCGAGGAATTGAGTCATCATTTCCGGATCAGACATGAGGGTGTCTTCGACGGCGAGGTTCTCCTCTTCGGAGGTCTCTTCGTACACGTACCGGATTAAATCATCGTAAGTAGAGGTTTGTATCATAACTGGGGGTTCGTTTGCTCAGTTGTTTGCGCAGATTAATCAGCGCATAACGCATACGTCCCAAAGCTGTGTTGATACTGACGCCGGTAGCATCGGCAATTTCCTGGAAACTCATTTCCTCGTAATGCCGCATGATCAGCACCTGGCGTTGTTGTTCAGGCAGGCGCTGAATCAACTCACGCAAATGCTCATGTGTTTCCTGCCGGATCTGGATTGATTCAATTGAATCTTCCGAGAATTCAAGCGTATTAAACACATTGCTTCCGTCTTCAAACACTACATTGGGGTAGCGTTTATCCTTCCGGAAATAGTCAATTGCCAAGTTATGAGCGATTCGAATGATCCAGGGTAAGAACTTTCCTTCTTCATTGTACTTACCGGTCTTGATTGTATCGACCGCCTTAATAAAGGTGTCCTGCAGCAAGTCTTCCGCTATGTATTGATCTTTTACAATCAGGTAAATTGTTGTATAGATCTTAGACTTGTGCCGACGTACTAATGTTTCGAAGGCTTTCTCGCTACCACGGATGTACAGAGATATAAGCTCACTGTCTGTTACCTGGGCTTTTTCCATTTTCAGTAAGACAATTAGGTAACGTAGAGCTTTCTCCCGATAGTATATGAAGGTTTAAATTTTTTGGTAGCGTTATTTTCTTCTGACAGTAAAGTAACCTTTCAGCGCGCTAATTTGCAAGTTTTCGCTAATTTTTTTTGTAAAAAAACAGACCTAAATACAATAAAAATGCGAAAAACGTATACAAAACAAGCTTACTTTTCCATCAAAAATGGCTATTTAAAGATTTTTTTGCACTTATCAGGCCATTGTTAAGCATAGACCCCATTTTAGCCTGAAGGGTTTAAACTACTCTGTAAAATTAAAGAAATTTAATTCCCGGCAAAGGCATGAAACTGTTTTACCCGTCGTTTTAACAGACACTTTACATCAGCAATCAGCGCCTGCAGCAGACCGGTAAATGAGCTTCCGGTGCGCCGGTTCCGTGCATTAGCCGGATTAGCACACCGGAAGATACGAAAATTTATGCTTCTTCCAGAATGGTAATACCCTGAATTTTATCGCCCTGCCGGATCTGATCGATTACATCCAGTCCATCAACAACCTTGCCAAATACGGTGTGGTTACGGTCGAGGTGCTGCGTATTCTGACGGTTGTGGCAGATGAAAAACTGTGAACCGCCCGTATTCCGGCCACGGTGTGCCATCGACAGGACGCCACGGTCATGATACTGGTTTTCGCCTGTCAGTTCACATGGAATTGAATACCCCGGACCACCGGCACCGGTACCGGTCGGGTCTCCGCCCTGAACCATAAAGTTCGGGATCACGCGGTGGAACGTTGTATTGTCATAATACCCTGACTTAGAGAGCTTCACAAAGTTCTCTACTGTTTTCGGTGCGTCCTGTTCAAAGAACTCAATCGTCATTGTACCCTTATCGGTACGCATTTCTGCTTTCATATACATGTAAATATAAAGAGTGAGAGAGCGGAAGAGTGAAAGAGCGAAATGTGGAATACCACTCTTTATCTCTTTCACTCTTCCGCTCTTTAAATCAGCTTACTGTTCCTCCGTTCCAGACGGGTTTGTGGGGCGGCAGGAGCGCGAGGCTGCCGTCGCGGTCTTCGGCCATCAGGATCATGCCCTGCGACTCAAGGCCCATCATTTTACGGGGAGCCAGGTTGGCGAGGAACGTTACCTGCTTACCGATTAGTTCTTCCGGCGTAAAATGTTTGGCAATACCGCTCAGGATCTGACGCTTATCAAATCCGTCATCCACTTTTAATTTTAACAGCTTATCGCTTTTAGGCACCCGTTCTGCTTCGACAATCGTGCCGATCCGGATGTCCATTTTCGCAAAGTCGTCGTAGGCAATTTCTGCCTTCGGAGCCGGTACCGTTTTGGTGGCCAGTTCGTTCATGCGTTTCGCGTCGTGTAGTTTTTGTACTTGTTTCGTAATCTCGTCGTCTTCAATCTTGGCAAATAACAGTTCGCCCTGCCCAATCGCATGCCCGTCGGTCAGCAGATCGGCGCGGCCGGCGTTGGTCCAGTTGAAGTGTTCGGTAATGCCCAGCTGTGTTTTCAGCTTCGCCGCCGTAAACGGCATAAACGGTTCGCAGACAATGGACAGGTTGGCCGCAATCTGCAAGGCCACGTTCATGATCGTTTTCACCCGTACCGGATCGGTTTTCACCACCTGCCACGGCTGCGTTTCGGCCAGATACTTATTGCCCAGGCGGGCCAGATCCATCAGACTCGATAAGGCTTCGCGGAACCGGTAAGCGGCAATGGCCTGACCAATACGGTCCGGGAACTGCGCCAGTTCATTGAGTACCTCACGGTCGTAGTCGGTATAGTCGCACGGACCGGCCACCTTACCGTCGCAGAATTTATGCGTCAGCACAACCGCCCGGTTAACGAAATTGCCGAAAATGGCCACCAGTTCGGAGTTGTTGCGTGCCTGGAAATCTTTCCAGGTAAACTCGCTGTCCTTCGTTTCCGGCGCATTGGCCGCCAGCACATAGCGCAGTACATCCTGCTTGCCCGGCAGTTCGTCGAGGTATTCGTGCAGCCAGACAGCCCAGTTCCGTGACGTCGAAATCTTATCTCCTTCGAGGTTCATGAACTCGTTGGCCGGCACATTGTCGGCAAGTACATAACTACCATCCGCCATCAACATGGCCGGGAAGATGATGCAATGGAAGACAATGTTGTCTTTTCCGATAAAGTGGACCAGCTTCGTATCCTGATCGCGCCAGTACCGCTCCCAGTCGTGTCCTTGTTGCTCTGCCCACTCCTTGGTCATGGAAATATAACCGATCGGGGCATCAAACCAGACATAGAGCACTTTCCCGTCGGTATCCGGCAAGGGCACTTTAACACCCCAGTCCAGATCGCGGGTCATGGCGCGGGGCTTCAGCCCTTCTTTCAGCCACGACTGACACTGACCGGCCACGTTGGTTTTCCATTCCGGATGGCTGTTGACATATGCCTCAATTTCCGGCTGCATCCGGTCGAGGGGCAAATACCAGTTTTTTGTCGGTTTCAGGATAGGCTGCGCGCCCGAGAGCATCGACCGGAGCGGCGGTTTCAGCTCGGTCGGGCTCAGCGTAGAGCCGCAGCGTTCGCACTGGTCGCCGTATGCATTCTCGTTGCCGCACACCGGACATACCCCGACAATATACCGGTCGGCCAGAAACTGACCGGCGGTTTCGTCATAGTACTGTTCAGTAACGACCTCGTCAAAATAACCTTTGTTGTACAGATTCAGGAACATCTCCTGCGACGTTTCGTGGTGAATCGGGTTCGATGTACGCGAATAGATATCGAACGAAATCCCGAAGTCCTCAAAAGCCTGTTTGATCTGCACGTAGTATTTATCAACCACCTGCTGCGGGGTAATGCCCTCTTTCTGCGCCCGGATCGTGATCGGGACACCGTGTTCGTCGGTACCGCTGATAAAGGCCACATCTTTCCCCGTCGAACGCAGGTAGCGCACGTAGATGTCGGCAGGCAGGTAACAACCGGCAATGTGGCCGATGTGAATCGGGCCATTGGCATAAATCAATGCCGCCGTAACGGTGTATCGTTGTGGGTTTTCTAAAGCCATGAAGCGTGTTCCTTCTTGCGATTGTTGGACAAATGTGCCGGTAGCCGTTTACGTAAGCCCCATAAAAGCCTACATTTCAACTAGTCTTACTATACATCATCAGTCCGGATGAATCGCTGCAAAATTAGTGATTTAACCAGCAAAGTAGATAGAGAACTTATGTCAGTGCTGAATTACAACCGTACGGCCACCCAATCCCTGCGCGCTGAATGCCCGCAGTTTAATGGTGCCTTTGGCCGTGACCGGCGCTGCGTACACCGCACTATTAGCGTTTGGCTGGCTGCCATCGGTGGTATAGCGGATTGTAAACCCGGGCAGTTGCACATTAGCCCGTACCGCACCGTCTTCTACCACCGCGCCAACGGTCGGAATGCGGTAGGCGAACCCGCCTCCGTAGCTCCCCAGACGCGGCAACTCCCGTTTGCCCAGCTGGTTAACAAACGTATTCCAGGCCTGTGCATACAGCCGTTGATTAGCCGCCTCATCCGTTCCCGTTGCCCAGGCCGGATCACTGGCCCAGGCGCGTTCGGCCAGACCGATCAGCTTGGGCAGCATCATGTACTCCATCCGTTGCGGCCCCAAAACGGTTTCGCTCCACAAAAGCCCCTGAATGCCGACAATATTTTCTTTGCCGTAATCCGTCAGCCGCTCCTTGCCGGTAAAAATTGAGCGGTCGAGCGGATTGCCCAGCCGGTCTTCGCGCGCACTTTTGAAATAATCGTACGGAATAAAATAATAACCCTTATCTACATCCGTAAAACCACCCCAATAGTATCCTGGTTCATCAAACGATTTCTGGTACGCCATATCGAAGTAGTAATTCGTCACCGGCGATAGTACTACCTTATACCCGGCATTCGCCAGTTTATAGGCCAGGTCTTCGGCGCCCCAGCCCAGGACATTGTTCCAGACATCGACCTGCACACGGTCACCCGCAAAATCCGGATTCGGAATCATGTGTGCCTTGCCGTCCAGTCTGGTTTTCCGCATCCCAACCTCTTCCCAGCCATAGAGGTAAAGTCCCCGCTTTTTGACCAGGTCATTGACCTTACGGAAATAGTAATACCACAGATCATCTACGTTTTTTACGGCCGGATCGGTTTTCATGAGCGCCTGACAGGCCGGTGATTTTTCCCACACCCCCGCCGGTACTTCATCGCCCCCGAAGTGAATGGTCTGAATCGGCGCACCCGCCTCCCGGTACATGGCCAGCAGGTCGTCGGTTACAGTTTCCAGAAAGCGATAGACCGATGGCAACGCCACGTTCATAACATTATCATTCCATGACTGCACCGAGCGGTAGACCGACTGATCCTCCAGATCGCGCAGCAGAAACCGTTCAGCTTCTTCCCGTTTGCCGGCCGCCATCAGCCGGGCATAGCGGGCATCCATCGATTTGACGGCCGCGCGGGCATGGCCGGGTGTTTCGATCTCAGGCACCACACGGATGTGGCGCTCAGCGGCATATTTCAGGATCTCAATAAAATCAGCCTTGCTGTAGAAACCGCTGCCGGTCGGGCTCTGCACATCCGGCCCCGAACCATACGACGGTTGCAGAAACGCTTTGTTATCAAGCGTATGTCCCCGTTTGCTGCCCACTTCCGTCAGCTCCGGCAACGACGGAATTTCGACCCGCCAGCCCTCGTCGTCGTTAAGGTGAAAATGCAGCACGTTCAGTTTGTAGAGCGCCATCAGGTCGAGGAGTTTCAGCACCTGTGCTTTCGGCTGGAAGTTACGGGCCACATCGAGCATCATGGCACGCCAGCCAAACCGGGGTGCGTCGGCAACCTCAACGCCCGGCACAGTCAGTGCCGGCTGCGGCTTTGTCCATGCCATCGGCGGCAACAGCATTTTCAGCGACTGAATGCCGTAGCAGATTCCTTCACCGCTGGCAGCTGAGATCACCACCCCATCGCCATTCACGCGGAGCTGGTACGCGCCGGGAGCCATGGCTGCGGTTTGCAGCTGAATTTGCCCGGCGGCCTTTTGTGTGGTCACAGATGGCTTTTTCCCCAGCACCGCCGCCAGTTCGCCCGCCAGATAACCGGCTTCGCGCTGAAAGGCCGCATCCGTCAGAATCGACACGTCACCGGTCAGGGTAAAGGTGCCGCCTGATTTACGGTAGGTAACCGGTGAAGGCAGAATTTCGGGCAGCTGGTTGTCAGGAATATCCGTCAGGGCCTTGTTCTGGGCATAGACCGCCTGCGTGCTCACAAAGCCGGGTGTATCGCCGGGGAAACGGGTAGTCTGTTTTGGATTTGTTGACGGGACTACGGTGTAATTCGTTAGCGGAACGCCTGTTCCCGGCTGCGAATCACGGACCCAGTACAAGCCGCCGGGGGCGTCGGTTGCATTGAGTACCCACGCATCCGACACGAATTCCACCCGGATCGACGCCCCCGGTTTGAGGGGTGTCATGTCCGGTTTTGGTACCAGCCGGAAGAGATCGCCGTTGAGGTGGTCTACCTCCAGCGGGCCGTTGGCTGATCCCGGTTTAATGGTCCGGACAAAGTTGAAGTACAGGCCCCAACCCGTAGCCGGTACCGGTATTTTGCCGGTATTGGTCAGCGTGAAGGCCGACAAGGTCTGGGTTTTCTGTTGGTAATTATTTTCGATGACTTCCCAGCGGACAGCCAGCTTTTGGGGGTCGAATGCGGTTTTCTGCGCAAATGCACCGGGCATCCACAGCAGGCAGACAAAAAGGGAGAACGAGGCGCGCATACAATAATCAGAATTAGCGGCCGAAGATACGGAGGGCTAAAGAATATCAGAGCGTTTCAATTTCGTCTTTTGTTAACCCGGTTATTTCAGTTATGAAAGCGGTATCCATCCCCTTTGCCTTCATCCGGCGGGCCACGTCAATTTTACTCTGTCGCTGTCCCTGTTGCATACCTTGTTGCATACCTTGTTGCATACCCTCTTCCATGCCTACCTGTCGCCCCTCCTCTATACCATCGCGTATCCCCGCGCTCCGGCCTTCATTATAAGCGGTTTCCTGCGCATAATCGAAAACAGCTTTGTTGTCCCGGAATACCTTCAGGCTATATTCATACTGCGCCCAACCCTCACGGTCAAGGGTAGACAGAGCTGCCTTTTCAAATGCCTGTGTAAAAACTTCATCCCGAAAAATGACCGGTATCGTCTGAAAGTCTTCCAGATTTTTGATGAAATATAGCCATTTATCCAGACGGGTGTCTAATTCAGCTTCTGTTTTACGAAAGTTGGGCATTTCCAGATAGATATAGGTCAGTTTATCGTAAAAGACCTTTCCGTGCTGATTTTTAAGCTGTACAGTGTGTACAACTTCACTTCTTTCCGGCTCTGATTCGTAGTCATCAAACGTGAAATCTAAGATACCAACACAGTAAACAGCTTTTAGTTTATAATTCCATTCGCCCTTCTCAGCCTGTTCCTGAATCGGGAATGTTGAATAATAAATTGTCCGATCCCGAAAATAGTTCTGCTTAGCTTTCTGGAGTTCAACGATAAATTTTTCACCTTTATCATTCTCACAGTAAATATCATAAACGGCTTTCCGGTCAAGTTCTGTTTTACCCAGAAACTCAGTATTCTTAAATGAAAGATCAATGATCTTGCTTGTTTCCGGCAAAAGCGCATTCAGGAAGTCAATAAGCAGCGGCTTACTGGCTTCCTCCCCGAATATTTTTTTGAAACCGAAATCGGTAAACGGATTTACGTATTTTGCCTTCATCATCAAAAATATTTATGGCAATTTACGAAAACTTCCCAGGCTTATCAGGTGAATATTAATCAAACAAGCGGTCATATATCCGGATTCTATCCATTGACATTCCTGCCTCTATCCCCCGTTCTCCCACTTCGTAGTGTCGTTCATCGCCACCGGCATACTGTCTTCAGACGGGGCGACAGATGGATTACCATCCACACTACCGGATGGTCAAACGATATATCCCACCGGCAACATCGCTGCCACTAAACGAGAGACTATAAAAAGCATATAGCTTACCGTCCAATCCAAACTTTAGGGTAGCTCCTTTTAACTGAGCCGTCGCAAGCGTCTGGACATAGCCTTCCGGAGTGACAATACGTAATTTCCCCTCATCAAGGACAAAAACACGGCCTGCACTATCTGTAGCTAATGAGTTTATATCAATAAATGCCGCCAATCCGGCCGGGCCATCCACCATGTTGCTATCCTGTCCGCCCAGCCAATGTCTAATTTTGCCATCATCAGCGATCGCAACAACTTCTGTAAATTTTGACGCTGAGTTCTGGATACCGACATGCAGTTGCTGTTTAAGCAGCATAGCCGGAATAGGTCTGTCAGCATCTAACAAATTGATAATACCCCGATTCTGCCATCTTGCAAGACCAAAGACAGATTTACCTTCCTGAGTACGGGTATATACTCCCGCCAGATAATACGCATTTGACGCTTTGGCAAACCATGTGGCCCAATAGATCGGCCATTTATCCAGTAAGGTAAACTTGTATGGATTTGTAGATAATGTTGCGATATAACTTTTAAAACCACTGCAACAGTCATTTGGCTCACGTAAATATGAACCTAAAAGATGAAATACTTCCTCTTTTTCCGTTTTCGTAGTATCTGGCTCAAGCAACATTTTCCTGAGGCTATGGTCACTTACTGTAAGCAACTCCTTATATGCAATCGTTTTTACATAGCCTCCCGAGGCATTGTATTTAATGACATCCCTTCCGGATAATACATACATATTACCGCTTTCATCAATAGCAATATCCGCCCGGATATCATCAGAGAATAACAGCTTTTCAAAGTTGACAATCCAGCCGTAAATCATCATTTTCCCCGCTGCGACACGCTGACCACCAGTCTGTACCTCAACAATACCCGTGCCTGCCTGTTCAGGAACACGCACTACCAACGTCGTGTCACTACCCCGCAATACCTGCGCTGCCTTGCCGTTAAGATACACCTGATTATCGGACAAAACCGGACTGAATCCTGCACCACGGATGGTCAGCTCACCGTTGCCGCGTACTGTATCCGGACTAAATGAATGAACGGTTACCCTTGACTTATACGATGTTTTGCCGGTCTTCACCGGTGTTACCGGAATCAGCGGCAACGGATCACCGGCAAATGGACAACCCATCAGTCCGAAAACCAGACTCATCAGTAATAAGTACGAAAAATAGCGAAGCATAACAGCTATTGGATAGTAAGGCGATAAATGGTGTTGTCGTTGTCCTGATAGGCATAAACCCGTCCATCTACACCCACACATAATTGATTGCAGGGCACTTCCGTCAGCGTCTGTACGAAACCGTCAGGAGTGATCATTCGAAGCGTAGTGTTATCAAGGATAAAAATCCTGCCGGTTTCGTCTCCCCGCATACATACGATCTTCCTGAAACCTGCTTTTTCTCTGTAACCATCAATCTGCTGGCTCATACCGTTACCAGCCCATAAAACGGCGTTCCCGTTTGCGTTTACCCGATAGACAGATGTAAGTAATGCACTCTGGCCTTGAAACACAATGTAAGCATCTTTACCGGCATAGGCAGCCAAAAACGGATCTGTCGGGCCGGGAGGATCAACAAGTTGGTTATTAACGTATTTAATAAAAATTCCGGAGCCGCTGAGCAGTAATTCATTATCAAGGTACCGTATATCCTGCACCCCATATGCACTATATAAGTTACCTGATTTCAGCCACTTCAACTCGCCAACCAACTTGAAGTCTGCCGGTACTAACAAACGTTTCGGCATTCCGGGCCACTCTTCACGCTCTACTTTATCGGCTTTAAAATCGACCTTTAACTCCCCTACATAGCTGACCATACCAGTAGAACTATAGTAGTCTGCCAAAATATGGAACTTAACTTTCTCATCAGGGTTATTTTCGTCAACAACAGGCCTGACCAGGTCAATAGTGTGGTCTGTTCTGGATCCATACGGCTCAAATCCGATCTCACCCAGTTTTCGGCCGGATGGACTATACTTTGAAATGTAGGTATAGAAAAACCCATTGGGAATGTAAAAATTACCAAGTTTATCAACACCTAACTTCCAGCCATACAATGATTCAGGAAGGCGTACTTTCTCGATGGTTGTCGTCCAGCCGTAAATCATCATTTTCTCCGCTGCGACACGCTGACCGCCAGTCTGTACCTCAACAGTTCCTGTGCCTGCCTGCTCAGGAACACGCACTACCAACGTCGTATCACTACCCCGCAATACCTGCGCTGCCTTGCCGTTAAGATACGCCTGATTATCGGACTGAACCGGACTGAATCCTGCACCATGGATGGTCAGCTCACCGTTGCCGCGTACTGTATCCGGACTAAATGAATGAACGGCGATCCTTGATTTATACGATGTTTTGCCGGTCTTCACCGGTGCTACCGGAATCAGTGGCAACGGATCACCGGCAAATGGACAACCCATAAGTCCGAAAACCAGACTCATCAGTAATAAGTACGAAAAATAGCGAAGCATCAGTCAGGCAGGTGATACAGTTCTTTTACGACCTCATAAGCTGGTGTTCCGGCGGCAAGACGGCCACCGGAAATGGTTGTTCCGGCCGGCACAATCAATACCCGTATGGCATCAAATGATTCTGCGCCAGGCTTAAAGTTCACAACCCGACGCAAAAATAAGCCCGGATTTGCCTGTGAATTACCAGAAAACAAATAGTAGCTATATTCATTACCGGTTACTGTTTCGCCGGGTACCGCAAACCAATAAGCCTGACTTTGTCCTCCAGTGTTTGTACCGCTCTGCTTCACATAAACGTACAGCAGACTTTTTTCAAGGACATCGGTCGTTAAGGAGGCAGAAGCAGGAAATGTAAGCAATAAATCCTGGGAACCTGTATGCTGTCGGGCAGCATAGTTTATTTGTAGAATATTACTGGAGCCGGCAGGGCCTTGTGGTCCGGTCGGTCCCTGTATACCGGCAGGGCCTTGCGTTCCCGCTGGCCCCTGTGGTCCTTCCGGACCTTTACACGAAAAAAAGCTTATCCCTGAAAGCAGGCATAGCGTGGTGAGGTACACTATAAAACGCATATATAGCTGGTGAGTATTGATACCCAACAAACATACACGAAAGTTTTCAGACAAAAAACGCTATCATCCCCCGTTCTCCCACTTCGTAGTGTCGTTCATCGCCACCGGCATACTGTCTTCAGACGGGGCGACAAAGTGGTGCACCTTCGGGCGGTCGGGGCCGATGTGATACTGCCGCACCGCCTGCTGGATATGCAGATCGTCGTTGGTCAGGCGCTGATGCTGGCGGAGGTGTTCGGCCCATGAGGCTACGACAAAAAATTCCACCTGCCGCTCCGGATCAGTAGCATCGGTAAAAACGCCCCCCCGCAGCGCCCCGTCGCGGCGGCGCAGACGTTTCAGCTCCTCCATCGCCTTCAGGAAAGCGGGCTGATCCTGCATCCGGACACGGTATTCGACCATAACTACTACCGGCCCCTGCTCCGGCTGAATCACACCCGTAAACGTCGGATGCGTGGAGCGTTCCGCCGGGCTAAAGTCCCTGACCTCACCCACCGGTAACCGGAATGGAATCGCCAGCAGCGTAGAAACCGCCATCCAGCCGGCAGCCAGCAGAAAGGTAACCGACAACCCGTATTGCCCCGCCACTGTGCCCCAGACAATGCTCCCCAGGGCCATTCCGCCCTGAAAAACCAGCTGATAAATACTCAGTACACGCGCCTGCACCCACTTAGGCAGGTTCAGTTGTACCGACACGTTGAGGCTCGTCAACGCCATGAGCCACGCCATGCCCGCCAGAAACAGGACCGGGTAAAGTACCCACAACGACGTTACCAGCCCGATACAGACATTGACCGCCATAAACGCCAGAATGGCCATAAAAATCCGGACATTGGCGCTGAGTTGCTGCGTCAGCCGGGTCAGCACCAGCGCACCGGTTACCGCACCGGCCCCCAGCCACGTGAGCATCAGGCCATAGACACCCGAATCCATGTGCAGCTGACGGGCTACCACCAGCGACAATAAGGCCCATAAGGCACTGGCCCCGAAGGTAAAGGCAAAGGCACGGATCAGAATGGCGTGCAGCAGGGGTGTAAACCAGACATAGCGGATACCGGCCCGCAAGGCCGTCACGAAATCTTCGACCGGTAAGGTTCTGGTTACCGGCGTTCGTTGCCAGCGATAGATTACCAGAAACGTAGCCCCGAATGAGATGCCGTTGAGCAGAAACACGTAGCCCGGCGAATAATAAGCAATAATCAGCCCGCCCAGCGCCGGACCAATCGCACGGGACAGGTTGATACTCACGCCGTTCAGCGTCAGTGCGACGGGCAGCACCTGCCGCGACACCAGTTCGGGGGTGAGCGATTGCCAGGCCGGTCCGTTCAGGGCGGCACCGATACCGAGCAAAAAGGTAAAACCCAGAATGGCTTCGGGCCGGATGATGTGCAGCAGGGTGCCGATCCCCAGCGACAGGGCAACCACGGCCATAAACCCCTGTGTCATCAGCAACAGGCGGCGGCGGTCGATCAGGTCGGCGAGGGCACCGGCGGGGATACTGAGCAGGAAAACAGGCAGGCTGGTGGCGGTCTGCATCAGGGCAACCAGCACCTGCGACGATGCCAGGGTGGTCAGCAGCCAGACACCGGCCATGTTCTGCATCCAGGTGCCGATGTTTGACACAAAGGCCGCCAGCCAGATGGCCCGGAAAAGCGGAAACGCAAAGGCGTCCCAGAGCCGCAGCGGTCTGGCAGCAACCGGTTGATCGGTAGAGGGTATCATGCCCTCACAACCACCGGAACCGGCCGTTTGTTGAGCTAGCCGATATAGGATGGCCCCTGCTGATCAAAAAATTTAGGGAGCGTCACAAAAGCGTTTAATTCGCCGTTCAGCACCAGGATGCTGATCATGGCATCAATGATGGCGATGACCGGATGCTGCGCCTTCACCAGCTTCTCCGCAGCCCGGCCGCTTACGGCATAGGCATGGGTACAGTCGTGCAGGCCTGCCGTCCGCAGATTCGCCGAATACGGACGGGGCAGGTACCGGGCGGCCTCTCCGGGTGTCCAGCGCAACAGCCCAAAGGGGCTTGTCAGTTTGTAAAACTGTTGCTTTACCTTTTGCCTGAGGTTTATCTCTTCGTTTTTGGTATAGCCCAGATAAAGCAGTTCCCAGTTATCAGGCAGCTGCCGGAGCGTATCGGCCAGCTGATGGAGCTGCTCAAAAACGGGCACCACGTCATCTTCAAACATCAGTACCCGATCATACCCTTCGCGGACGATCTTTTCGTGCAGCTGCCGGTGTGACAGCGAACAGGCTATCTGCCCTTCACTTAATCCCTCTACATGGCGATAGCGGGGATGCCGGGCGGTTGTATCATCATATACCCCCCGCCGGATCAGGTCCGCGCGGTTCAGATCCTGTTTATCCACTGCCCAGAAAATTTCATAATCCAGCCCCGACAGCAGTCTTTTAAACATCGCATGCCGGTCATGCGCCCGCCTGAGGGTAATGATGTAGATTTTATCGAAGTAGTTTTTCAGAAAGGCACACACCTCCGGTGGTAAGCTCTTTGTCGTCATGGGCAGTTGCCGGGCAGAATAGTTTCCTGTAAAATTACGCATCGTTATGCGGACCGGCCATGAAACAGCGTTCTTTATTTGCCAGACTAAAATAGATTCAATAGTTTTAAAGACAATCAACCTCATCACTGTCAATGCGTTTACCTTGCCTTCTTCTCACAAGCTTATGTATAGGCGGACTGGTCTCAGCAGCCCGTGCCCAGACGACCACCCCGCCTGCTTCGCAAACCACCCAGAGCAGATCGCCGGTTGGTTACGACGCTCAGGTGAACCTCAACGCACTCGCCGGTGCGACGGGCAACGGCAACGGGGTTGTCCGGAGTTTCGACAACCGGTACGAAGGCGTAAAGGGCAGTCCGTTCTGGGTTGACCAGTGGCTGCCAGGCGAGGTAGAGCTCAACAACGGCAATAAGATCACCAACGTACAGATCAAATTCGATGCGCTGGGCCACATGCTGTATCTGAAAACGCCCCGCAACGATTCGGTCAAGCTCGGCGAAGCCTTCGTTAAACGGTTTACAGCAAAGCAGGACGACGCCCCCCAAACGTTTCAGCGGCTTAGTAATGCCGGCGACGCGCTGAAAACCAAGCTTGTCCGTGTTGTGTACGAAGGCAAATATTCGCTGGCCGAGTTGATTCAGAAGAACATGCAAAAGGCAGATTTTAAAGGCGCGTACAGCTCCAACGTGCGCTACGACGAGATTTATGCCGAAAACGCCTATTACCTGATCCGGCCCGACGGAACCTCAGAGAAGGTAAAACTCAATAAAAAGTCGATCATCAGTGCCCTCGGGGACGCCGCCGGCCCTAAAGTCGATGAATATGCCAAAACCAACAAGCTGGACTTCAAAAACGAAAGCGATCTGGTAAAGGCCCTGACGTTTGCCGGAACGCTTTAACACTGAGGACAATTGCTGTTCGTCCGGAGGAGGTATACGGGTGTCCGATTTCCGGTCGCGATGTCTGACACCTGTACCACGATCCAAAGGTCTCCCCCCCCTTAACTCACTAAAATCTATGGGTACATTTTCAAACTCCATCACTACAGCTCACCAAAAATTCGCGGAGAAACAGCATATGTTCTTCGTTAGTACGGCGCCCTTAGGTGCAGATGGACACATTAACTTATCCCCTAAAGGACTTGATTGTTTCCGCTTTCTATCATCTGCAACGGTAGGCTATATGGATCTAATCAGTAGCGGCAATGAGACGTCTGCTCATATTCTTGAGAATGGCCGGATAACATTCATGTTCTGCTCCTTTGAGGGGGCACCTAACATTTTACGTTTATACGGAACGGGAACAACCGTTCTCCCCGGAACGGATTTATGGAATGACTATGCTCCGCAGTTCACCATCTACCCAAGTACACGCCAACTAATTATAGCTGAAATCAGCCTGGTTCAAACCTCGTGCGGTTGGGGCGTCCCTTTGTTCGAATATCAAGGAGAACGCGATGTGCATTTTAAGTGGGCTGAAAAGCTAGGCCCTGATGGCCTTGTGGAGTATGTTGATGAGAATAATCTGGTTAGTTTAGACGGTCTGCCAACCAGCCTGAGTTTATCAAAATAAGAAAATTGCGTTACATGCGCCCGCATTACTGCACCCGTACCAGCTG
Source organism: uncultured Arsenicibacter sp. (assembly GCF_945952095.1). Classification (GTDB taxonomy): domain Bacteria; phylum Bacteroidota; class Bacteroidia; order Cytophagales; family Spirosomataceae; genus Arsenicibacter. Next base: position 3,899 of record NZ_CAMFHL010000101.1, on the reverse strand, counting down.
AACAACCGACACGGGGCGGCCATCGGCGGTAATGCCCTGAATCACGACGCGTACTGTTTGTACCACATCCGACAGCGGAAACCGGAGCTGGCTGCGCCCCTGACCGTCGGTCTGCATGATGGGCTTCCAGTATAAGACATCCCGCTGGTCGACGGGCCCGGAAATGGTGCCGGTCGCGGCTTCGGTGTCGTAGCGGGGTACGTAGAACTCACGCTGCACCGACGGATAACCGATGAACTGAATCGGTTTCATCGTCGGCGGTGCTTTCGCGCCGGCCTGCATCGACCGTGTGGTTTTGGTGTAAAACGCAATAACCCCATTTGCGCCCTGTGCCCCGTACATGCCTGCGGCACCGGCACTTTTCAGCACTTCGACACGCTCGATGTCGCTTGAATTAAAGTTCATTAACGCGTTACCGTCAGGGTCCTGAATCGGTACGCCATCCATCAGAAACAGCGGCTTCGTACCGCTTTTGATGCTGCTTCCGCCCCGCATAAATACCTGATAGCCATGTACCGTTGTACCACCCGGCGGCGCCACATTCCGGCTAACAGTCACCCCGGCCAGGCGCCCCTGAATCATTTCGTACAGGTTTGAATAAGCGGGTATTTTATCATCAAATACTAAAACTGCATCTGCTGTATTGTGCAGACTGCGCATGTTAACATCGTTGGGCCGGTCGGCCTGCTTCTGCGCCCGGACCGTTACTTCGGCCAGTACCTTCATCGTTTTATCCCGATAAAAATCCGTATCTGCCTGCTGCCGGGTACGGGCCGCTTCCAGCTGTGCCCGCATCGCCGACCAGTCCGGCACCGGGATTGTTTTCCCGCGTTCCCAACCACTGCCCGGTGTCTCCAGTACCAGCCGGGCATCTTTAGGCGCCAGATTTTTTAACTGACGGTCTGTGAGTTGGGCAACCAGCTGAATCGTATCTTTTATGGTCAGACCTGCCAGCCGGAAACGCCCTTGTTCATCCGCACCCGCCGACTTGACGAACGACTGGCCGGGAGCGGTCGCCATCACCATAACCTGAGCGCCCGGCATCGGGTCATTTTTAGGGTTCAGAATACGCCCCATGAGCGAAATACCGCCGGACTGTTGCGTATCCGGCGTGCCGCTAACCCGCCGCCAGCCCTGCGTCAGCAGCAGGTCATCCAGCGCCTTACGGGTTTCGGCGGAACGGTTGAGCAGATACTGACCGGGGTTTTCAACATGGCCACGCAGCTCACCGGTCAGCAGCAAGTGGGTATGTACGGTAGCAGCCGTCGTATCATCCGGCACCTTACCGGCATCCGTAACTGAGGCCGACAAAGCGGCTAAGGCCGGCGATCCGTTATCGCTCAGATTGATGCTCAGCAAGACCTGCTCACGGGGCTGGTACCGGTTTTTATTGAAACCCGTCAATACCCGTACCGGTGCAACAAATTCAGGAACGAATATCAGCCGCTCGGCCTGCGGTCTGGCAACAGCATCGTATACCGTAATCTGCGCCAGCCCCGGCAACCAGCTCATCATCGGCAATCCGACCTTTGCCAACCCGTTTTGCAGGATTACTTTCCGCTGATCAACCACCCGGCCGTGTTGCTGAATAAGGATATAGGCGGAGTCAGCAGCAGCCTTGCCGGTACTTCTGATGGTCAGTGCCAGCTGCGTTGTGTCGCTGATGGCATCGGCAGTAAGCAGCAACCCTTCGGCTTCCGGAGCCGGTAACGGAACGTGTTGCAGCTGGTTATTATAGGTCACGTCTGCGTAGTAGGTCCGCTGCGGCTTTGGCTCCAGCAACACACTGGTCATCCCCTGCTGACTGGTCATGAACCGGGTAATCTCAGCACCCTGGTCATCGACAATACGTCCCGCGATGGCCAGACCGCGCCCATCCGGCCGCACAATTTTTACGCCCAGACGCGCCGGCAGCCCCGCAATCCAGCGACCGCCCTCCGGCAATACCTGGACATCGGCCTGTTTGGGAGCTGAATCCGCCTGTGCTGCAGCATCATTCCGGAACAGATTATACACCGCGACCGAACGCTCAAATGCCGGACGTTGCTGGGCATCATCGTCATCGGTATAGGCCCGCAGGCGATACGTGCCCGTTCTGAGCGTATCCGACAGCCGGAACGTACCCTCGCCGCGCCCCTCAGCGATGCGTATCCACTGGTGCTGCACAGCTTTCCCGGCCGGTGTCAGCAGGTCAACGTGAAGCGCCGTTTCGCCGCCCGCCCGCTGGTGAGTGGCGGCATCAAGCAGGTATACACTCATCCAGATCCGGTCACCGGTTGCGTAGAACGGCTTATCGATGTGCACAAAGGCGGTGGGTGACAGCACCTTAAACCGCTCATTGAACGCCTCCGTAATCCGGCCCATCCGGGCATCAGGGGGCGCCAGCCGGCCCTGCGTAGCCAGAGAGCTGCCGGCAGCGGCGTCTTTGTTGCCGCCGTCGGGTTTCCAGTCGGCGGGCAGCAGGCTCGATAGCCGGTCGTTACCCATCGAACCCTTGGCTTCCATGCTTTCCGGCATCGTAATCACCCCATCGACAGTCATTTGCAGCTGACCGGCAGGCAGTTTTATTTCGGTGTAGGCGTACCGGGCATCGGGATAGGGCGAAAACTCTGAGGTTGCTTTCGTATAGAACACAATCAGCTTCATGGGCGATACCAGCCGGCGTTCAGACGGCAACCGGCCGGGCAGAATCAACGCAGGCCCTTTAACCGCAACCAGCCGCTTGTAGTCGTTGACCATCGCCGACAGCGTGACGGAACGGGCATCCAGGGATACCGGCTTTGTGACATCTTCCTGATACACCTGAAAACCGGCCTGTTCGGTAGTATTAGTGATCAGGCTGGCCATCAGGTGCCGGATTGACCCATTATAGGCAATAATCCGGTTACGCCGGAACCGGTTAGCCTGTCGTTCGTCTTCGGGCTTCAGCTCTTCGAAACGGGCCGTACCCGCCACCAGAATACCGCCCGACGGGGGGGCTTCGAAATGCTGCAGATCATAGATCACCCGATAGCCCGTTGCCTGATTGTCGATCAACAGCGGCTCGGTAGCCGTTGCATACAGGTATTCCTTTTCTTCTTTAAAATGGAGCGCGTCGCTGTTTACCAGCACACACTGGCCGCCAAAAGGTTCGCCGAAAAACAGCCGTTTAAACTGGCGCAGGTGTCGCTCGCGGAGCTTCGGATTAGCCCGCACGGTTACGGCCTCCAGCGTCTGCTCACTCACCTTCAGCTGAAAGTCAGCCTTTTGCGGGGCCGGACTGTCAAACCGGATTTTTCGGGAAGCAGACTGATAGCCGACAAATGAAGCTGCCACCTCAACCGTGCCCTGCGGCACGCCCGTCAATGTATAAAAACCCTTTTCGTCGGTGCTGGTGCCCCGCGTGGAGCCATTGATATAGACATTGGCAAACGGCATGGGCTTGCCTGTAGCCGCATCCGTCACGTAGCCGGTCAGTACGGCTGCCGGTTGCGCATACGTCAATAGTGTAGATACCAGCAGGAGGAGGATAGTCATCCGGCCGGACAGGAACGAGCGGTGCATAGTGATAGAATTACCTGCCGTGAAAAGGCGGCCATTTTGTGATTATACCTATCCGTCACCGGCCCGGGCGGGTGGTTATGAACAGGATACAAACGCCTCTAAACCTGCGCTTCGCATGATTACTCAATAAGCCGGACCACGGCGCAATTCTGGCAAAAATATAAGTAGCAAGCGGGATTACGGGCAACTCTTACTTACCGCCACCGTTCTGGTCACCGGCGCGCTGATGCCGCAGCTGTTGGTGTAGGTGGCCGTCAGCGTATAGGTGCCCGCCTGCTTCACGTTCAGCCCGATTGCCTCATGCGTGGCGCCCTCGCGGTAAACCGTGCTGAAGACATAGTCCTTAGGCCCCGTCA